>DJRZ01000056.1 GCA_002440235.1 Alphaproteobacteria bacterium UBA6347
GTGCCTAGCACGTGGTTTTCACAAATACCAAAACGGGGCGGTGTCATTCCGCCCCGTTCCGTTTGACGGCGCAAATCATTTTTTGGAATAATCGCGCGCCCCGAACAGCGCCGTTCCGACGCGGACGAACGTCGCGCCCTGCTGGACGGCGAGGGGGTAATCCGCGCTCATACCCATGGACAATTCCCTTACCCCCGCCTGACGCGCCAGCTTTTTCAAAAAAGCGAAGTGCGGGGACGGTTCGTCGTCCGCGGGCGGAATGCACATCAGTCCGACGACGTTCAGCCCCAATTCGCGGCATTTGTCGACCAAAGCGACGGCGCCGCGCGGCGAAACGCCGCTTTTTTGCGGTTCTTCGCCCGTGTTGACCTGAACGAAACACGGCAGGTCGCGCCCCTGCCTTTTCATTTCCGCCGCCAGTTTTTCAGCCAGTTCGACGCGGTCGACGGATTCGATGACGTCGAACAGCGCGACGGCTTCCCTGACTTTGTTGGTTTGCAGTCCGCCGATCAGATGCAGTTTCAAATCGGAGTATCGTTCGCGCAGGGCGGGGTATTTTTCCGCCGCCTCTTGCACGCGGTTTTCGCCGAACACGCGATGTCCCGCCCGCAGCAGTGGCAGAACTTCGTCCGCCGGACGCGTTTTCGAAACGGCGACCAGCGTCACGTCGTCCGCTTTGCGACCGCAGTATTCCGCGGCTTTGGCGATTTCGGATTTAACTTGCGCCAGTTTGTCCATTTCAACCCCTTAAAATCTGACGGTCGCGCCGATCACGACGATCGGGGAATCGTTGGAATAATCCTTGTCCCGACGCGCGGAATCGAAATTGATGTAGCCGCCCTCGGCGTACACGGACAAGCCTTTGGCGACGTGATAGCGCATGGCGACCAGTCCCAGCGTGAAAACGTCCTTTTTCCCGTCTTCGAAAAAGCTGTTCGCGCGCGACTGAATGACGCCGGCGCTGGTTTCGACGGGTCCGAAGTTGTAGCCGACGCCGAAATCCCACGTCACGCCTTTGGCGAGGTTGCGTCCGCCGATGTTGAAATGACGCCCGACGTCGCCCGACGCGTTGACAAAGTTAACGGAACCGCCGACGGTCAAATTGCCGCGCTGGACGTTGACGCCGCCGCCGTACTGGTGAACGTTCTTTTCTTCGACGTCGATTTGATCCTTGTAGCTCATGCCGTCGAACGTCGGTTTGGTGTAGGCGTAGGTCGCGCCGACCGTCAGGACGTACTTGCCGAAGTCCTTGGTGTACAGCGCGGCGACGTTCGCCCCGTATTTCAAGCGCGTTTTTTCGGAAACGTAAAAGGCGTCGCCGGACGACAATCCCGCGTCGGACGGCATGACCGTCGCGCCCAGTTGCAGCGTGCCCGCCGCGCCGTAGTCCATTTCCGGCGTCATGTAGGACACTTTCGCCGTGTCGTTGTCGATGACGGAATACGTCGCGGGGTTCCACGCGAAACCGTAGGGAAGCGCGATCAAGTTCGTCGCGTAGGTATCCTGAATGCCCAGCGTGCCGGCGTCGGGGGCGGAAACGGACATCATGTTCGACACGTTTTTGGAATTGCCGACGATAAACCGCCCGATCTTGCCGTCCCATCTGAAATAGCTGAGGTCGACATTGACGTCGCCGCGAATGACGTCAAGACTCATGAAAAACGACAGCTTGTTGTCTTCGTCGAATTTGTACGACCCGACGAAATCGACCTCGCCGTCCGTGACCAGCGACGCCTTGTCATAGCCCGCCAGTCTGCCGTCCGACGGTTTCAAAGCGATGTTCGGCGCCGTGTCGTCCCGCTTCGATCCCGCTTCGTACACCCTGCCGTTCTGGTTGGCGTATCCCGCGTACCACGTCAGAAAACCCTTTGTTTGAAATTCGAACGATTCGGACGCGGCGACGGCGGTCGCGCCGAACGCCGCGGCGGTCGCGACGGCGGCTGTCATGATTTTTTTCATAGGCTGTTCCCCCCTTTTACGGTAAAAAATTTGAAACAGCCTAACCGAAAAGACAAACGCGTGCAAACAGATAATGCCGCGCCGTCCTTTAAAACGTCAAATTCACGCCGAGAGCGACGGCGAAACCTTTGTTCGACAGCGCGGAATCCGGATTCGCCGCGTCGAACCGCAGGCGCGCCGCGTCGACGAACGCGTCCGCGCCCTCCGCGAACGCGTAACGGACGGACGTCTGGCATTGCGTGTAGACGTCCATGCCGTCCGCCGTAAAGCTGTCGGCGCGCGACCGCATGAAATTGGCGGAGGCGGCGAAATTTCCCTTTTCATACTTGACGCCCGTTTCCCACGACGCGCCATGCGCTCCCATGGTTTGGACGGCGGCGGCGGCTCGGGCGGCGGATTTCGGGGAATTGACAAAATGATACGATCCGCCGAAGCTCCAGTTTTCAACGGCGAAAACCGCGCCCGCCCCGTATTCGTTCACGTTTTTTTCCGCGTCGGCGATTCCGTTCGCCGCGAAATTCGGTTTGTAGACCGACAGCGACGCCGAAACGTCCGCGCGGACTTTGCCGAATTTCCGCGTGTAAAGCGCCGTCGCGTCCGCGCCGCGTTTAAAAATTTTCAGCCCGTCGTTCGGAATCAGCAGGTTGTCGGCGTCCCTGCCCTTGACCTTGTTCCCCGGCATCAGCGCGACGCCCAGCGAAAACCCGCCGATTTCGGGGGTGATGTAGACCAGTTTCGTCGAAATGTCGTCCAGCGTCGCGTAGGTCGCCTTGTTATAGGCGAACAGCGCGGGGACGGCGATCATGCGCGTGAAGTCGGTTTCCTGAAACCCGATCAGGCTGGCGGTCGGGGAACGCACCGCTAGCATGTTGGACGCGTTTTTCACGTTGCCGGCGACGATTCTGCCGATTTCGGAATCGAACGTCATGTACGTCTGGTCGATCACATGGGTCGACGTGCCGGAATCCGTGCCGCCTTTCAGCTGCACCATCGCCGCGATTTTCCGTTCGCCGTCGAACGCGTGTTCCCCCGAAAACCAGATTTCGGCGTCCCCCATCAAATCGGCTTTGTTGTAATCGCCGACCGCCTTTGTCCGCGCGGTCAGCGGCGGATAGGATATTTGCGTCGGGACGACCGTCGTTTTCCGCTGGTCGGCGAACGCGCCGTAAAACATCATGTACCCGCCCAGCCGCAGTTCGACCGCCGGCGCGGCGAACCCATCGACCGTTCGAAACAGCGCGAACGCGAACATTAAACAGAATGCTTTTTTCATCGTCCCTCCTTCGCAGAACGTCACCTGTCACGTTCGCATTGTTTTCATCGAAAAGCCAGCTGGCTTTCAGGCGAGGGCGCGCCGTAAAATTGCATTAGGATTTTCGGACTTTCTGTGCTATGAACATCAGTCAAAGGGAGAAACGGAATGCTGAAAAAAATTTTACTGCCGACCGTCGTTCTGGCGGTCGCCGCGTGCGCCGGCGGCGTCAAATACGAATACCCCGAACGGGTTGACAAACGCTATGAACGCCCGTCCGAATACAAAGAGGAAGACCGCCTGTTCGGCGCGGACGCGCTGACGTTCAAACTGGGCGGCGGCGAAAACGGAAAAGCCGTCGAAACAGCCGCGAAAACGCCCGACGCGCCCGCGAAAACCGAACGCGCCGAAAACAAAGCCGGCAAGATTTGGCAATCGACGCTGCCCGTGATGTCGCGCTATCCCGTCGAAATGATGCAGGACGGATTCATTACGACCGAATGGTTCAACGACGCCGAAACGCCCTACAGACAGCTGAAAATCAACGCCGTCCGGACGCCCGACGGCGCGCAGATCACCGTGCTTTGCCGCCGCAAAAACGGAAAAGGCGACTGGGTGAACCAAAAAAACGACGCGGCGCTTGCAGTTCAAATAAAAAATGATATTGTGAAGCTGTCGTCAAACCACTAACTTTTTGTGCTGAAAGTCCGATTATGAGCGAAGAAAGATACAATTTCCGTACCACCGAGGAAAAATGGCAGAAAGCCTGGGAACAGGCCGAGATTTTCAAGGCGCGGGACACGTCCGCGAAGCCGAAATACTACGCGTTGGAAATGTTCCCGTATCCGTCGGGAAAAATCCATATGGGACACGTCCGCAACTACGCGCAGGGCGACGTCATCGCGCGTTTCAAATTGGCGCAAGGCTATGACGTTCTGCACCCGATGGGATGGGATTCTTTCGGTCTGCCCGCGGAAAACGCGGCGATCAAGCACGGCGTCCACCCCGCGAAATGGACGCGCGAAAACATCGCCAACATGCGCGAGGAAATGAAAAAAATGGGGCTTTCCATTGATTGGAGCCGCGAAGTTTCCACTTGCGAAGTCGAATACTACAAGCACGAACAGAAGATGTTTCTGGACTTTTTGAAAAAAGGTCTGGCTTACCGCAAGGATTCGTGGGTCAACTGGGATCCCGTCGACCAGACGGTTTTGGCGAACGAACAGGTCGTCGACGGCAAAGGGTGGCGCACGGGCGCGCCCGTCGAACGGCGCAAGCTGTCCCAGTGGTTTTTGAAAATCACCGATTACGCCGACGAATTGCTGGAAAACCTGAAAACCATGAACGGCTGGCCCGAAAAAGTGCGCGTCATGCAGGAAAACTGGATCGGCAAATCCTACGGCGCGTACATGTATTTCCCCGTCGTCGGAACGGACAAGACGCTGGAAGTCTTCACCACCCGCGCCGACACGCTGTTCGGGGCGTCGTTCTGCGCGATTTCAGCCGGACACCCGATCGCGCAGGAATTGGCGAAAACCAATCCCGAACTGGCGAAGTTTATCAAGGAATGCGAAGCGTTGGGCACGTCCGTCGCCACGATCGAAGCCGCCGAAAAGAAAGGCTTCGACACCAGTTTGAAGGTCATGCACCCGTTCCCCGAAGAATTTAAAAAACTGGGCGGAAATCCAGAACTGCCGCTGTATGTGGCGAATTTCGTTTTGATGGAATACGGCACGGGCGCGATTTTCGCCTGTCCCGCCCACGACCAGCGCGATTTGGACTTCGCCCGCAAATACGGTTTGCCCGTGCGCGTCGTCGTTTCGCACAAGGACGAGGGGATTCCCGTCGTGACGGACAAAGCGTTTGACGACATCGCCGACGGCGTCGCGGTCAATTCGGCTTTTCTGGACGGCATGGCGACCAAAGACGCCATTCCCGCCATGATCAAAAAATTGGAGGAAATCGGCAAGGGCAAGGCGACCGTGCAGTACCGCCTGCGCGACTGGGGCGTTTCCCGTCAGCGTTATTGGGGCTGTCCGATTCCCGTGATCCATTGCGAACATTGCGGCGTCGTCCCCGTTCCCGAAAAGGATCTGCCCGTCACTTTGCCCGAAGACGTGACGTTCGAGGCGTCCGGCGGCAACCCGTTGGAACGCCACCCGACGTGGAAGCACACGACCTGCCCCGTTTGCGGCAAACCGGCTTTGCGCGAAACGGACACGTTCGACACGTTCTTTGAATCGTCGTGGTATTTCGCCCGCTACGCGTCGCCGCACGAAACGGATTGCGGGTTCAAAAAAGATCTGGCGAACCACTGGCTGCCCGTCGATCAATACATCGGCGGCATCGAACACGCGGTTCTGCATCTGCTCTACGCCCGTTTCTTCACCAAAGCTTTGCGCGATTGCGGCTATCTGGACATCGACGAACCGTTCAAAGGCTTGTTCACGCAGGGCATGGTCTGCCACGAAACGTACAAGGACGTCGACGGCAACTGGCTGTTCCCGACCGAAGTCGAAAAGAAGCCCGACGGCACGGCGGTCAAAATCAAGGACGGCACGCCCGTCACGGTCGGTCGTTCCGAAAAGATGAGCAAGTCGAAATACAATCTGGTCGATCCGGAAACGATCCTGTCCACCTACGGCGCGGACGCCGCCCGCGTGTTCATGCTGTCCGACACGCCGCCCGAACGCGATTTGGAATGGACCGAAGCCGGCATCGACGGCGCGTGGCGCTACATCAACCGGTTGTGGCGCATGGCCGTCGCCTGCCCCGCGGAAACGAAACAACCGGAAAAGCTGTCCGCCGCGGCTGAAAAACTGGTCCGCGCGGCGCACAAAGCCGTCGCTCTGGTCACAGACGATCTGGACAAACTGCGCTTCAACGTCGCTTTGGCGCGTCTGCGCGAGCTGACGAACGCGGTCGGCGACTTGAAAATCAACGACGACGGGGACAAATACGCCTACCGTTTCGCGTTTGAAACGCTGGTGCGCCTGATGTCGCCGATCGCCCCCCACATCGCCGAGGAAATGTGGCACAATCTGGGGCACGACACGTTGCTGGCGGCTGAAAAATGGCCCGAAGCCGACGCATCGATGGCGGCGGACGACACGGTCACGATGGCGGTGCAGGTCATGGGCAAAATGCGCGGCACGATCGAAATCGCCAAAGACAGCGACGACGAAGCCGTCAAGGCCGCCGCGCTGGCTCTGCCGACGGTCAAAGCCCAGCTGGAAGGCAAAACCATTCGCAAAATCATCGTTGTAAAGAACAAGATCGTCAATGTCGTCGCCGCGTAAATTTCTGGCTCTGTTCGCCCTGCTGTCGCTGACGGCGTGCGGTTTCCGCCCGCTGTACGGCGGCGCGGGGTCGCCCGATTCCGTTTCGGGGGAAAGACTGACGCTGGAAACGGCGGCGGTATTCATTGACGAAATCCCCGACCGGACGGGGCAGATCCTGCGCCGCGCCCTGTCCGACAGGCTGACGCCGCGCGGGGAAACGACCGATCCGCGTTACCGGCTGTCCGTGCGCCTGTCCGACGCGGCGCTGACGCAACAAGGCGTGCGCAAGGACAATCTGGCGACGCGCTACGTGATGACGTACACGGCGCGCTACACGCTGTATTCCTATCCCGAAAACGAAAAACTGCTGACGGATTCGGCTGTCGGACGCACCAGTTACGACGTTCAGCGGTCGCCCTACGCAACGGACGTCGCCGAACGGTCGGCGCAGGAACGCGTAATGAAAACCCTGGGGGACGACATCGCCCTGCGGCTGGCGGCTTTCTTGAAAAGCTACAACGTAAAGAACGGCAGCGAATGACGAAACTGACGCAAACGACGCTGAACACCTTGTTTAAAACGGGGGCGCCGACAACCAAAGCCGTTTTGTTTTACGGATCGGACGACGGGCTGGTCGACGAATGCCGCGCGCGTCTGACGGCAGCGGTCGTTCCGAACAAAGATCCGTTCCGTCTGGTCGATTTGACGCCCGCGAAAATCAAGGACGATCCCGCCGTTCTGTCCGCCGAAGCCAACGCGCTGTCGTTAATGGGCGGACGGCGCGTGATCACCGTGCGCGGGGCGGACAACCATTTCACAGCCGTTTTGAAGGGTTTTCTGCCGTCCTACACGGGCGACGCGCTGATTATCGTGACGGCGGCGAGCCTGAAAACAAAAGATTCCCTGCCTGCCCTGTTCGCGGATTCGCCCGATCTGGCAGTCTTTCCCTGTTATTCGGACGAAGGCGAGGCGCTGAAACGCTTTGTGTTCCAAAGCGTTTCCGAACAGGGGTTCGAAACGACGCCGGACGTCGTCGCCTTCATCGCCGACAATCTGGGCGCGGACAGGTTGCAATCGCGTTCCGAACTGGCGAAACTGTTCGCCTATATGGGCAACAAAAAGAAAATAACGATGGAAGACGCGACCGCCTGCATCGGCGACGCGTCCGCCCTGTCCATCGATCAAATGCTGTACGCCTTGTCCGGCGGACGGCAAAAGGAAATGAACGAAACGCTTGACCGCCTGTTCGCCGAAGGAGAAAGCCCGATCGGCTTGTTGCGCGCCGTTTCCGCGCATTTTAAAAAGTTTCACGTTACACTTGCCAGAATCGCCGACGGGACAAGCGTTGACGCCGCGATTATTCCCCTGCGCCTGCATTTCAAACGCGTCGACGAATTTAAAGCCCAACTGCGCCAATGGAATTTGGCGAAAGTCGGGCGCGTTTTGGATTTGCTGGTTCAGGCGGAACAGAGCTGCAAATTCGCAGCCCGTCCGCAGCAGCTGATTTGTTCGCAGGCGTTTTTGCTGATCGCCAAAGAAGCGACCCGCCGGTAATCAGCCAAACACTTTTTTGAAAACGAAATCGATCTGTTTCGTGTAAAACGACAGGTCGAACAGAGATTCCAGCTCCTCTTTCGCAATCGCGTTCATCACGTCGGCGTCGGATTCCAGCAGGTCTTTGAACGATCCCTCGCCCGCCCAGACTTTCATCGCGTTCCTTTGCGCCAGTTTGTACGCGTCTTCGCGCTTCAATCCCTTGTCGACCAGAGCCAGCATCACGCGCTGGGAAAAGATCAATCCTTTCAAACGGTTCAGATTGTTCATCATGTTTTCGGGATAGACCAGCAGTTTTTCGACAATGCCCGCCAGACGGTTCAGACAGAAATCCAAGCCGATCATCGCGTCGGGGGCGATAATGCGTTCGTTCGACGAATGCGAAATGTCGCGTTCGTGCCACAGCGCGACGTTTTCCATCGCGGGAATGGAATAAGAGCGCAACAGCCGCGCCAATCCCGTCAAATTTTCGGACAAAACGGGGTTGCGTTTGTGCGGCATGGCGGACGATCCCTTTTGTCCCGCGGAAAAGTATTCTTCGGCTTCGCGGACTTCGGTGCGCTGCAAGTGGCGGATTTCGATCGCCAGCCGTTCGATCGACGACGCGACGACGCCGACGGTCGCGAACAAGACGGCGTAGCGGTCGCGCGGAATCACCTGCGTCGAAACGGGTTCGGGGGTCAAGCCCAGTTTTTCCGCGACGTATTGTTCGACGCGCGGGTCGATCGTCGCGAACGTGCCGACCGCGCCCGAAATCGCGCAAGTGGAAACCTCTTTGCGCGCCAGTTCCAAACGGTGTTTGTCGCGTTCGAATTCGGCGTAAAAGCCCAGCATTTTCAGCCCGAACGTCGTCGGTTCGGCGTGAATGCCGTGACTGCGCCCGATGCACGGCGTGAATTTGTGTTCCTCCGCGCGTTTTTTCAGCGCCGCCAGCAGTCTGTCCATATCCTTTAACAAAATGTCGACCGACTGCGTCAGACGCATGTTGAACGACGTGTCCAAAACGTCCGAAGACGTCATGCCCTGATGCATATAGCGCGCGCTTTCCCCGACGTTTTCCCCGACGTTCGTCAAAAAGGCGATGACGTCGTGTTTGACTTCGGCTTCGATTTCGTCGATGCGCTTTTGATCGAATTTCCCCTTTGCGCGAATGTCGTCGACAGCCGATTGCGGAATTTTCCCCAGCTTCGCCAGCGCTTCGCACGCCAGCGTTTCGATTTCAAGCCACGTTTTGAATTTGTTTTCGTCCGACCAGACCGCGGACATTTCGGGACGGGAATAGCGGGGTATCATGTGTTTATCCTTTTTGAAAAAACCGTTGCGCCGATAATAAAGCAATCCGCCGCAAAATCAAACACAAACGGCAAAGCCCCCCGCCGAAAGGGAAGAGGGCTTTCGTTCGCGAAACGGAAAAATCAGACCGTCGTGTCGACGTGTTCAGCCTTGTCGTCGCCGGCGCGCGGACCGCCGCGGGTCACGACGACCATGGCTTCGCGCAAAACGCGGTCGCCGCCGATCGTGTACCCCTTTTGCCATTCCTGAACGATCGTTCCGGCGGGTTTGGTCGGGTCTTCGACCTCCTGCACGACTTTGTGCAGATTGGGGTCGAACACGCGCCCGACGCTTTCAATCGGCTTGATGTTGAATTTTTCCAAAGCGGCGTTCAGTCCCTTTTGCGTCAGTTCCAGACCGACCAGCAGGTTTTTGACCAGATCGCTTTGACCGTCGCGTTCGGATTCGGGAATGCTCGCCATCGCGCGGGACAGATTGTCGTTCACGGGCAGCAGATCCTGCGCGAAAGACGACACCGCGAATTTGGACCGCTTTTCCAGTTCCTGCCGGGTGCGGCGGCGCAAATTTTCCATTTCCGCCTGGGAACGCAGGTACAGATCCTTCATCTTGTCGATTTCAGCCTGCATTTCGGCGATTTTATCCGACTGTTCGACCTGCGCCGCCTCCGCTTCCTGCGCGGCGTCGGCGGTTTCCCGCGCCTGTTCGCGAACCTCGTCCAGCTCTTCTTTCAGCTCGTCCAAAGTTTCATTGTGTTTGTGATGATGTGTCATTTTCCTACCCTATCAGTTTGCTGACCACTTGCGAAGTGTAATCCACCAGAGGAATGATTCTGGCGTAATTCATGCGCGTCGGTCCGATAATGCCGACCGCGCCGACGATTTTTTCGTCGCTGTTGCGGTACGGCGCGGTGATCATCGAACACCCCGCCAGATCAAACAGCTTGTTTTCCGAACCGATGTAAATCTGTATGCCGTCCGCCTTTTCCGTCAAATCCAACAGCTTTGTCATGCTTTCCTGCGCTTCCAGAACGGAAAACAGGTTGCGGACGCGTTCCAAATCCTCCAAAGCCTGAATGTTGTTCAGCAGATTCGCCTGCCCTTTGACGATCAGAACGCCGTTTTTTCCGCCGCCCCACGCCGCCAAACCCGCGGACACCAGCCGCGCGGACAGTTCGTCCAGCTGCGCCTTGTGCGACGCGGTTTCAGCCAGAATTTCGTCGCGCGCCTCTTCGATCGTGCGCCCTTGCAGCCGCGCGTTCAGATAGTTCGTCGCTTCGGTCAGCGCGAAAGGCAGCGTTCCCGCCGGAATCTTGATCAAACGGTTTTCAACCGCGCCGTCCGCCGTCACCATGACGACCAAAGCCCGACCCGTTCCCAAATGCACGAACTCGATATGCTTCAGCGGCGCGCGCGTTTTCGGCGCGATCACGACGCCCGCGCATTTCGACAGCCCCGACAGCATGCCCGACGCCTGCGTCAAAATCGTTTCCATGTTGACGCCCGCCGTGCGGCAGTGCGCTTCGATCGCGTGGCGTTCGTCGTTTTCCAGCGCGCCGATTTCCAGAAAACCGTCGACGAACAGCTTCAACCCGCGTTCGGTCGGAACGCGCCCCGCCGATGTGTGCGGCGACGCCAGCAGTCCCGCCGTTTCCAAATCCGACATGACGCCGCGAATCGTCGCCGAAGACAGCGGAAAATCCAGCAAACGCGACAATGTTTTCGACCCGACGGGCGCGCCCGACGCCAGATAGGCGTCCACCAGAGATTTGAAAATCTCGCGCGAACGGGCGTTCAAGTCGGATAACATTGAAATTTGCTTACTCATAGTCGATAAATGTAGTAATCATAGTGTCAAACGTCAACAGGACAAAACGATTTTATTTTAACCGAAAGGACGATAAAAAAATGGAAAGACCCTCTAAACGGCAATTCGACGAACTGCGCAAAGTCGTCATCGAACCAAACATCAACAAACACGCCGAAGGTTCGTGCCTGATCAAATGCGGCGACACGCACGTCATCTGCACCGCGACGGTGGAAGACAAAGTCCCCCTGTGGATGCGCAATTCGGGCAGGGGCTGGGTCACGGCGGAATACGGCATGATCCCCCGCGCGACGGGAACGCGCACCGACCGCGAAGCCAAAAAAGGGCAGTCGGGACGGACGGAGGAAATCCAGCGCCTGATCGGACGGGCTTTGCGCGCCGTCGTCGATTTGAAAGCGCTGGGCGAAATCTGCGTCAAAATCGACTGCGACGTGATCCAAGCCGACGGCGGCACGCGCACCGCGTCCATCACGGGCGGATTTGTCGCCCTGCATCTGGCTTTGCAGAAACTGCGTGAACGCCGCCGCTTTTACACTCTGCCGCTGTTCGACACGGTTTCGGCGATTTCTTGCGGCATTTACGACGGCGCGCCCGTTCTAGATCTGGACTACGTCGAAGATTCCAACGCCCAAACGGATTCCAACTTTGTCATCACGGGCAAGGGCGGCATCGTCGAAATTCAGGGAACGGCGGAAAGAAAGCCTTTTTCACCCGAACAGTTCCGCGAACTTTACGCGCTGGCGGTCAAAGGCACGACCGAACTGGCGAAAATCCAGCACGAGGCGTTGGGGGAATAAATGCGCAAACTGACCGAAAAAAAAATCGTTCTGGCGACTCATAACGCCGGAAAAGTCCGCGAAATGCGGGAAATTCTTGCGCCTTTCGGCGTTCGGGTTCTGTCCGCCGGCGATTTGAACCTGTCCGAACCCGAAGAAACCGGAACGACGTTCGTCGAAAACGCCCGCATCAAAGCCGTCACAGCCGCCAAAGAATCGGGACTGCCCGCTTTGGCGGACGATTCGGGACTGTGCGTCCACGCGCTGGGCAACCGTCCGGGGATTTATTCCGCGCGCCACAACGAACCGAAAAAGAACGGTTTCGACTACGCCATGAAAAAGCTGAACGAAGAGCTGGGCGACGCCGCCGACCGCACGGCGCATTTTTCCTGCGCGCTGGTGCTGGCTTGGGCGGACGGCGAAACGGCGGAGTTTGAAGGACGGGTCGACGGTTCGCTGCTGAAACAGCCCCGCGGCGACCGCGGTTTCGGATACGATCCCATGTTCGTTCCCGACGGTTACGACGGATCGTTCGCCGAATTGCCCGAAGACGTCAAAAACGCGATCAGCCACCGCGCGCGCGCGTTAAAGCTGTTCACGGACGCGTGCCTGTGACGGGATTCGGCGTTTATGTTCATTGGCCGTTTTGCCGTTCGAAATGCCCGTACTGCGATTTCGTCAGCGTTCCCAAACGCGGTTTCGACGAACGGGAATGGCTGACCGCCTTTGACAACAGTTTGAAACGCCACGCCGAAAAGACGGGGGACAGAACGGTGACCTCCGTCTTTTTCGGCGGCGGCACGCCGTCGCTGATGAGCGGAGAGAGTATCCGTTCCGTTATCGAAACAATCCGCAAATACTACGGCGTAGACGAAAATGTCGAAGTGTCGCTGGAAGGCAATCCCTGCTCGCTTGAATCGGAAAAGATGCAAGCGTTCCGCCGCGCGGGCGTCAACCGTCTGTCCGTCGGCGTCCAGTCGCTGAACGACGCCGATCTGAAATTTCTGGGACGTCCGCACTCCGTCGAACAGGCGTTGACCATTTTAAAAAACGCCAAAAGAATCTTTCCGCGCGTGTCGGCGGATTTCATTTATGCGCTCCCGAACCAGACGCTGAACGACTGGCGCGACGAACTGAACCGCGTTTTGGATTTGAACTTGAAACACCTGTCGCTGTACCAGCTGACGATCGAGGAAGGCACGTTCTTTTATAAAAAAGGCGTCCGCCCGCCCGAAGACGATCTGGCGGCGGACATGTTCGAACTGACCGACCGCATGACGTACCAAGCCGGATTGGAACGCTACGAAGTTTCCAACCACGCCGTTTCGGGCGAGGAATGCCGCCACAATTTGCTGTACTGGCACGGCGGCGAATGGATCGGCATCGGTCCCGCCGCGCACGGTCGTTTCACGCGAAACGGGCGCTTTATCGCCGCCGCTCAAAGCGACGACATCGATTTCTGGCTGAAACACCAAAACGGCGAGGAAACCGTTTTGACAACGAAACAAAAAGCGGAAGAATTGATTTTTATGGCTTTGCGAACCCGCGAAGGCGTCGACCGCGACATTTTTTCAAAGATTATCGGCGCCCCGCCCGAATCATTTATGGACGCGGGAACGCTGACCGACTATCAGACCGACGGTTTTCTGGTTTGCGACCGAAAGGGAATCCGAACAACCGCCAAAGGGTTAATGATTTTGAACGCGCTCTGCGGCACTTTGCTGGCTTGACGCGTTTTCATCGCCGGACGCCGTTTCCGAATCCTCCGGCGTTTCCGGAACCGTCACCAAATCGGGCGAATGGCGGAAATCCTTGATGTACACGTCGGGCGAAAAGACGGGCACGGTTTCAAAAACCTCCGGCGCTGGGGAAAGCGTGACAAAGCCTTTCTTTTCCACGCCCAGCACCTGCAATCCGCGTTCGGACAGCCCGTTCGGCAACAGACGGAACAGACCGTCGACGCCCTTGAATCCCGAAACCGTCGTCAGATTGTCGTAGGAAAATCCGCCGGATTCCGCCAAAATAGCCGCCAACGCCACGGCGTCGTAAGCCTGCGACGCGATGCGCGGCGGTTTTTCGCCGTAAATGTCGTTATAGCGTTTGGAAAAGATTTTAAAGCCGTCGGACGGCAAATGCGAAAACCAGCCGCCGATCAGCGCGGGTTCGCGCGCGGGACGGGAATCCGCCCACAGCGACGTGCCCAGCACTTTGATTTCGGACGGCACGTCGTAATACGACAGCAACGCCCCCAGCGAACGCAGACGGCTGCCTTCTTCGGAAACGAGAACGGCGTCGAATTCGAACGGGTCGCGCTGCAATTCCTTTTCCTTCAATTCGTCAATCAGGGTTTGCAGCTGTTCGGAAGACATGTGCCTTTCTTCCATTTCGCCGGTTTCCTCGTTCTTCATCAAAACGGGGTGCCCCTGCGCCACCTGTTCGCGCGCGCGTTCCAGACGCTTGACCTCGTCTTCGCGTTCGGTTTCCAAATCTTCAAGCAGTTTCGGCATGATCGGCGACACGGCGGCTTGGAAATCGCCGTTCGGTTCGTAAAACGCGGCTTTGGTGATCGTGCCGCCGCACGCGTCCGTCGCCGCCTTCGCCGCCATGGAAACGATGTCGCCCGCCGCGTTGTCCTGCGAAACGACCGCCAGACGTTTGTATCCCTTGTCGCAGGCGAAACGGACGATGTGTTCGACCTGTTGCGACGTCAGCGTCCCGATCGTGTACACGCCGTCGCCCAGATTGGACGGATCGGTCGAAAAAGTGATCACTCCGACGTCGGCGTCGTGCGTCACGGGACGGACGGCGCGAACGTTTTTCGAATAAAGCGGTCCGATGATCAGCTCCGCCCCCTGGCTGATCGCCAGCTTGGCGGCTTTGCGCGCGCCGTCGGGCGTCCCTTCGGTGTCGTAAAACTGCAAAATCAGCTTCTGGCTGGCGATGTCGAACAGGGACATCAGCGCCGCGTTGCGCAAAACCTCGCCCGTTTTCGCCGACGCGCCCGTCAGCGGCACCAGCACCCCGACGCGCACCATTTCGACGGGAACGACCGCGGGCGCGGCGTCCTCGCCCTTTTCAACGATGTCGGCGTCGGCGACGTGAAACGCGCTTTGATCTACCCGTTTGGAAAACAGCGGCACGCCGCGGCAGGACGCCAGCATGGAAACCGCAACGAAAAAAGCCATCAACCGGCAAATATTTTGACGCAAGGAATTGCTCCCGAATTTAAAACGTGGTTAGATGCATCTTAGCTGTTTTTGCAAAGGAGTGCAAATGTCTGAAAACATTTTTATCAAAGGATTATATCTGGTTGCAACACCTATCGGCAATCTGGGCGACATTTCGGCGCGCGCCGTTGACGTGCTGAAATCAGCCGACCTGATCGCGTGCGAAGACACCAGAAATACGCAAAAACTGCTGACTTTGCTGGGAATCGGCGGGAAAAAGCTGACCGCCTACCACAACTTCAACACCGAAAAAGCGTGTCCGAAAATTTTGGAACATTTGAAAAACGGCGAAACGGTCGCTTTGGTTTCGGACGCGGGAACGCCGCTGGTCAGCGATCCGGGGTACAAGCTGGTGCGGGAATGCGTCGACAACGGCGTCTATGTCACGTCCGTTCCGGGGGCGTGCGCCTTTTTAACGGCGTTGCAGCTGTCGGGATTGCCCAGCCACCGGTTTCTGTTTCAGGGCTTTCTGCCGCCCAAGACCGCCGCGCGCAAAAAAGAGCTGGCGGAACTGGCGCGCGTCCCCGCCACTCTGATTTTTTACGAAGCGCCGCAAAGGTTGGAGGAAACGCTGACCGACATGGTCGAAGTCCTCGGCGATCGGCTCGCCGCCGTCGTGCGTGAAATCACCAAAAAATTCGAACAGACCGTGCGCGGAACGTTCACGGATCTGCTGAACAATTACGCGCGAAACGGATACCCGAAGGGCGAAATCGTCATCGTCGTCGCGCCGCCCGCCGAGGAAAAAACCGCCCCCGCCGACATCGACGCCATGCTGAAACAGGCTTTGCTGACCATGCGGGTCGGGGACGCCGCCGCTTTTGTCGCCGAACGGACGGGCGAATCCAAAAAAGACCTGTATCGGCGTGCGCTGGAATTAAAAAATGAATAAGCGGGAAACCGGCAAAAAAGCGCGCGACGACGGATACAAAGCCGAAACAGCCGCCGCGTGGTTTTTGCGGCTGAAAGGTTATAGGATATTGGAACGCAATTTCAAACCGCCGCGCGGATCGGGGGCGGGCGAAATCGACATCGTCGCCGCCAAAGGAAACACGATCGCTTTTGTCGAGGTTAAGTTCCGCGCGACGAAAAACGCTGCCGCCGAAGCCGTCGACGACCGCGTCCAAGCCCGCCGCGTCAAAGGCGCGCAGTATTACTTGACGCTTCACACCGAACTGGAAAACAGGGAATTGCGGTTCGATGCCGTTCTGATTTCGCCGCATGGATTGCCGGAGCATATTCAAAACGCCTTTTCGGCGGAATGATTCAAGCCCCCTTTCGGGAGCTTTCGTCAATTGGAAATCATTTCGAAACGCAACAGCACAGATCGGCGCTCAGCGTCTTGTCGGGCGGGCAGAACGCGATTTGCGTTTTCGGCTTGACCGCGCAAGCCCCGTTTTTCAAAACATAACCGTTATTGCATTTCACGCAGACGCCCGACGAATCGCATTCCGCGCAGTTCGACGGACAGGCGACTTTTTCGACGCATTGACCGTTTGACAGGGTATAACCATTATTGCAAAGCGTGCATGACGATGACTACGAACAGCTGAAACAATGCGACGGGCAAGATATTTCACAGCGTTGAGATTTTCCGCTGTTAGAAGAACGCAACTCATATCCGTCGCGACAGGAAGTGCAAAAAGGCATAAAAACAACCGCCTGAAAATCAGGCGGCGGGAAGTTCAGAAATCACACATAAGAATGATCGTTATGACCTTTAATCCGCACCAAAAATCGGCGAAGATCTGAACATACGTCAAAACCTCCCCGACCAACAAAATGAAAGTCGGGGATATAATCCCGTTCCGCACCGACGAAACGGATTGTACGGCGTTTATATCAACACCGCTTATGTGAGAGCTTCTGACGGCTCCGCGCCTGTTTCCAAGCACTGTTACCGGTGGAACACAGCCACCGATACATAGATATCAGAGTAAATTGTCCGGCGCGCGATGACAATCTTTTTTTTGCGCGCGCATAAAAAAAGGCGGAACGTCCGTCCCGCCTTCGCCTTTTTAAAACAAATGCGCGTCTATTTGTCGATGTTGTCCAGCGACAACGTGTCGCCGTCCAGCGAATCGGAAAACGAACCGTCGAAAACAACTTCGCCGATGTCGTCGCCGTCCAGCGACAACGTGTCGCCCTCGTCCGCGGATTCGGCGGTCAGGGTGTCGGACGTTTGGCGTCCGGCGGCGGGGGACGCGCCAAGACGGCGAATCAATCCGTCCAACTGTTCCAGCGTTTCATAGGTCAAAATCAAATCGCCGCCGACGGTTTTGGAACGAATCGCGACCCTGATGCCCAAAGCGCGCGACAAATCCGCCGCCAGCGAATCGCATTCCGCCTGTTTGTCCGACTGCTTTTTCGGTTGAACTTTGCGCGGTTTCTTTTCAATGCCGTCCTGCGCCAGTTTTTCCGTCTGACGGACGTTCAGCCCTTTGGCGATCACGGTGTCGGCCAGCGTTTCGGGATCTTTGGACGTCAACAGGGCGCGCGCGTGCCCGGACGTCAATTTCCCCGTTTCCAGATAACCTTTGACTTTTTCCGGCAAAGCCAGCAAACGCATCGTGTTGGCGACGTGACTGCGGCTTTTGCCGACCGCCTGCGCCAGCTCTTCCTGCGTGTTGGAAAACTCTTCCATCAGGCGGCGGTAGCCCTCCGCCTCTTCCAGCGGGTTCAAATCCTGACGCTGCAAATTTTCGATCAAGGCGACTTCCATCGCCTCCTTGTCGGAAAAGTTTTTGACCAGAACGGGAACTTCGCGCAAGCCGGCTCTTTGCGCGGCGCGCCAGCGGCGTTCGCCGCCGATGATTTCATATTTTCCGCCGTTTTGTTCGCGCACGATCAGCGGCTGGATAACGCCTTTCGTTTTGACGGATTCGACCAGATCGCTCAGCGCCTCTTCGTCAAAAACGCGGCGCGGCTGAAACGAACCGGGTTCCAAATCGGATAAAAGAACCGTCTTGACGCCCTGCGGCTGTTGCGCCGGTTCGTCCGCGTCCCCCAGCAAAGCGTTCAAACCGCGTCCCAGATTTCTTGCGCTCATTTCTTTTTCTCCTGTTTTAAAAGTTCTTTCGCCAAAGCGATGTACGCCTGCGCCCCCTTGCTTTTGAAATCGTACAGCAAAATAGGCTTGCCGTGCGACGGGGCTTCGGACACGCGGACGTTGCGCGGAATAATCGAATTGTACACTTTGTCGCCGAAATAGTTGCGCACGTCCTGCGCGACGACTTCGGACAACCCCGTGCGTCCGTCGAACATCGTCAGCACGATCCCCTGAATTTCCAACGGCGGATTGAAATTATGCTTGACCCGTTCGATCGTTTTCATCAAATCGGCGACGCCTTCCAACGCCAGATATTCGCATTGAACGGGAACAATCACGGAATCCGCCGCCACCAGCGCGTTGACCGTCAGCATGCCGACGGCGGGCGGACAGTCGATGAAAATGTAATCGTAGTTCAGCGGTTCGTTTTCCAGCGACCGTTTTAAAAACAGCTGCGGATCGTCCGCGTGCGACAGTTCGAAATCCGCGCCAGCCAAGTCCTTGGACGACACGACGACGGACAAGTTCGGAATCTTTGTCCATACGATGGTCGACGAAATTTTGGCGTCGCCCATTAAAACTTGATACATGTTTTTAGGCGCGTTGCGGCGGTCGATGCCGAAACTGACCGTCGCGTTTCCCTGCGGATCCATATCCAAAACCAGCACCTTTTTCTTTACAGCCGCCAGAGCCGTCGCCAGATTGACCGCCGTCGTCGTTTTTCCGACGCCGCCTTTTTGATTGGAAACGGCGATGATCCGCGGCGTTTTATTCAAGACGTTCATTTCTTTTTCACCTCCGAAAGCAAAAGAATCGTTCCTTCCGCGCTGGTAACGCTTTGTATTTTCTCAAGACGGAAATCGTATTTCCTGCGTGCGGCATCGATTTCCTCCGACGCCTTCGCCCCTTTCATAAACAGGCATCTGGTCGTCTTTTTAAAAAACGGAAAGGCGTATTTCAGCAACTTGTCCAACGACGCCAGCGCGCGGGCGGTAATCAGATCCGCGCCGAATTTTTCCATTTTTTCAATACGTTCGTTGCAAACCGTCGCGCGCAAACCGCATTCGGAAATCACCTTGTTCAAAAAAGCGCACTTTTTCCCGTCGCTTTCGATCAGGCGGAAATCGTGTTTTTGTCCGGCGTCCATAATCGCCAGCACCAAAGCCGGAAAGCCGGCGCCGCTGCCGAAATCCAAAACCGTTTTATCATCGGGTTTGATTTGATCGAACAGCTGCGCCGAATCCAAAACATGGCGCGTCCAGACGACCGGCAAGGTCGACGCCCCGACCAAGTTCATTTTTGTCTGTTCCCATTCCAACAAATCAACGTATTTATCCAGCTTTTCAACCGTTTTTTCGGGCAAATTCAACTGTTTTAAAACAGAATCGCGATCCTGCGTAATCAATTTTTCGTATCCTTTGTTTCACGTGAAACATTTTGCGTTTCGACTTTTTTCATAAAATAGCCTTTGTCGTCGAAAAAAAACAAGCGGATTTTTCAAAGATTTTTTGCCGAATGTTTCACGTGAAACATTTTCAGTAAATCAGCGCGCCAAAAACCGCCGAAACGGAAATCAGCGTAACCGGAGATAAATTAAACCGATAACAGGCGATAAACGACGCAAGGCACAAAGTCCAGCTTTTCCAATCAACGAACACGTCGGGGGTCATCAGCATCAGCGCCGCACCCAAAATCAAGCCGACGACACCGATTCGCAATCCTTTGAACGCGTTTTTAACCCAAAGCGATTCTTTGAATTTGCTTAGAAAAGCATACAGAAAAACGACCACGATCAAAGACGGCAGGCAAACGCCGGCGGTAGCCGCCGCCGCGCCCCACGCGTTTCCGGACGCCGCGAATCCGACGTAAGTCGCCGCGTTGACCGCCAGCGGTCCGGGCGTGACCTGAGAAACGGCGACAATATCAACGAACCGCGCGTTGTCGATCCATTGATGATTGACGACGATTTCGTTTTGAATCAGCGGAAGCATCGCGTACCCGCCGCCGAAACTGAACATTCCGATCAGAAAAAACGTTTTGAACAGGGAAAAGTATATCATGCCGTTTTTCGCCCGTAATAGATGATTCCGCCCGCTATCGACGCGACGACGATGTAAATCGGCGACATCGAAGTGAACGCGATAAGCCCCGCCGCCGTCAAAGGAAGCAAAAATTTTTTCCCCGTAATTCCCGCGCGTTCGGCTATCGTCAGAACGGGGACCAAAATCAAAGCGACCGAAGCGGGCTTGACGGCTTTGAACGCCGCGACGAACACCGGATCGTCCTGTATTCCCTGAAAAGCGACGGCGATCAGCAGAATGATGATAAAAGACGGTAAAATCGATCCCAGCGCCGTAGCGATCATTCCTTTGACGCCGGCGACGCGAAGCCCCAAAAAGACGGCAAGATTAACCGCGATGGGACCGGGGGCGGACTGCGTCGCGGCGACGATGTCGATAAATTCGTCTTCGTCCAGCCATTTCATGCGCGTCACCAGTTCCCGCCTGATTTGGGGCATCATGGCGTATCCGCTGCCCAACGTGAACGCGCCGATTTTAAAAAAAATCCAAAACAACTGCCAAAAAAGTTTCATTTTTCATCAATATCCGGCTAAATCGGAAAAACAGCCGAATTGTACACGCCGCAGTTTTTTTGACAAGGAATTTATCCCGAAAACAGCCCGGAAACCGAGCGCCGTTCTTGTTTCGAAAACGCAATAATTCAATAAAACAATGCGTTACGGAAAAAAGTTGAATATGATTTTCAGACGGTTAAAGTTTCGGTTTATCCGCATAAACAAAAGGGGATTTTCGAAATCCCCTTTGCAACGGCATTTTTTAAAAATCGTTCCCGATACGAAACAACCAAGATTACAAAATAAATTTCGACAAATCCGTTTTTTGAGCCAAAACGCCTACTTTTTCACGCACGGTTTGAGCGGTGATCGTTTCGGATTCGCCCTGCCGTTCGGCGGCGGTGAAAGAAATATCCTCCAACAGCTTTTCCAGAATCGTGTGAAGACGGCGCGCGCCGATGTTTTCGACGCTTTCGTTCACTTCGGCAGCCAAAGCGGCGATTTCGCGGATTGCCGCGTCTTCAAATTCCAGCGTGAAATTTTCCGTTTTCAACAGTTCCTTGCTTTGCAAAATCAAATTGGCTTCGGGTTCGGTCAAAATCCGGTAAAAATCCTGCTCCGTCAACGGCTTTAATTCAACGCGAATCGGCAGTCTTCCTTGCAATTCGGGCAACAGATCGGACGGTTTCGACACGTGAAAAGCCCCCGACGCGATAAACAGGATATGATCCGTTTTGACCATGCCGTGTTTGGTCGCGACGGTCGTTCCTTCGATCAGCGGCAACAGATCGCGCTGGACGCCTTCGCGCGAAACGTCGGGGTTTTTGCCCCCGCTTCCTCCGCAAATCTTGTCTAATTCGTCGATAAAAACAATGCCGTCGTTTTCAACCGCGGCGATCGCGGCGGAAACGACCTTGTCCCGTTCGATCAGCTTGTCGCTTTCCTCGTCGATCAATACGCGGTACGAATCCCTGACGGTCATTTTTTTTCTGCAAAAAGCGGTCCTTTTTCCACCCAGCAGATCGCCCAGGGAAATCATGCCCATTTGCGCCCCGGGCATTCCCGGAATGTCAAACGTCGGCAAGGAACCGTTCGGCGTTTCCCGCACGTCGATGTCGATTTCCCGATCGTCCAGCGCGCCGTCGCGCAACAGTTTTTTGAATTTCAGGCGCGTTTCGTCGGATGCATTTTCGCCGACCAAAGCGTCAATCACGCGTTTTTCCGCGGCGGCGTCGGCTTTGACGCGGACGTCCCTGCGCATTTTATCGCGCGTCATAACGATCGCGTTTTCGACCAGATCGCGAATGATGCTTTCGACATCGCGACCGACATAGCCGATTTCGGTGAACTTCGTCGCTTCGGTTTTTATAAAGGGGGCTTGCGCCAACTTTGCCAGACGGCGGGCGATTTCCGTTTTGCCGACGCCCGTCGGTCCGATCATCAGAATGTTTTTGGGCACGACTTCTTCGCGCAAAGCGGACGGTATTTGCCGGCGACGCCAGCGGTTTCGCAAAGCAACGGCGACGGCGCGCTTCGCCTCGTCCTGTCCGACGATGTGGCGGTCGAGTTCGGAAACGATTTCGCGGGGTGAAAAAAACATGCTCATAGACTTTCCGTAATGATGTTGTGGTTGGTGTAAATGCAGATGTCGGCGGCGATGTTCATCGCTTTTTCAACGATTTCCAGCGCCGTCATGTCCGTGTCAATCAGCGCCAGCGCCGCCGCCTGAGCGTAAGCCCCGCCCGATCCGATGCCGATCACGCCGTTTTGCGGTTCCAAAACGTCGCCGTTGCCGGTCAGCACCAGCGTCGAATCTTTGTCGGCGACGATCATCATCGCTTCCAGTTTCCTCAGATAACGGTCGGTGCGCCAGTCTTTGGCAAGTTCGACGCAAGCGCGGGTCAGCCGCCCCGAATGCTTGTCGATTTTTTCCTCCAACCGTTCGAACAGAGTGAACGCGTCGGCGGTCGCGCCCGCGAACCCCGCGACGATGTTGCCGTTGCCCAGCCGGCGAAGCTTGCGGGCGTTGCTTTTCAGAACCGTGTTGCCGAACGTCACCTGCCCGTCGCCCGCGACGACGACGGAATCGTCTTTGCGGACGCATAAAATCGTCGTTCCGCGTAAAGACGGCGTTTGATTATCCATGACATCTCCTTTGCTTTGCGTGAAAATCTGCGTTACAGTGTGCAAAAGCAACATTATCCCCGCGGAAAGGAAAAATCAAATGCGCACAGCCGAAACGGAACGAAACACAGCGGAAACACAAATCAAAATCAGCGTCAATTTGGACGGCACGGGACAATACGACGTGTCGACGGGCTGCGGATTTTTCGACCACATGCTGGAACAGCTGTCGCGCCACGGTCTGATCGACCTGACCGTCAAAGCGACCGGCGATCTGCATGTCGACGCGCATCATCTGGTCGAAGACGTCGGCATCGTTCTGGGGCAAACGATCGCGCGGGCGCTGGGCGACAAAAAGGGCGTCAACCGCTACGGCGCGGCGTGCGTTCCGATGGACGAAGCGCTGAGCCGCTGCGTTCTGGATCTGAGCGGACGCGGCGTCTGCGTCTGGAACGTCGTTTTTCCGACCGAAAAAATCGGCGAAGTCGATACCGAAGTGTTCAAGGAATTTTTCGCAGCCGTCGCCGACAACCTGCGCGCCGCGGTGCATATCGAAAATCTGTATGGCGGCAATTCGCACCACATCATAGAATCGTGCTTTAAGGCGTTCGCGCGGGCTTTGCGCCGCGCCGTCGAATTCGACGAGAGGGCGAAAGACGTTTTGCCCACAACCAAAGGAGCTTTGTAATGAAATACGCTTTGTACGTTTTAATCGCCGCCGTTGTCGTCGCCGCCGCCGCGGGATTGCGGCATTTGTACCGCGTTTCGTCCGCCAACAAACGGGAAATGGCGCAATACGCGGGAAAATCCGCCGAAGTCAAAAAGGATTTGGGCAAAGTTCTGGTCGTATATTATTCGCTGACGGGACACACAAAGGAAATCGCCGATAAAATCAAAACGCTGACCGGCGCGGACGCGTTCAGATTGGAAACGGCGGAACCGCTGCCGACGGGGGCGAAACTGCATCTGGCGATCAAAGACCAGCTGAAAACGAAAAAATATCCCGATTTGAAACAAATGCCCGATTTGACCGGATACGACGTCGTTTTCATCGGCGCGCCCGTCTGGTGGTACACGGCGGCGACTCCGGTGCTGTCGTTTTTGGAAAAGGCGGATTTTCAGGGTAAAAAAGTCGCGTTCTTTTCAACGCAGGGCAGCAACCGCGGCGCGTTTTTGCCCGATGTCGCGGCTTTGACGAAAAACGCGCAAATCCTGCCCGACGCGTCGTTCAACAACATGGGCGGGGAATACGACGACGCCGTCGCCGCCAAAATCGCCGCGTGGATCAACGGATTGTAAAAAAACGGAAAAGGCGGGAAAACCTCCCGCCTTTTTTATCGGAAAACCATTTTTCCCAACCGCCACAAATACGCGTCCAAGTCCCGCGTCGCGATTTTTTCGGAATCCAAGGCATAGTGATTGCGGAAATTTCGAAGCACTTCGCAATAACGCGGGTAATTTCGCAAATCCTGCGGCTTGAACGCGTCGAATTCGTCGATTTGCGCATAATAGGTCAACAGCCGCGCGACGTAAGAATCGTAAATCGGATAAACGTCCTGATTTTGATGACAGCAATACTTCGTCGCAAAGGAATAGAAATTGCGCGTTTTGCCGTTATCAACGTTCAAAAGCGCGATATCGTTGACCACAGTCAAGTCTTTAGCCGCCAAACGGCTGTCGATTTTCAGATCGAAAATATGTTGCGCCATTTTGAACGCGGACAGGATATTCGTGCTGTAAAAATCGTTTAAAACGCAGACCTTGATTAAAATTTCAACCAAGTCGTCGTTTTTGGGATAATCCCTGAAAACCCTGTTTACAGCTTCTTCCTGTGCGGCGTAATGATTGGGTACTTTTCCGTCCGCTTCAACGTCTTCGGTAATGATAGCGTTTGTCGGAGTGGGAATATCCGCCCGCCGTTCAAAATGTTTTGTCATAGCCTCACCTTACTTTTTTAACCCGTGAACCACAGTAGTCGCATTTGTAGCCGAATATACCGGCAAAAATTCGAAAAACAATCAATGTGATAAATCCGCCTGCAATAGCAAGTGAAAAGTCACCAGTTGTTACAAATACTGTAGCAAACGAAATAATGCCAAATAATGCAACAATGTTTTCAAGAATCATAGAACACGGCACTACTTTTTTACATTTTGAACAAACGCCTGTTGTCCTTTTTGCGGGTTTCTTTGCCATTTTTTTACTTCACATGCTTGAATTTCAAGACTTTTTTTGGTCCCATTACCGAATCGTAAGAATATGTTCCGATGTATTCAAACAGCCCTAAAATTTCTTCATCGTCGACAACATCGTTGTCGTCTTTGTTTTTCACGATAAAATACGGACCTTCTTGACCTCGCCAGCCATTAGTTGTGTATGCGAGAAAACCTTCACTGACTGTTTGAGAAATTTTAAAGTTTTTTATAAACAGGCAGTTTTTCTTTTTTTCGGTGACGTCATAATATAACTTTCCTATGTCGCTATCTCCAGCTTTATACGGATCACAAAGCGGTTTTCCGTATTTTGTCAAAATCTTGTTATTTTTTCCGGCGGCTTCTTTTTCCGCCGCGCGTTTTTCCGCGGCGGCTTTGGCGGCTTCCGCCTCTTTCGCTTTGCGTTTTTGTTCGGCTATCGCCGCCGCTTTCTTTTGCGCCGCTATTTTTTCGGCTTCTTTTTGTTTTTTGTATGTTTTTTCATCTATCGTGCATTTATTCATTGTTGAAAGAGGCATTGTTAAACGATCAACTTCTCCCCTTAAAACTCTTTTCTTATTGTCCTTTGATTTTGCGATGACATTATATTTATCATCTTTATTAAATTTTGCCACACCAACCCAAGGTGTGACCAGTACGCTTTTTTCTGTCCACCACCATATAGCAGACTCTACAACATCTTTACATTTTTTGTCAAAATTGGAATCAAACGTGTTATTCGGCAACATGTTTGTAACCGAAAAATACCGCGTTTCATACGGTTCCGGCAGTGAAGTGTACGAAGAACAACCGGTTGTCAGCACCAGCAAGGCGGGTAAAATAATTTTTTTCATTTCGCATTCTCCTTATTTTTTCAGCACTTCGATCCGTTTTTTAACGCCGTCTTTGCCCAATTCGTCCAAATCGTAACCCGATACAACCGTCATGGGGTTTTCTTCGCCGCCGGCGTTCATGGTGTAAATCTGATGGCGCGTTTCAATTTTGATTTTCATGTTTTTCTCCCTAAAAACATCGGATAAAACACATTATAATATGTATATCCATTTTGTAAATATAAAATTACACATTTTAACAGGGTGTTTGAATCCACATTAAAATAGGAAACTACACCTATGGACAAACAGGAAACTTTAAAATCCATCGGTCGAAAAATCGCCCTGTTCAGAAAGTTGAAAGGGTTGAACCAGTTTGATTTGGCGTCCGAATCGGGCAAAATGATCAACACGATTTCAAATATCGAACGCGGCATCGCTGATCCGCGGCTGTCCACGCTGTTGGCGATTATGGACGTGCTGGATATTTCGTTCGCGGATTTGACGGCGGAACGCGAATACGACAAAGCGCTGAATCTGCCGCTGATTCACATTATCGACCGTCTGCGCGACTGCGACGAAAAAACGCTGACTTTGATTGCCAAACAAATCGATATTTCTTTGGCGTTGGCGCGTTTAAACTGATTATGCGAAACCGCCCCGGCATAACCGTTTGAGCTGGATTATGCGGCGGATTCACTTGGATTGCCGCACCCGCTACGCGGGTTCGCAATTTAGATAGGATAAAAGCACAACTGTGAGCTCCGACAGGGGCGCGGCAGTCCACTGGTGGCGTCGGCGATACAAATAAAATCGCAACTGCGAGTGGAACGAAGCAGTCCATTGACGGCATCAGCGGGCTGGGAATTGACAGTCGGGGCTGAATATTCGCAGTTAGCTCACTGTGGATTGCTTCAGCCCTACGGGCTTCGCAATTTCGATGAATATTCTATCGCCAAACAAATCCGAAACTGCGAGGAGGGCGAACAGCCCGACGCGGCAGTCCACTGGTAGCGTCGGCGATGCGAATAAAATCGAAACTGCGAGTGGAACGAAGCAGTCTATAAAACCATACACCGTTTGAACGGACGCGCCAGCGTTTTTTTATAAAAAGTCCGTTATTTTTATCAATAAAACACGCTATAATTGATATGTTTATTTCAATTTTCCGAAACGCGTTTATTTTCAGAAAAACAGGCGGGAGTTTTTTCCGCCCGTTTCAGACGATTTTTCCCCGAAATCGCATTCCGTCGCGTTCCGCGTCTAAATCAAAAAAAATCGAAATCGTCGATAAAACCGGAATCAGACAAACGGCGCAGATGATTCATCAACGCTTGGATTTTCGGCGTTTTTTCAACGGCGGAATTGGCTATGCCGAAAAACGTCCGCGTCATTTCAAAACCGCCGCAATCCAGCTGAACCAGATTCGGCACTTCGCGCGCCAGCCAATCGTGCAGAATGGAAACGCCGTCGCCCGATTGAACCAGTTTGAAAACGACGACTTCGGAATCCGACGTCGTATTCATATGCTTCGCCTTTTTCAAAACAAAGCCGTTCGTGTCGACGTTCAGCAGGGACTGATGCATGCACAAATCGAAATTTTCCAACAAATCGGACAAACTTTCGGGCGTTCCGCGCCGTTCCAAATACGATTGCGACGCGTACAAATGCATTCGGCTGTCCGTTTTAAACAGGATCTTTCCCGTAATCGACGGCGGAACGTCGGCAACGACCGCCAAATCGTAATCGGACGGGTTCAACCGTTTGTCCGTCAAAAGATCCAGCCTGATTTTCAAATGCAGCGCGTAAAACAGCGACAATTCCTTTAACAGCCGGTTTCCCAAAAATCCGTCGTCGACAAAAACGGTGACGTATCCCGTCAAATCTTCCGCGGAAGCGAACGCCGCCGTGATTTTATCCAGACTTTTGGCGATGTTGTCGATGTCGGCGTACAGCAGACGGGCGGTGTTGGTCGGTTCGACGCCTTTGGAGGAACGGTTCAGCAAAGGGGTGTTCAGTTCGGATTCCAGATCGGAAATGATTTTCGACAAATTCGACTGTTTGATGCCGTTTCGGCGCGCCGCCCCCTGAATCTGACCCGCGTCGATCACTTCTTTCAGCGCCAGCAGTTCCCTTAAAAAAGACAAATTCGCTTTAAATGTCGTCATTGATTATATATCCCCCATATAAAAACGGGTCGTTTTCAAACTGACGCGTATCAAATATGATTATCTTATGGTGTTTCAATTCAAGGCTGTTGTCAATCGAATCATAAAAAGATTCGCCGTCCGTTGCAAAAATTACGCATCGTATTGAACACTTTCCACGCCGCCCGACGCTTTACACGCAAAGACATCTCAATCAAAAGTATTAATTCGCGGGCGCATGACTGAAAGGAACAAAACAATGACGCATCATCTGACCCCAAAACAAATCGAAGTCATGCGCTGTCTGGCGCAAGGCATGCCGAACAAGCTGATCGCCTACAAAATGGGCATCAGCACGTCGACCGTCAAAGTCCACCTGAACCGCATTTACACGCGCCTGAACATCACCAACCGTCTGCAGGCGCTGCTGTGGCTGACCGAACACGGCATATTCTGACGCGTTCCGGCAAGCCGGATATGGACAATCCGATCATTTTCATTCTATTCTGAAAACAAACGGAAACAGATTGAAAAGGTTGCTCCATGCCGTATGAAAAAACTTACGACCTCCTCGATTTGGCGATTAAAATGCAGTCCTGCCGCGAAGGCGTTTCGTTAAACGACATTTGCGCCGATTTTCACGTGTCCAGACGGACGGCGGAACGCATGCGCGACATGATCAGGGGCAAATTTCCGCAAACCGAAATAATTATCGGCGAAAACGGCGTCAAACGCTGGTTTATTCCCCAAGGGACTTTGCGCGATTTCATTCAATTTTCCGCGGAAGAGGTTTCCCTGCTGGAAAACGCAAAGGAATTGTTCCGCCAAAACAACATGATGGAAAAGCTGAATATTCTGGAACGGTTGACCGATAAAATCAAAGCGAACATCAAATCAAACGTCATGCGCCGTCTGGAACCCGACGTCGACGCCCTGATGGAGGCGGAAGGCTACGTCTGCCGCCCCGGTCCGAAACCGAACGTCGACACGAAAAACACGTCCGCCGTTCGCGACGCCATTCTGGGGTGTCATAAAATCCGCGTCGAATACCGGAAAAAATCCAAAGAAATCAAAGAATACGTCCTTGAACCGCTGGGATTTCTGTACGGCGAACGCAACCATTACCTGATTGCGAAACACGACGGAAGCGCGCCGCGCTGTTTTATCGTGAACGGCATCAAATCCGTCGAAATCCTGCCCGAAAGCTTTACCGCGGATCAAAATTTCAATTTAAAAAATTTTGCCGAAGAATCGTTCGGCGCTTTTCACGAAGAACCGTTCGACGTCGAATGGCTGTTCGATCCCGCCGTCGCGGACGAAGCGGAACAATACGTTTTCCACCCGAATCAAACGCTGCGCAGAAACCCCGACGGGTCGCTGACCGTCAAGTTTCGCGCGGGAGGACGGCTGGAAATGGATTGGCATCTGTACACTTGGGGAAAACACGTCAAAGTCGTCAAACCGGAAAACTGGCGCGAATTTTTAAATCAAAGATGACAAAAAAAATCCCCCTCGGTCGAAAACGAAGGGGGATCTTTGTTCAAAAGCCGGAGCGTCAGGAGTTCATCGCTTCGAAAAAGTCGCGGTTGTTTTTGGACTGTTTCAGCTTTTCCATCAAAAACTCCATCGCGTCGGCGGGACCCATCGGCATCAGCACGCGGCGCAAAACCCACATTTTCGACAGCATGTCCTTGCCGACCAGCAATTCCTCTTTGCGGGTGCCGGACTTGGTGATGTCGATCGCGGGGAAAATGCGTTTGTCGGACACTTTGCGGTCCAAAATGATTTCGGAGTTGCCCGTTCCCTTGAATTCTTCGAAAATGACTTCGTCCATGCGCGATCCCGTGTCGATCAGGGCGGTGGCGATGATCGTCAGGGAACCGCCCTCTTCGATGTTGCGCGCCGCGCCGAAAAAGCGTTTGGGTTTCTGCAGGGCGTTGGCGTCCACGCCGCCCGTCAAAACCTTGCCGGAGCTGGGAACGACCGTGTTGTACGCGCGCGCCAGACGCGTGATGGAATCCAGCAGAATGACGACGTCGCGTTTGTGTTCGACCAGACGTTTTGCCTTTTCGATAACCATTTCGGCGACCTGAACGTGACGCGCCGCCGGTTCGTCAAAGGTGGAGCTGATGACTTCGCCCTTGATCGTGCGGCTCATTTCCGTGACTTCTTCGGGGCGTTCGTCGATCAGCAGGACGATCAGATAGATTTCGGGGTTATTTTGCGTGATCGCGTGGGCGATGTTTTGCAGCATCACCGTTTTGCCCGTGCGCGGCGGCGCGACGATCATGCCGCGCTGACCCTTGCCCTGCGGACAAATCAAGTCGATAATTCTGGACGTCATGTTTTTATTGTCCAGATCGTTTTCCATTTTGATCTTTTCCGTCGGGTGCAGCGGCGTCAGGTTGTCGAAATTGATTCTGTACCGCACGTTTTCGGGATCGGTGAAATTGATTTTCAGCACTTTGGACAGCGCGAAATATCTTTCGCCGTCCTTCGGCGCGCGCAGTTCGCCTTCGACCGTGTCGCCGGTTCTCAGCCCGAATTTGCGCACCTGCGACGTGGAAACGTAAATGTCGTCCGGTCCCGCCAGATAGTTGGATTCGGGGGAACGCAAAAATCCGAACCCGTCCTGCAAAACCTCTATGACGCCTTCGTCGACCAAAACCTCGTCATTGGTGGACAGCTGTTTTAAAATGGCGAACGTCAGATCCTGCGTGCGCAACATGGACGCGTTTTCGACGCCCAATTCCTCCGCCATGCTCAGCAATTCGGCGGGCGATTTCTTTTTCAGTTCCTTTAAATGCATGAAAGCTCTATATCTTTAACAAGGGGAAAACGGGCTGAACCGCCCGGAGAAGAGAGCTTCTTTTTAGCCGTTTCGCACAGGCGGGTCAAGCGGAAAAAATTCCCTTCATAAATATAAAATTAAAAAAGGTTTTTGATGTTTGTTGTCCCCTGTGGATAAGTCTGACGCAATTTTATCCACAGATTATGCACAGAAAATCAAACACGTTTTCAACGACTTTCGCCCGTTTTTCAAAAAAAGGCGACTCGTCGGACGAAAACGAGTCGCTTTCCGGCGCGGCGGCGGTTTCGGAAAAGTTATCCCTTTTAACCGGTCGGCGGGGAAAAAAATTGCGCACACCTGCATAAAAAGCGGGACAAAACGGAACAAAAAGGATAAAACCGTAAAAGCAACGCTGTTATCAGACTTATGCACAGGAGTTTCGAAAAATGTTGATATTGGCTTCCAAAAGCAAAAGCAGACAAGACCTCTTGGACGCGGCGGGGGTCGAATTCAAAAGCGTTTCCGCCGGAATCGACGAAGACGCCGTTAAACGCGAAATGCGCGAACAGGGGCAGGACAGCCGGCAGACCAGTCTGCAGCTGGCGACGCGAAAGGCGATGACCGTTTCCGAAAAATATCCGAACGCTTTTGTCATCGGCGCCGATCAGATTCTGGATTTGAACGGCGAATGGTTTTCCAAACCCGCCGATTTGAACATTGCGCACAAGCATTTGAAAAAACTGCGCAACAAATCGCATCTGCTGGTCAACGGCACCGCGGTCGTCAAAGGCGGGCGGCTGGTCTGGTTCGACAATTCCGTCGTCAAAGTCACCATGCGCGATTTTTCGGACAACTTTTTGGACGACTATCTGGCGGAGGCGGGCGACGACGTCTGCGATTCCGTCGGCGCGTATTACATGGAGGATTTGGGCGCGCAGCTGGTGGCGTCTTACGATGGCGACTATTTTTCCGTTCTGGGATTGCCGCTGCTGCCGTTGCTGGATTGCCTGCGCACCTGCGGGGAATTGAAAAAATGATCCGCGCGGGCGTTGTCGGACACCCGGTCGGGCATTCGAAATCCCCTTTGATTCACAATTACTGGCTGGACAGGTACGGCGTCATGGCGCGGTACGACGCGTTTGATGTTTCGCCGGACGGTTTGGCTGAATTTGTCAAAACGGCGGCGGAAAAAGGGTTTGCCGGATTCAACGTCACCGTTCCGCACAAGGTCGCCGTGATGGATTTGCTGGACGAGGTGTCCCCCGCGGCGCGAAGGGCGGGGGCGGTCAACACGGTCGTCGTTCGCGGCGACGGGACTTTGTTCGGGGACAACACGGACGGCGCCGGTTTTTTGCGAAATCTGGCGGACTGTCGGGCGGGATTCGACATTCGAAATGCTCCCGCCGCCGTTTTTGGAACGGGCGGCGCGGCGCGCGGAATATGCGCGGCGATGATTTCGGCGGGCGTTCCGGAAATCCGTTTGGTCGGCAGATCGCCGGACAAAGCGGAACGTCTGGCGCGATCCGTCGGCGGAAATTTCAAGCTGTTCGACTGGTCCGACAGGCATTCCGCGCTGACCGGCGCCGGAGTGCTGGCGAACGCGACGACGCTGGGCATGAACGGGTTTGACGCGCTGGACATCGATCTTGACAATTTGCCGCAAAGCGCGGTCGTCGCGGATCTGGTGTACGCGCCCGTCGAAACGGAACTGCTGAAACGGGCGAAAAGCAAAGGATTGGCGACGGCTGACGGATTGGGCATGCTGTTGCGTCAGGCTTGTCCGGCTTTTCAGGCGTGGTTCGGCGCCGCGCCCGAAATCACCGACGAACTGCGGAATCTGGTGGCGCGATGACGAAAAGCGTTGTCGTCGGGTTGACGGGGTGCATGGGCGCTGGCAAGTCGACCGCCGTCAAAATGATCCGGCAAATGGTCGTCCCCGTGTTTGACAGCGACGCCGCCGTGCATCGTCTGATGCGCGAAAATCGGAACATGATCGCCCTGTTCGCCCGCCGTTGTCCGCAAAGCGTCGTTCGAAACGAAATCGACCGCGGGGTTTTGTCGGCTTTGATCAACGAAAAAAAGCTGGACGTGCGCGAACTGGAAAGCATGATTTATCCGTTTTTGGAATCGGAACTGCGCGATTTTTTCGCGCGCCACCGTTTCGAACCCGTCGTCGTTCTGGACGTGCCGCTGTTGTTCGAAGCGGGGTGGGACGGGTTTTGCGACAAGGTCGTTGTCGTCACCGCGCCCGCGGACGTGCTGAAACAACGCGTTTTCGAACGCGCGGGCATGACGGAGGAAAAATACGCGGCTTTGACAAGCCGGCAGATGTCCGACGAACAAAAGCGCGAAAAAGCGGACTATGTGGTCGAAACGCGGTACGGAACGGAACCTGTCAGGGAAAAATTGGCTGAAATACTGGAAGAAATCAAATGCGCGAAGTCGTTTTAGATACGGAAACAACGGGATTGGATCCCTATTCGGGGCACAAGCTGGTGTCCATCGGGTGCGTGGAGCTGGAAAACCACATGCCGACGGGAAAAACGTATTACCAACTGATCAATCCCGAACGCGACGTGCCGGAGGACGCCGCCAAAATTCACGGGCTGACCAACGAAATTCTGGACAAGGAGCCGCCTTTCCGCGACATCGCCGACGAATTTCTGGCTTTTATCGGCGACGCGCCGCTGGTGATTCACAACGCCGAATTCGATATGAAGTTTTTAAACGCGGAACTGACGTGGATCAAACGTCCGACCATTCCCATGGACAGGGCGATCGACACGCTGCTGATCGCCAAACGCAAATTCCCGGGATCGCGCGTCAATCTGGACGAACTGTGCCGCCGTTTCGGCATCGACAACACCAAACGCACCAAACACGGGGCTTTGCTCGACTCCGAACTGTTGTCGGAGGTTTATCTGGAACTGCTGGGCGGGCGCGAACCGGGGTTCGTTCTGGGCGAAAAGAAAAGCGAAAGCGCGCTGGAAATCAAAGCCCGTTCGCATCAGGACGGCAAAAAGCCCCGCAGAGAACCGCGTCCCCCCGTTTTTCTGGCGGGCGAAGCGGAAAACCACGAGGCTTTTTTAAAAGATCTGAAAAATCCGATGTGGCTCAGTTGACCGTCTGTTTTTCCTGTTGCTTTTTCATTTCCTCCAGCCGCTGGTGGTACAGACCGACAAAATCGATCGGGTTGATCAGCAGGGGCGGGAATCCGCTTTCACGCGTCAAATCGGCGATGATGTTGCGGACGAACGGAAACAGCAGGCGCGGAATTTCGATCAGCAAAATCGGTTCGACGTGTTCCGCGGGAACCTGAACCGTCGCGATGCAGCCGTATTCGACTTCGCACAAAAAAGCGGTCTTTTCCTTGATTTGCGCTTCGGCTTTGATTTTCAGGCTGACCTGATACATCGAGTCCTGAACCCGCGCCGCCTGCACGTCGACGGAAACGTTGATTTCGGGATTCGATTTCAATTCCGTGAAAATCTGCGGAACGTGCGGCGCTTCAAAGGAAATGTCCTTGACGAACTGGGCGTTGATGGCGATCGCCGCGGGCTGTTGGGTGTTGTTTTCGGTGTTGTTTTCGTTCATAATTGTTCTCCTGTCAGAAAAATCTGCTATACTCTATCCCATTCGGGCGGGCAAGGAAAGAAAGAAGGTTAAAATTATGTCGCAGCAATTTCAATTCACGGACATCGTTTTTTTGGTAATCGTCGTTTTGCTGCTGTTTAACAGGTTGCGCGGCGTGCTGGGGACGCGCCCCAACCGCGACGACGATGTTGCCGGAAGGCGGTCTTCGACGGTCGTCGACATCGACGACTACCGTTCGATTGAAAGCGCGGACGGCGCCGTGAAGCTTGAACACGACCCCGACGCGTCCGGCGGTTTCGAACAGGACGCCGAAGTCGTTAAAAACTTGAAAGAAATCAAGGAAAAGTTTCCCGCTTTCGATTTGGTCGATTTCATGCAAAAGGCGCCGCGCGCGTTCGAATACATCGCCGCCGCTTTCGCCAAAGGGAACAAAGGCGATTTGAAGCCTTTGCTTTCCAACGGGATTTACGACAGCTTCGCCCGCGCGGTCGATGAACGCGCCGAACGCGGGGAAACGGCGGAATTCAGTCTGATCGGCTTTAAATCCATTCGTTTGACCAAAGCCGAAATGTTCGGAAACGACGTCGAACTGACCGTTGAATTCGAAACGGAACAGACGAACATCGTCAAAGACGCGCAGGGAAAAGTCGTCGTCGGCGATCCGACTTACATCGAAACGGTGACGGACGTCTGGACGCTGCGCAAAAACATGCTGTCGAAAAGTCCGGCTTGGATTTTGACGGCGACTCACGGCAAACCGGCTGACAAATGAATCTCAGGGCTTGGACGTCCGCCGCGGCGGTCGTTGTCTTTACCGCAGGACTGCTGATTTACGCCGACAAAGTTCCCGAAAAGGCGGCGGAAAAAAGCGGCGACGCCGTGTTTTCGAACGCTTTTTCGCCGGATATGACGTTGACCCCCGTCGGATTCGACGGCTTGACGGGATTTGACGGCGACGATTTAGCCGCCGCTTTTCCCGCGCTGAAATCGTCCTGCGCCGTTTCAAGCGCGAAAAATCCGTCCGTGTGGAGGGACTTTTGCGCCAAAATGGAAAAAATAGGCGCAAACGGCGGAAAATTGCGCGCTTTTATCAAGAAAAACATGCGCGTCTACGCCGTGAACAAAGGGGAAAAGGGATTGTTCACGGGATATTACGAACCTGAAATCGACGGATCTTTGACCAAAAGGAAAGGGTACGGCGTTCCCGTGTACGCCCTGCCCGACGACATCGTTAAAATCGATTTGGGCAAGTTCAATCCCAAATACCGCGGCGAAGTCCTGTTCGGCAAAAAAGACGGTGCGGAAATCAAACCGTATTCGACGCGCCGTGAAATCGAAACGGGCGCGGTTAAAATTCCGGCGAAAGTGATCGCGTGGGTCAGGGAACCCGCCGACCTGTTCGTTTTGCAAATCCAAGGGTCCGGCGTTTTGCGCCTGCCCGACGGAAAAAAAGCCGGCGTCGGCTACGCCGGAAACAACGGACGCGCCTTTACGGGCATCGGCGCGGTCATGGCGAAACGCGGGCTGTTGAAAAAAGGCGTGTCGACCATGGCTGAAATCAAACAATGGTTGATCGACAATCCGACAAAGGCGCAAAGCCTGATGCATGAAAACAACCGCTACATTTTTTTCAAAAAGATGAAAAACACCGGCGCGGTCGGTGCGGCGGGCGTCCGGTTGACCGCGGGGCGCAGTCTGGCGGTCGATCCGGCTTTCGTGCCGCTGGGATCGTTTTTGTGGCTGGAAACGACGTCGCCCGACGGCGCGCCGCTGAACCGTCTGATGACGGCGCAGGACACGGGAAGCGCGATCAAGGGAGCTGTCCGCGGCGATTTTTTCTGGGGAACGGGCGACGACGCCCTGAAACAGGCGGGCAGAATGAAAAGCGAGGGAAGATACTTTGTTTTGCTGCCCGCGAACGATACGGATAAAAAACAATGACGAAAATGCCCATTTCACCGCCGACGCGGCAGGATTTGATGATTTTTCAGGGGTTGCAGCGCGCTTTGGTCGAACAAAAGGCGTTTATTAAAATCAATTTCAAGCGGCTGAACCGGTTTAAATCGCCTTTTTTCAATCCGTGGGAAAACGTGTTGCCTTTGCTGATCGGACTGTTGTTTTCGCTGGCGCTGATGATTTCGGACAATCTGGTCGTCGGGACGGTGATGCTGATGCTGGTTTGTCTGGCGAACGCCGTTTTACTGCCGTTTTTTTTGGAACCGTTTATGAAAAACCGCGTGATCAAGCGCGTCGTGCCGCGGATTGAAAAGTTTTTGATCGCTTGGCGCTACGGCGGGATTTCCATTGTTTTGGCGGCTGATCCGCGCTATTTTTGTCAAGCCCCCGTCGGGGACTGGCGATCGTTCGTCGAAAACTATTTTCCGGATTTGATTCCGCAAGACACGGCAGAAAAAAAAGATGACGCAGACAACGGACAATGACGATTTGGAATTGTGGCGAGCCGTGACCGACACGGTCAAGCCGCTGGCGTCCAAAACGCCCGCCAAAAAGGCGGCGCACGTTTCCCTGCGCAAAAAGCTGACCGTCGACGTCAAGCCCGTCCGCCACGCGCCAGATTTCGACTATTCCGTTACGGAAAAGCTGACCGAAGGCGACATTCATGCGATGGATAAAAAAACGGGACAGCGGTTCAGAAACGGCGAAATGCCGGTCGAAGCCGTTTTGGATCTGCATGGTCACACGCTGGAAAGCGGCTTTGACGCTTTGGTCAAATTCATTTACGCGCAGGAAAAACGCAACGCCAGATGCCTGCTGTTGATTACGGGAAAGGGCGGCTTTCTGGGCAGGGGCGTCATCAGGGCGGAAATGCCGAACTGGATGAACGCGCCCGAAATCCGCAGTCTGATTTTGTCCTATTGTCAAGCAAAGCCGAAAGACGGCGGCGAGGGGGCTTTTTATGTCCTTTTAAAACGCCACCGTTCGTGATAAGACAAAACGCGATCATTTAAGGGACGACGGAAATGGACGGAACGATTTTTGCGACGGCGACGGCTTCGGGCAGGGCGGGGGTGGCGATCGTGCGCGTGTCGGGCGCAAACGCGCTTGACGCCGTCCGGCTGATGACGGGGATTGAAAATCCGCGCCCGCGTCAGGCGGTGTTTACCGAAATCCGCGCTTTGGACGGCACGCCGATAGACAACGCGTTAGTGCTTTATTTTCCCTGTCCGCACAGCTTTACGGGCGAAGACGTGATCGAATTTCAAACCCACGGCGGACGGGCGATCGCGGCGGCGATGCTGGAAAACCTGTCGAAAATCAAAGGGTTCCGTCCCGCCGGACGCGGAGAGTTCACCCGCCGCGCCGTCGAAAACGGCAAAATGGATCTGACAGCGGCGGAAGGGCTGGCGGATCTGGTGGACGCCGAAACGGAACAGCAGCGCAAACAGGCTTTGCGGCAAATGGGCGGCGCGCTGGCGAAAAAATACGAGGACTGGCACGACCGTTTGAAACATCTGCTGGCGTGGATGGAGGCGTACATCGACTTTCCCGAAGAGGAAATCCCGGACAGCGTTTCCGACGACGCGCGCGGCAAAATCACGGGATTGATCGACGAAATACAGGCGCATTTGGACGACGGGCGGCGCGGGGAAAAACTGCGCGACGGTTTTCAAATCGCGATCATCGGCGCGCCGAACGCGGGCAAATCCAGCCTGATGAACCGGCTGGCGCAGCGCGACGTGGCGATTGTGTCGTCCACGGCGGGAACGACGCGCGACATTATCGAAGTCCGGCTGGACATCAACGGCTATCCCGTCGTTGTGGCGGACACGGCGGGATTGCGCGACACGGACGAGGAAATCGAAGCCGAGGGCGTCCGCCGCGCCAAAGCCCGCGCCGCCGAAGCCGATCTGGTTTTGTGGCTGACGGACGCGACGGGGGCGAAAAATCCGACCGAAGCGCAGGGAATCGACGCCGACAAAATCGTTTCCGTGATGAACAAGGCGGACAAGACGGCCGCCAAAAACGACGGCAGCATCTGGATTTCCGCCAAAACGGGGCAGGGTGTTGACGCTTTGATCGAAAAAATAGCGAGCTTTGTCGATGAACGCATGGGATTGCGCGAAGAACCGTCTCTGACCCGTTTGCGCCACCGCGAAGCGTTGCAGGAATGCGTCGCCGATTTGCGGTCGGCCTTAAACGCGCCGGAACAGGAATTGACGGCCGAGGATTTGCGTATGGCGATGCGGTCGCTGGGCAAAATCACGGGACAGGTGCAGGTGGAAGAACTGCTTGATTTGATTTTCAAAGATTTTTGCATAGGAAAATAAATGACGGACACTTTTGACGTAATAGTTGTCGGCGGCGGTCACGCGGGGTGCGAAGCGGCGGCGGCGGCGGCGCGCATGGGGGCGAAAACCCTGCTGTTGACGCATAAAATCGCGACGATCGGCGAAATGTCGTGCAATCCGGCGATCGGCGGGCTGGGCAAAGGGCATCTGGTGCGCGAAATCGACGCTCTGGACGGATTGATGGGACGCGTCGCGGACAAGGCGGGAATCCAATTCCGCATGCTGAACAGCTCCAAAGGTCCGGCGGTGCGGGGATTGCGCGCGCAGGCGGACAGAAAGCTTTACCGTCATGCGATGCAGGCGGAGCTGTTGAATTACGAAAACCTGACGGTCGAAGAGGGCGCGGTCGAAGGCTTGCTTTACCGTGAAAACCCCGTTTCCGTCACGGGCGTGACGACGGCGGACGGGCGCGCGTTTTCGGCTGGCGCGGTCGTGCTGACGGCGGGAACTTTTCTGCACGGTCTGATGCACGTCGGCGAAACGAAAACGGTCGGCGGGCGCGTCGGGGACATTTCCTGCGAACATCTGTCCGATTTTTTGATCCGCTTGGGATTGCGCGTCGGGCGGCTGAAAACGGGAACGCCGGCGCGTCTGGACGGCAAAACGATCGACTACGATGTTTTGCAACGGCAGGAGGGCGACGAAAACCCGGAGCCGTTCTCGTTTTTGGACGATGAAATCACGACGCCGCAAATCGCGTGTTACATCACCGCGACGAACAAAACGACGCACGACATCATTCGCGCCAACATGCACCGCGCGCCGCTGTTTTCCGGACAGATCAAAGGCGTCGGTCCCCGCTATTGCCCCAGCATTGAAGACAAGCTGGTCAAATTCGCCGACAGGGATTCGCACCACGTCTTTTTGGAACCGGAGGGGCTGGACGACGACACGGTTTATCCGAACGGGATTTCGACGTCTTTGCCAGCCGACGTGCAGGACGCGATGATCCATTCGATCAAAGGGCTGGAAAACGTCCGCATCATTCGTCCCGGCTACGCGATCGAATACGACTACATCGACCCGCTGGAAATGCGCACGACCCTTGAAACGAAAAAGGTTTCGGGGCTGTTCGTCGCGGGTCAGCTGAACGGCACGACGGGATACGAGGAAGCCGCCGCGCTGGGTCTGCTGGCGGGGGTGAACGCGGCGCTGAAAGCGTCGGGATCGGACAGGGAATTCACGCTGGACCGCGCGGACGCCTATCTGGGCGTGATGATCGACGACCTGACGACCAAAGGCGTGGACGAACCGTACCGTATGTTCACTTCGCGCGCCGAATACCGGCTGCTGCTGCGTTCCGACAACGCCGATATGCGCCTGACGCGAAAAGGGATCGACATCGGGTGCGTCGGAGAAAAACGCCGCCGCTGCTTTAACGAAAAAGTCGCCGCTTTGACCGAAGCGCGCCAAAAACTGAACGCAATCGGCGGAACGCCCAAGGAATTGGAAAAGCTGGGATTCGAGGTCAACAAGGACGGATCGCGCAGAAACGGATTCGATTTGCTGGCGTACGGGGATATAGGCTGGAACCGTCTGGCGGACGTGTGGCCGCAGTTGCAAAACACGCGCAAGGATGTCGTCGAACAGCTGGAAATCGAAGCAAAATACCGCGGCTATCTGCAACGGCAGGAATCCGACATCGCGGCGTTCAGAAAGGACGAAGCGATGAAGATCCCCGCCGACGTCGACTATAAAAAGATCGGCGGTCTGTCGAACGAAGTCGTCATGCGCCTGAACAAAGTCCGCCCCGAAACGCTGGGCGCGGCGTCGCGGATTTCGGGCGTCACCCCCGCGGCGGTGACGGCGGTTCTGGGATACGTCAAATCGCTGAAACAGTGAAATCGATAAATCGCGACGGAAAGCGGCGGTGATTTTGCCGCTTTTCTTTTGCCTGTTTTTCGGATATTCTGATTGCGTTCGCGCGGAATCGTTCCGCGCGGAAAGCGCCTGAGCGGGCGCGGAGCCTTAGAACAGCTCTTTATAATCTTACCCGACGCAGAGATGCGCCGTGATCCGTTTTGCTTACGCAAATACGGAAATATCCCTGAACCTGTTTCAATGGTTCGGGGAGCTTTTGACGTATGTTCAGAGGTCGTCCCGCGGACAGCTTTAAAGGTCAGAAGGATCATTCGGTAAGATTATGATTGTTCTAACTCCCCGAGCCGCTTTTCAGGCGGTTCACGGGGATTTTTTTATGGCTAAAACAACGGGAAACGCGCGGTTGCAACAGGCGCGGCGCAACAAAAAAGACGAATTTTACACGCAACTGTCGGATATAGAGGAAGAACTGAAACATTATCGGGACTTTTTCAACGGGAAAACCGTTTTCTGCAACTGCGACGATCCGTATGAAAGCAACTTTTTCAAATACTTCGCTTTGAATTTCAATGCGCTGGGTTTGAAAAAACTGATCGCGACCTGCTATTCGGCGTCGCCCGTCATGGGGTTGGAATTGCCGTTGTTCGACAGAATGAACGGCAAAAAAGCGTACAAAATCGAAATCACGGAAGTGATTGACGCAAACAACGACGGCGCGGTCGATTTGTCCGATGTCGAATATCTGATAAAAAACGGGAAAAACACTTTGATCGTTTTGGAGGAAAACGGCGATTTCCGTTCAGCCGAATGTGTCGAGCTGTTGAAACAAGCCGATGTCGTCGTAACAAACCCGCCTTTTTCCCTGTTTCGGGAATATGTGGCGCAACTGATTGAATACAATAAGAAATTCATCATTATCGGCAATAAAAATTCCATTACTTACAAGGAAATTTTCAAGCTTATCAAAGAAAACCGCCTGTGGCTGGGATATCGCAACATCAACAAAGACATGTGGCTGATGTTGCCTGACGACGAACAAAATTTTGAAAAAATCGAAAACGGCAAAAAAATCAAACACATTATGGCGTGCTGGCTGACAAACATCGAAACGACAAAGCGTTGCGAAGAAGTGATTTTGTATAAAAAATACACTCCGGAGGAATATCCGAAATACGACAATTACGATGCGATCAACGTCGATAAAGTCGCCGATATTCCCGTTGATTACGACGGCGCGATAGGAGTTCCGATCACTTTTTTGGACAAGTACAACC
>DJRZ01000048.1 GCA_002440235.1 Alphaproteobacteria bacterium UBA6347
CGTCCATCATCTTCATTTTTTGGTTTTTATCCGCCATGGATTTTTTCTCCAAGAAGTATAACGATAAAGACTGAAACAGAGGAAAAACGCCACGGCGTCCTTTGAACCGCCGCGCGAAAATCAAGCCCCTCTGTTTGCGGGAACGACTGTAACGCACCGCGGGCGTTTCATCAACCTTTTTTTATGTTTTTTTTGCCCCGTCCGCGCCGGACGGATACGGGAAAAAGTTGACACTTCGCCCCCGCGCGCCCAAAAGAAAAAAACGCCCTCCCCGTCATCGTGCGCAGTTTTCACGTTTCATCATTCGTTCGGCAATAAACGAAACACCGTCGAGCAGAGAAGAGGTAAAGTGTTATTTTTCGCGTTTTTTCAACCGTTCGACAAACGCTTGATTTTCTGCCGTCGAAACAAAAGACGCGCCTTTGTATAAGAATTTAAAACGGTTTCTGACCGTCCCGCGCGTCAGATGGAACAACGCCCTGAAAATCAACCGTTTAAAAGCCGAATTCCGCTTAAAACAGTCAGACAAACGGGACACAACCGCGTATTCGTCCGCGTCACCCCCGATCTGATCACGCAAATGTGCGTACGCCGCCTTGTTTTTATCCCAATAGACGTTTCCCCACGCCTTTAAAAAATCCGCAAAAGGCTCGGCTTCGTCCGCGGCGGGCGGTATCATATTCAAATTCGAAAAAGCCCGTTTGACAAATTCATTGACATGCCAGAAAAAAGGTCCGTCTATGAAACTGACCGCAACCGGCGCATAAAACGCGTCGATATAACAACAGTCAATGTTTTTCAGTTCGTTCAAACACGCCTGCACGGGCAAAGCGTCCGGCGTTCTGTTCAGAACGATCAGACGGGCGAAAGAAGGTGCAAATAAGATATTATGAGCCAAAGTCCCCGCCGGAGAGGCGATTTCAGACGCACCTTTTAAAACGGCGACCTGTTCTTTCAGCGTCATTCTTTCGGGATAGACAACATGATATCCGTTCGCCAGAAACGCCCGTTCCAGCTTTTTTTCGCCGAAGCATTGAAAATCCAGTCCCGTCCATTTGCTTTTGCTCAAATACACTTTGTCGTAACCGGCGGCCTTCACCCGTTCAACAATCCGGTCGAAAGGCATTAAAAACAGCGGCGATATGGCGTCCTGCCGGCAAAAGACAAACGACGGTTCGGGAACAAGCACCTTTGCAAAACGCGTTGGGCGATCAATAAAAACAATTCTGTTCGATATGCCCAGTAATTCGAAAAAGTCCGTAAAGACTTTGGGCGGTTTGCGGGAAACAGCGAAAACAACCGACGTTTTGTCGTGTTCGTTTTGCAAAACATACCATAGCCGGCAGGTGCTTTCGACCAGAAAATGCCCCCAATGTTCGAACAAATATCCGCCATAAATGACGGTTTCGTCCCTATATGCCGGATTGTCGGGGACGACAAATTCGTCCCCCGGGTAATCTCTTTTGGAAAAATCGACGGGAATATTGCGGTCGTCTAAAACGCCAATTCCTTTAAATCCGCCCTTTTGGCGCAACAGAACACACCCCTCCGGAACCTCTGCGATTCCCAAAGGTTTGTCTTTCACATATTTTTTTTCGCAAACCGTTCGAAACGCGCTCAAAACGCTTTCGGCGACATAAAACCCAGCCACAGCTTCCCTCCGACCGGAGAAAAGATTAATGAAATTTTACAAACTTGCAAGCAAAAAAGTTGACCAAACCGTTAAAGCGTACTAAAAAGATCGCAAACAATAAAGAGCAAAAGATGCCCGATTTCACCTATGAAAAATCATTTTCCGGCGCAACGCTGACCGCCGGAATTGACGAAGCCGGCCGCGGCCCGTGGGCGGGCCCCGTCGTCGCGGGTGCGGTGATTTTCCCGAACTTTGAAATTCCGGATTCTCTGGCGCGAGGGCTGGACGATTCAAAAAAGCTGACCGCCGCCAAACGCGAAGCCTTGTTCGACGAACTGCGCCGTTCGAACGCGCTGATCGGCTGCGGCATGGCGAGCGTGGAGGAAATCGACGCCTTGAACATATTGCAGGCGACTTTTCTGGCGATGCGGCGCGCCGTCGAATCCCTGTCCGCCGTTCCCGATTTCGCGATCGTCGACGGCAACAAAATTCCGCCGAGCCTGCCCTGCCCCGCCCGTTTTCTGATCAAAGGCGACGCGCTCAGCCTTTCCGTCGCCGCCGCGTCGATCGTCGCGAAAGTCACCCGCGATCGGCTGATGCGCGATTTGGCGAAGGAATTTCCGTACTACGGCTGGGAAAAGAACGCGGGCTACGGCACCAAGGCGCATCAGGACGGGTTAAAAACACACGGCGTTTGCGTCCACCACCGCAAATCCTACGCCCCCGTTCAAAGAATACTGGCGTCCGGTCAAAAGGTTAACCAAGTGTAAATATTTGAAAATATTTTAAAAATTTAACGAAAAATGTTCCGCCGTTAATAAATTGCTTACCTCTGCGCCCTATTCTGGCAACAGAAACAAATTGACCGATCACGGTTTGAACGAGGACGCAGATGACCGCTTTTCAACTGAAAACAAATGTTATTTTACCGGGCGACAGTATTGAAATGATGAACGGTCTGCCCGAAAAATCCGTCGACATGATTTTCGCCGACCCTCCTTACAACATGCAGTTGGGCGGCGATCTGTTCCGTCCCGACAGTTCGATGGTCGACGGCGTGACGGACGAATGGGATCATTTCGCGGACGCCAAAGCCTACGACGAATTCACGGTCGCGTGGCTGACCGCCGCCCGCCGCGTTTTGAAGGACGACGGGACGCTGACCGTCATCGGATCGTATCACAACATTTTCCGCGTCGGCTACATTTTGCAGAATCTGGGATTTTGGATTTTGAACGACATTTTGTGGATCAAAGACAACCCCATGCCGAACATGAAGGGAACGCGCCTGTGCAACGCGCACGAAACGATGATCTGGTGTTCCAAAAGCCGCGACGCGAAATACACGTTCAATTACGAGGCGATGAAAGCCTTTAACGACGACAAGCAGTTGCGCAGCGACTGGTATCTGCCGATTTGCAGCGGTCACGAACGATTGAAAGACGAAAACGGCGAAAAGCTGCATTCGACGCAAAAGCCGGAATCCCTGCTTTACCGTCTGCTGATGATGACGACGAAACCGGGCGACATCGTTCTGGATCCGTTTTTCGGAACGGGAACGACGGGCGCGGTCGCCAAACGTCTGGGACGCCGTTTCATCGGCATCGAACGCGAACCCCGCTATATCAAAGGCGCGCGGGAACGCATCGATTCCATTTCGCCGCTGGCGGACATCTCCGCCCTGCAAATGTCGTGCAAGCGCAAAGAACCCCGCATTCCGTTCGGAACGGTTCTGGAATACGGACTGTTGCAGGCGGGCGACTGGCTGTTCGACGCGAAACAGCGTTTCGCCGCGAAAGTCCGTTCCGACGGGTCGCTGCTGGCGGACAACGTGTCGGGCTCGATTCACAAGGTCGGCGCGGCTCTGCAGGGGTTGCCTAGCTGCAACGGCTGGACGTTCTGGCATTTCGAAAAACGCCGCCACGATTTGGAGGTCATCGACACCCTGCGTCAGGAACTGCGCACAAAGCTGTTCGCCGCCTGATTTCAAAAAAGCACCGAAAAGCCCCGCGATTTTTCATTTCGCGGGACTTTTTTTGTTTCATTTTATCGAAAAACAGGCTATAATTTTGTCAATTTTATGAAAGGGCTTTTTCATGTCTGTTTTATCCGACGCCTTTAACCGTTCCGACGTTCAGCGTTCCCTGCTGTCCCGCGTTTTCTCGTCGCCGCTGGTGCGCGGCTTTTACAAAGACGAAGCCCCCGAAATCGATTTCAATCCCGTCGGTTCTAAAACGGAAAAAAAGCGGCTGGCGCATCTGATCAACGCGATCGCCCGCAACTCCCCCACCGGCGGGAAAGTTTTGGAAGCCGCCGCAAAAGCGGGATACTCCGTCGCGTTTGAAACTTTGACGGACAGTTGCGGCAGTTGCGACAAACAAACGAAAACCATTCTTTTGAACCCGATGATGAGCGACGCGAAGCTGACGACGACGCTGGCGCACGAATCCCGCCACGCCCAGCAGGACGCGCGCGGCGTCAATGCGCATTTCTGCGCCTACGACGTCGCGACGGAACTGCGTTTGCGCCGCGCCAAAGAAGCCGACGCGCAGGCGGTCGCCCTGCAAACCGCGCTGGAAATCCGCGCGGCGACGAAAGACGGATCGGCGTTCAGGGAATTTAAATCGGCTTATCCCGAAATCGTCGCGGACGTTCCGCTGTTTTCGCATGAAAAACCGTTAAGGGAGGTCGTCGCCGACCGCAATAAAAACATGGCGATTGCGTTTTGCGGCTGGTTTGATCAGAACGACATCGTTTCCGCGTACGAAAACGGATATTTGCGCGCGCATCTGAAATCCATCGAGGGCAAGGACGAAATCGAGCAAATGCACATCTTCGCCGAACGCCCGTTCCGCGGTCACCTGTCCCCCGTCGAAATCGTCAAACAGGTTTGCGAAACCGAAAACGGCGAATGTTACGTCGCCAACAACCTGCATGTTTTGAATCAGCCGAAAATGTGCGGCATCATGCCGGAAACGCGCGCGGCGGCGGACGCGTTTTTCAACCGCCGTCTGCAACTGACCGATCGGGCGAAAGACATCAGCTACCGCGAACTGCCGGAACGCAATCCGCGTTCTTTCGCGCCGAAATACGCGTATTTCGACATGCCTTACGACGTCAAAAAGACGGCGGCGGTTAACGCCGTTTTGAACAACCGGTCGCGCTGATTGTTTCAAAGTTTGAAAGCCCTTTGAAATATGCGTTTCAAAGGGCTTTTTTTGTTTTATTTTTTCGAAAACGTGATATAGTTCCGTCCAAATATCAAGGGGTGTCGCCATGTCCGTTTTATCCCGCGCTTTTGAAAAAAAAGAAAAATCCGAACAGAACAACGGTTCTTTTCTGGGAACATTGCTTTCCATGCCTGTTTTGCGTCCGGTTTATTCCGACGACGCGCCCGCCGTCGCGATCGATTTGCGGGGTTCCGGCGTTGAAAAGCGGCGGCTGGCGCATCTTGTCAACACGCTGGCGCAATCCCCGACGGGCAAGGCTTTGCTGAAAAACGCCGCGAAAGAGGGATACTCCGTCGGCTTTGAAATGCTGTCGGGAGCGTTCGGCAGCTGCACCTGCGATGAAAGCACGAAGCGCATCGCGTTAAATCCCCTGTACGGCGACGGCAAACTGACGGCGACGCTGGCGCACGAAGCCCGTCACGCCCAGCAGTACGCGAACGGTCTGCCCTATGAATTTTTGCAATACGACATCGCGACCGAACTGAAAATGTGGCGCGCCGCCGAAGCCGACGCCGAGGCGACAGCCGCTTTGTGCGGGCTGGAAATCCGCGCCGCGACGGGAAAATCGACCGTTTTTGACAAATTCGCGGGATCTTCGATGAAAATCGCGCGGGCGGCTGAACGCGCCGCCGCCGGTTGCGACACTTTGGTTGATCTGAACGGACGGCAAAGCGAAATTTTGAAATCCGGTTTCAACGCGTGGTTCGGCAACGCCGCGATCGTCGACGCGTACGAGGAATCCTACCTGTACGATCATCTGGCGAAAAACAACGAAGCGCCCAAGGAAAAAAGGCTGGATTTTTACAAAACGCACCCGATGAACAAATCGCTGGACGGCGCGGAAATCGTCGAAATGTTCTGCAAAACGGCTGAAAACGGCTGTTATTTCGCCGACGAACCGGACGTTTTTGAAAAACATTCTCGGTTCGGCGCAATATCCAACACTTCGCGCCGCACCGCCGACAGATTTTTTGAAATCCGTCAAAGCGATACGGGCGCCGCCCCCGACAACAGCTACGCCGGACTGGACTCAAACGGCACGCTGACGGGATACGATGACTACACCCCTTACACGCAAAGCGATCCGTTCGCCGTCGACACGATGAACTTCGCGGGTTCGTTGAACGCCGGCGTCAAAAGCGTCGCCGTCCCCGACGAAGCGTCGTTTTTGGGACACGTTTTTTCCTCGCCGTTCTTTCGCGGTTCATACAAAACCGAAAAGCCCGAAATCGACATCAGGCTGAAAGGGTCGAAAAACGAAAAGAAACGCTTGACCGTTTTGGTCAACGCGGTCGCCAAAAACTCCCCCACCGGCAGGAAATTGTTGCAGGACGCCGCCGACAACGGTTATTCGCTGGATTTTCTGGTTCAGCCGAACAGCTACGGTTCGTGCAACAGGGAAAAGAAACGCGTGCATCTGAATCCGACGTTCGACGACGGCAAGCTGATCGCGACGCTGGCGCACGAAACCCGTCACGCCCAGCAGCACCGGCGCGGCGTTCCCGAATTTTACACCACCGACATGGCGACGGAAGTCAGATTGCGCCGCGCGACCGAAGCCGACGCGCAGGCGGCGTCCGCTCAGGTCGCTTTGGAAATCCGCGCGGCGACGAAAGACGACAGCGTTTGGCGCGCCTTTGCCCAAACCGCGCCCGTCATCGCGGCGGCGGTGATGAAACCGTCGATCGAAAAATCGCTGGGAATGGTCGTTGAAGATCAGGCGTCCACCATGCGCGACGCGTTCAAAGGCTGGTTCGACCAGTCCGCGATCGTGTCCGCCTATGAAGAACGCTATTTGCGCGGTCCGATGACGTCGATCGGCTTTCTGCCCGTCTGGGCGCGGCTGAACACGTTTAAGGACATGCCCTTTTCCGATCACATGACGTCGCAACAAATCGTCGAAACGGTTTGCGCGACCAACAACGGCGGTTGCTATTTCAAAAACGATCCGAACGTTTTGAACACGTCGCGCATGTGTTCGATTCAGCCTGAAACTTACAGAACAGCCGAACATTTTTTCAAAATGCGGCGGGATTTGACGGGACGCGCGGAAGACAGGTCTTTCCGCGGCTTGCCGACGCGCGGCGACAACGGCGGCGGCGTCCGTTCCGCCCGAACAGACGCGGGGAAAAGCGTGTTGCAGGCTTGGTTAAGCAACCGTCAACGTTGACGCGAAGGAAACGATATGTCTTTTAAAAAACAATTCAAAGAACTGCTGGCGAACAAATCCCTGTCCGAAAACGAAATGCGCGCGACGATCGACGCGTTGCTGAGCGACGGCATCGATCCCGCCGTTTTGCTGTACATGGCTGTGGAGGACGACCACCTGCCCGCTGTCAAATATTTGCGCGAATTGGGCGCCGATCCCGCGCTGATCGTCACGGACGGCAAAAATCCCGTTTCGCTGGCGATCGATCTGGACAAATGGGAAATCGTCGAATATTTCCTGAGCAAGGACTTCAACCGTTCCATGATTTTCGCGGGCGTCGAATCCCTCAGCCCGCTGATGATCGACTATCTGGAAAGCAAATACGTCAAAGTCCCGCACGAATTGAAAAACGGCGAAGATCTGGACTGGGTCAACCAAATCAACTGAATTTTCAGAACATATCCAGCGTCATTTTGGCGTCGTCCGACATTTTGTCGATCGTCCAAGCGGGTTCCCAGACCAGCTTGACGGTTGTTTTTCCGACTCCCGCCACCTTTGAAACGGCTTCGGCGACCTGTTTGGGCATCAGCCCCGCGACGGGACAGGACGGCGCGGTCACGGTCATATCGATTTCGACGTCGCCGTTTTTCAGTCTGTCCAGACGGTAGACCAGCCCCAAATCGTACACGTTCAGCATCAATTCGGGGTCTTCGACCGTTTTGATCGCCGCGACGATGTCGTCCATTTTGGCTTGTTCCGCGTCGGGCGGCAGCTCCGTCCCCTCCACCACGACGTATTCGTCGCCGTAATTGATGACGGGCGCATCGGGCGCGTTTCCGCCCCACAACAGGCTTTCAAAATCCTTGAAATCCTCTTCGGACAGCGACATTTGCGCCGCGGCGTCGGCAACCGCGTCTTTGTTATCGGCGACGGGCGCGGACGCATCGGCGTTTTCCGGCGCCGCCGCGACGGGGGCGGGCAAAGGGATTTCGATCGTCCCCGTGAAATTTTCCAGCTTTTTCAATTCCTCCGGCGCCAAAGCGGGCAGATTTGAAACCGCTTCGTTTTGTTCCGAATGTTTTTTATCGTCCATGCTCGTACCCCTTAATCAAAATCAGCCGAAAAATCGTTTGGCTTTGGCGACCGCCGCGACGAATTTTTCGACGTCGTCCGCCGTGTTGTAGACGCCCAATGACGCGCGGACGGACACGGACACCCCGAACCGTTCGTGCAAAGGCTGGGCGCAATGATGCCCCGTTCGGACGGCGACCCCCTCTTGATCCAGCACCATGGCGATGTCCTGCGGGTGGGCGAAATCGGCGACAAAGCTGACGACGGCGGCTTTGTTTTTCGACGCGCCGATCACCCGCACGCCGTCAATCGCGGCGATTTGATCCTGCATCATCTTGCCCAAAGCGCGTTCGTGCGCGTCGATGGCGTCCATGCCGATTTTTTCGACGTAATCGACCGCCAATCCCAGCCCGATCGCCTGCATGATCGCGGGCGTTCCGGCTTCGAACCGCGCGGGCGGTTCCGCCCAAGCGCTACTCGAAAACGACACGGTTTTGATCATGTCGCCGCCGCCCTCGAACGGGGGCATGGTTTCCAAAACGGGCAGACGGCCGTACAAAACGCCGATCCCCGTCGGGCCGTACAGCTTGTGACCGGAAAAAGCGTAAAAGTCGCACCCGATGTCCCGCACGTCGACAGGCAGATGCGTCGCGCCCTGACACCCGTCGATCAAAACGACCGCTCCCGCCTTGTGCGCCGCCGCCGCGATCTCTTTTACGGGAAAGACCGTTCCCAAAACGTTGGAAACGTGCGCGATGGAAACCAGTTTCGTTTTTTCGTTCAACAGCTTCAAGTACGCGTTGAAATCGAAATCGCCGTTGTCGTCGACGGGAACGACGTTGATTTTGAACCCGCCGCGGCTTTGCAAAATCTGCCACGGAACGATGTTGGAATGATGTTCCGCCTGCGACAGGACGATTTCGTCCCCCGCCCGCAAATTCGCCGCGCCCCAGGTGTACGCGACCAGATTGATCGAATCCGTCGCCCCGCGCGTGAACACGATTTCCTTGTCCGACGCGGCGTTGATAAAATGTTGAACTTTTTTGCGGGCGTTTTCGAAATTGACCGTCGCCTTTTCGGACAATTCGTACACGCCGCGATGAACGTTCGCGTATTCGTTCAAATACAGGCGTTTCATTTCGTCAATGACGCGCGACGGCTTTTGCGCCGACGCCGCGCTGTCCAGAAACACCAGCGGCTTGCCGTGAACGCTCAGCGACAAAGCCGGAAAGTCGGAACGGATTTTTTCAACGTCAAAGCTCATTTTTCAGCCTTTCGTCCGCCAGACGCTCAAATTCGGCGCGGACGGATTCGTCCTCAATCCCGTCCAGCACTTCGTTTAAAAACGCCGTCGTCAGCAAAGCGCGCGCGTCGTTTTCGTCAATGCCGCGGGTGCGCATGTAGTACAGCTGGTCTTGATTCAGCGTGCCGATCGCGGAACCGTGGGCGCATTTCACGTCGTCGGCGTAGATTTCCAGCCGCGGCACGGCTTCGACCGTCGCGTCGCGGGACAACAGCAAAGCGCGGTGTTGCTGCGCGCCGTCGATTTCTTTTTTATCGTAGGGAATGTAAATGCCGCCCTGAAAAGCCGCGCGACCGCGACCGCCGACCGCGCCTTTGACCAGCTGGGCGGAAACGGTCTTGTCCGCGTTGTGCCGGACGTCCGACGCGATCGCCGTTTTTTCGTCGCCGGACAGGACGTAGACGACGTCGCTGCGGCAGTTCGCCCCCTCGCCCGCCAAATCGAACGACATCGTCAAGTCGCCGTTTCCCAGATGCAGCGTGACCAGCTCGTAAGAAGCGTTTTCCCCGATTCTGACCGACAAAGCGTTGTCCGCGCCGCCGTGCAGACGGTAATGTTTGACGCGCGCGCCGGCTTTGACGTCGATTTCCAGCTTTTCCGCCATGTCCCGTTCAACGAACGCGACCGTTTTTCCGGCGTCGACCGTCAGATTTTTCCGTTTAACCAGCGTTTCGATCATTTTACGCAACCGCCTCTTTCACGAAACCGGCGAAGCCGTTTTTATCCACTTCGTCCAGCAGTTCGACGCCGCCGTCGGCGACGACGCGACCGTTCGCCAAGACGTGAACCTTGTCCGGCGCGATCTGTTCCCTGATGAATTTGATGTTGTGCGAAATGACCAGAAACGACCGTTCGGGCGAACGCATGATCTTGACGCCGTTGCCCGCGACCTTGACCGCGTCGACGTCCATGCCGGAATCCATTTCGTCCAAAATGCAGAAATCCGGCTCCAGCATCGCCATCTGGAACGTTTCCAGCCGCTTCTTTTCCCCGCCGGAAAACCCGACGTTGACGGGACGCTTCAGCATTTCGTCCGTAACGTTCAGCGCCTGCGCCCTGACCTTGATCCGCTTCATAAAGCCGACGGCGTCCAGCTCTTTTTCCCCCGCGGCTTTGCGGCGGGCGTTCAGCGCGTATTTCATAAACGTCGCCATGGACACGCCGGGGATTTCGACCGGACTTTGAAAAGCCAGAAAAATTCCCAGACGCGCGCGTTCCTCGACGTTCAGTTTCAACAAGTCTTCGCCCTTGAACGTCACGGATCCGCCGGTGACTTCGTAATGCGGGTTGCCGCACAGCACGTTTGAAAGCGTGCTTTTGCCCGATCCGTTCGGTCCCATGATGACGTGAACCTCGCCCGCGCCGATCGACAGCGACAGACCGTTCAAAATGGTTTTGTCGCCGACTCTGGCGCGCAGATCGTTGATTTCCAGCCAAGCTGTCATAGTGTGTTTCTCCTTTTAACCGACGCTGCCTTCCAACGTCACGGCGACCAGACGTGTCGCTTCGACGGCGAATTCCATCGGCAGTTTTTGCATGACGTCCTTGCAGAACCCGTTGACGATCAGGGACACGGATTCTTCGGCGTTCAATCCCCGCTGACGGCAGTAAAACAACTGCTCGTCGCTGATTTTCGACGTCGTCGCCTCGTGTTCGACGGACGCCGTCGGATTGGAACTGAGCATACAGGGCAGCGTGTGCGCCCCGCATTGCGCCCCGATCAGCAAGCTGTCGCATTGTGAAAAATTGCGGGCGTTTTCGGCGTTCTTGCCCATTTTGACCAACCCGCGGTAAGTGTTTTGCGATTTTCCGGCGGAAATCCCTTTCGACACGATGGTCGAAGACGTGTTTTTCCCCAGATGGATCATCTTCGTCCCCGTGTCCGCCTGCTGACAGTTGTTCGTGATCGCGACGGAATAGAACTCGCCCACCGAATTGTCGCCCATTAAAACGCAGGACGGGTATTTCCACGTCACCGCGGATCCCGTTTCGACCTGCGTCCACGACAGTTTCGAATTGACGCCGCGGCACAGTCCGCGTTTCGTCACAAAGTTGTAAATGCCGCCCTTGCCGTCCCTGTCCCCCGGATACCAGTTCTGAACAGTCGAGTATTTGACTTCGGCGTCGTTCATGACGATGATTTCGACGATCGCCGCGTGCAGCTGGTTTTCGTCGCGCTGCGGGGCGGTGCAGCCTTCCAGATAGCTGACATAAGAATTGTCGTCAGCGATGATCATCGTGCGTTCGAACTGCCCCGATTTTTTCGCGTTGATGCGGAAATAGGTGGACAACTCCATCGGACAGCGCACGCCTTTGGGAATATAGACGAACGTCCCGTCCGTGAACACGGCGGAATTCAGACAGGCGAAAAAGTTGTCCGTGTACGGCACGACCGACCCCAAATATTTTTTCACCAGATCGGGGTGGTTTTGCACGGCTTCGGAAATCGACGAAAAGATGATGCCCTGCTTCGCCAGCCGGTCGCGGAACGTCGTCGCGACGGAAACGCTGTCGAACACGGCGTCGACGGCGACGCCCGCCAGCACGTCGCGTTCGCGCAAGGGAACCCCCAGCTTTTCATAGGTTTTCATCAGTTCGGGGTCGATTTCCTTTGCGGTTTCCGTTTTCGGCGCGGCGTAATAGTAAATGTCCTGATAGTCGATCGGGGGATAGTCGACCTTCGCCCAGCGCGGTTCGGTCATCGTCAGCCAATGGCGGTAGGCTTTCAACCGAAAATCCAACAGCCATTCGGGTTCTTTTTTCTTGGCGGAAATAAAGCGGATAATGTCTTCGTTCAGCCCTTTGGGCGCGGTGTCGGCGTCGATGTCCGTTTCGAAACCGTAATGATAGGTGTCCGAAACGGCGTCCAAAGCCGAAAGTGTTTCACGCGTCATTCTCGTCCTCCGATAAAATCGGGGCAAAGATACCCCAAACACGCCCGTTTGTTCAATATTTTTTCGCGGTCTTTATTCATATAGGTCTTTCGGCGTAAAAAGCCGGCGTTTTACGCGATTTTCCGGACGCGCGGCGCGGCTGATGAAAAATCTTGCGAAATCTTTTTAAAAAATGATAAAATTCAATGCGATAATGTTTTATGGGGGAAGTGATGACGATTCAAATCCTGATATGCGCGATTCCGGTCGCCGCCGCGTTTGTTTTCCTGTGGTGCCTGCTGATTTGCCGCGCGCAGAAAAAAACGCTGAAAGCCAAAGTCCTTGAATTGCAAAGCACGCTTTTGTCGTCGCAAAAGGAACTGGAAAACCTGAAAAAAGAAGAACACCGCCGTTTCGATCCGTATTCGTCCCAAAATACGAAAAGCCTGATCATCAGTCTGGACAAGGACGGAACGATTCTGTCGCTGAACGACTACGCCCGCGAATTTTACGGCTATGACAGCAAAGACGAGCTGATCGGCAAAAACATCATCGGCACGCTGGTTCCCGCCAAAGATTCGCTGGGGCACAACATGACGACCCTGATCGAACGCATTAAAAACACCCCCCGCCTGTATCTGGACAACGAAAACGAATGCGTGTGCAAAGACGGACGGCGCGTCTGGATTTCGTGGACGAACCGCATCGTGTACGACAAGGACGGCGCCCCGAACGAAATCCGGTCCGTCGGTTTCGACATCACGCCGCGCAAGGAACTGGAAGACGAACTGCGCCAGATGACCGTCATCGACCCCGTCACGGGCGTTCTGAACCGCCGCCAGTTTTTGGAAGACGGCGCGAAGGAAATGAAACGCGCCCGCCGCTATAAACGCAACCTGTCCGTACTGCTGATGACGATCGACAAATTCGAATCGCTGAATTCCGAACACGGCGCGGCGTTCGGGGACGAAGCGATCCGCGTCGCGGTCACGGCGTGCCAGAACTCGATTCGCGATTCCGATTATCTGGGACGTCTGGCGGACATCGAATTTGCCATTCTGTTGCCCGAAACGCCGTTGGAGGGCGCGAAGATCGTCGCCGAACGCATTCGCGACGAAGTCATGAAATCCGATCTGACCGTCGGCGATGCGAAAATCACCGTCACGACCAGCATCAGCATCGCGGCGCGGACGGAAAGCGACGAAACCATCGACAACGTTTTGTTGCGCGCGTTCAACGCCCTGCGCGCCAGCAAGGAACGCCAAAACAACATCGCCGTCGCGGAATAGGCGAAACGGACGTTTTTTCCCTTTGTTCCACCCCGTCTTCGGACGGGGTGTTTTTTTATGTTTTCCGATGATTGAAAAGAAAAGCGTGAACGGCAAAGCCGCGCTTGACGGTATTTTTGGATTGCGGCGGAAAGAAACATACCGCAAACGACCGCGGGAAAAGAGCGTTTTCTTTCCCCTTGTGAAAAAATGATACTCTTTTTTGATGAATTTTTCCTTAACGCCCGCCGCGGAACGATTCCGTCTTTTTTGTCTACAAAACAGCCGCCGCGATGCGAAAATTCTTATTTTCGTCTGGACAAAAATGAAAAGCCGTTATACGCTGTCAATCAAACAGGAAAGGATACCGCCATGGAATTTATTCACGCGAAACGCAAACAAAAAGGAAACAAGGCGCAGTTTGTTTCCATGAACGGCGGCGAAAAGACCGCCTTGTCCAAGGATACGGAGGTCGTCTTCAAATGGGTTCCCGTCAAAGGCGTCCGCCTGTCCGTCGCGGCGAACAAAGCCGTGTACGAGGAATACAAAGAAGTTCGCGCCCAGCTGTTAAAGGATACCGTCTACAACCCCGACGGCACCGAAAACAAAGAGGGAATCTCCCGTCTGCGTCAAGCCGGTCTGAGCGACAAAGCCATTTACGAAGTTGTCGGCAAAGGCAGAACGCCGAACGGTTACAACTATCACCATCTGTTTCCCCGCGCGCTGAGCGGATCGTTCGCGAACGGTCCCGTTCAATTCGGCGACGAAAAGGTGTCCAGCATTCACGATTGGCGCTGTTTGCAGCCCCTGCCCAACGCGACGCGTTGCGACATTCATCTGAACGTCCACAAAGCGATGGAGGAACGCAACGGTCCCCTGCCCGAACCCGGAACGAAGACGACTTACGACATCGCGATGCCCCTGACCGCCAAGGAATACGAAATGTACAAAGCCAATCCGAAATCCGTCAAGGCTGAACTGCTGATCGTGACGGCGGATTCCTATAAAACGGTCGACCAGCGCGACAACGGCGGCAATTCGCTGGCGATCGCCGCCGCCAGAATGAAAGCTTTACAGCGCTGACTTTTTTTCGTTCTTTTGACAAAGGCGATCCCGCGGGGTCGCCTTTTCGCTTGCCTGATTTTTTTATCGGGGGTAGTATGTAATTGCGTTTGTGAAGAGACAAACGCAGGGCGTCAGAAACCCTTTTGAGATAGTCGCCTTGTGTATGGCGACTGATAAATCATACGCCGAATCTGTCCTTAATCGGGCGGATTTCGGTGAATAAGGCTGTACGCTGAATAAGCCGAGCCGTCTTATCTCAAACGGTTTCTGAAAATCCGCCCATCTGCAAAGATGGGTATTTTCATACAAGGAAAGGATTTCAGAAATGAAAAAATTATCAAAACCGCTTTTATTCATCGTTTGCGCGCTTTGTTTTGCCCAAGCGGCGAAAGCGGATACCTATGTCAGCGGTTATTACCGCAGGAACGGAACATACGTCGCGCCGCATTACCGTTCCGACGCGAACAACACCAAACGCGACAACTGGTCGACTGCGGGAAACGTCAATCCCTACACGGGACGGGCGGGTACAAAAACCTATGACAACTACAACAACTACGGCGGGCGTTCTTCGGGATATTCGCAGAGCGGCAGTCTTTCGGGCAACGGGAACGGTTTGCGCCGTTCAAACCGCTTTTACTGATCATACGGCAAAAGCCCCCGATTTTCGGGGGCTTTTCGTTTTGTTCAGTTCTTTTTCGGCAACGGCAAGGGCGACACTTTGACGCGTTCGGGAAACATGTCGATCTGACGGATATTGACGTTGTCGCGGCAATCGCTGTGTTCGTCGCACCGCTGAATGACCGTCACGCGCGAATTGGGTTCCGCCCCGCGCATGTCCATAATCGTTTTGTACCCGCGCATCACCTGAATCGTCAGAATGATGTACGCGCTCATTTTCTTGCGGTTGCGGGCGTTGATCCGGATTTCGTAAATGCCTTCGGACTGAGCGGGCGGGCGACCGGACAGCGTGATCGTTTTCGTATCGAAATAAATCCACGGCGGCAGTTTCGTCCCGTCGCGCATCGTCGCCGTGTAGGCGACCTCGTCGCCCAAGTCCGCCTCGGCGAACGTCATCGGCGGGATAGTGAACACAAACCGCGAATCCTCCGTCACCCTCTGCATCGGGAAATTCGGATTGATGAACACGGGCGGGCGGTGCATCGGCACGGGCGGCAGGCGCGGATAGTCTTCGTTGGTGAACCGTCCCATGTCCCACGCCGTCATCACGCGTTCCAGCGCGCGGGAAATCGCCCCGACGTCGTTTGACGCGAAATCTTCGGGCAAAGGATCAAGCCCCAGCGTGACGAAAACGCCCCCCGTCGCGTCCTGCAATTCGGCGAAATTCATCGCCGCGCGCAATTTGGCGAACAGAGCGCGGGCGGCGGTGGAAACCTTGTCCGCCTCCGCCAGCGGGTCGTTTTTCGCGTTTTCGGAAGACTGTTGCGCCAGTTTTTGCGCGACGTCCGAAATTTCAACGCTGAGCTGGTACGTTTCTTTCGCCCCCTGATAGCGTCCCCACCCGATATGGGTTTGCGTCAGGACGGTCATCGCGACGACCTGACGGTTCAGGTTGTCGACGGCTTCTTTGACTTCGCCGCGGGACAGCGTTTTCTGCATACGCGCGGGGTTCAGCAAATTCCACCCCAACTGCGCCGCCGCCTGAATCCACGAATTGTTGGACAGGAAATCGTCGCTGTCATAGTTCGCGGACGCGGACAAGCTGATCCCCGGCAACAAGCGCAACAAAGCCTTTTTCGCCGCCAGACGGGTATTTTGAAGTTTGTAATCCTCTTCGCGCAATTCGGGGCGGTTCATCATCGCCAGCCATTCCAGCCTGTCCAAATTCGCACGGATTTCGGGCAGGACGTGATTGCCCGTTTCCGACCCGACCAGACGATACCGCGTCCCCGGTTTCAAATTCATCAAAGCCGCCAGAGAATCGTGCGCCGCCATCAGCTCTTTTTTCATTTCGCTCAGATCGCGCATGGTTTCCATCAGCCCCATCTGATAATTCAGCAGAGCCGTCGCGTCGCCGCGTTTTTCATCGGTCATCGCGCGCAGGTTTTCCAGAACGAAAGTCGCTTCTTCGGTCAGGTCGTCGATTTCGGGGGTCAGGCGTTCCGCCGCCAAAGCCCGCCAGAACGCGGCGCGCACTTCCTGCAACAGCGACTGCACTTGGCGGCGGCGCTGTTCTTTGGCGATCAAGATGTTGTTGGCGTCCTGTTTCGCCTGATAATAGCTGACGCCGAAATCCAGAATGTTCCAGCTGATTTGAGCGTTCGCCACGCCGTGCGATTTCGCGCCGTAAGCGTCGGCGTCCGCCGTCGTCACGCCTGTTTTCATCGATTTGGAAACGACGGCTTCGTAATTCGTGCGCGCGGAATACCCCGCGCCGGCGGAAATCTGCGGCAGCATGTCCATCGATTTCAAGTCGTACCGTTTGGTTGCCAAAGCCGTTTGCATCATTTTCAGACGCACGTTCAAATTGTATTTCAGCGCGCGCGCCATGGCGTCGTACATGGTAAAGGGTTTGAAAATCTTTTGCGAATGCTGATCCTGAAACATCTCGCGGACGTCGCGGTCGACGCGGACGGCGCGTTCCCAGTCGCTGACCGGCTCGGGTTCGACCGTGCAGGCGGCGATTGCCAAAGCCAAAGCCGCCGCCGTCAGAAAGGACGTCCTTTTCCATATTTTCTTTTGCATCGCAAGAGGGGCAACCGGCTTTTGTTTCATTTCGCGTCCTTTGATTTACCGCCGTTCACGGCTTTTTTCAGCATGTCGAAAAAGCGTTTTTTAAACGGGGCGTCTTCATCTGTTTGAATTTTATGTTTTTTGTCGCCGCTGTCAAGCAAAGAGGCAGACCGCGGACGATAATCGTCGACGGGCGCCTTTTCAAACCAGCCGCCGCCGGACCAGACCGTTTCGTCGCTCAGCAGATTCATGCCCGTCGACAAATCGGCGACATCGTTGATCAGCAAAGACGACAGCGCGTCCCCGACGGCGACGTTCGCCACCATGCCGCGCGTTTCGAACAGATCGGGCGACGATTTCATTTCCAGTTCCATCGGCATCGGCGGCGTCGTCATTCGTTCGACTTCGCGGCTGTCGCGCGTTTTCTGCGC
>DJRZ01000015.1 GCA_002440235.1 Alphaproteobacteria bacterium UBA6347
GTGGTTTTCACAAATACAAAAATATTGACATAAAGCAAAATATATTATACTTTAAAAGAATCATTGTAAAATATATTTTACATAAAGGTTAACAGATGAAACAAAAACTGACAACACCCATCCCCGTCAAAAAGGCTTTAAAAAAGCTCGGAAAAGATATAAAAGAAGCGCGCCTGCGTCGTCGTATTCCTGTGGTGCTTATGGCGGAACGCGTTGGCATTTCGCGAGTTACCCTTAAATCCATTGAAGACGGACAGCCAACTGTGTCAATGGGGATTTATGCCACCGCTCTCTATGTTTTAGGAATGCTAGACCGATTGAAAGATGTTGCGGATATTGCTTTCGATGCTGTCGGACAAGCGCTGAGCAGCGAAGAACTTCCTAAACGGATCGTTTTAAAAAAGGAATAAGAAAGAAATTCTGACGTATGTATATATCAATCTGGATGGTAAAGATATACCGGTCGGTCGTTTATAGTCATATTTTAACAATGGTAAAGAAAGCACCTCATTTAGATATGATGAAAGCTGGCTGAAATTTCCTTGCAACTTTGAATTGGAGCCATATCTGCCTTTGACCGAAGGAACTGGACATACAGACAACAAAAAAAGCATTTTCGCCTCAATGTCAGATTGTTCGCCTGATACCTGGGGACGTCTACTGATAAAAAGGAACGAAGAAAAAACAGCCGAGCAAGAAAACCGTCCGCGCCATCAACTTAACCAGCTTGACTATTTACTGGCGGTTAATGATTTCTCTCGTCAAGGAGCTTTGCGGTTCAAACAAGTACCGGAGGGAAATTTTTTAACAGAAAAAGATAAAAAAGCGATACCGCCGCTGGTTGATTTGCCAAAGTTGTTGGCGGCATCCGAAAAAATCATAGATGATGATGCGTCTTTTAATGACATCAAAGAACTACTTATTCCAGGATCTTCTCTAGGTGGTGCAAGACCTAAAGCATCAGTCATTGATAAACAGGGAAATCTTTGCATAGCTAAGTTCCCTAAAAAAGACGATAATAACAATAATGTATTGTGGGAAGCTGTCGCTCTGACATTAGCAAAAAATGCCGGCTTAAAAGTTCAGGAATGGCAATTAACTAAAGCTCTTGGCAAATCTATTATTTTGCTTAAACGATTTGACCGTGAGGGAAAGCACCGTATCCCGTTTATTTCCGCGATGAGTATGCTTAATGCTAACGACGGCGAAAACGGGGATTATAGTTATTTGGATATTGCGGAAATTATCCGAACTAAAGGCGTTAACATTAAGGAAGACCTGAAAGAACTTTGGAGCAGAATGTTATTTTCCATACTCATTTCTAATACGGATGACCATTTGCGCAATCACGGCTTCTTAAAACAAAGCCCTAATGGCTGGAGCCTTTCGCCATTGTATGATGTTAATCCCTGCATTGACAGGACGTCAAATCTACAACTGAATATTGATGAAACAAGCAGTGCGACCTCTATCGATTTGGCTCTTTCGGTGGCAGATTACTTTGGCTTGTCTAAACCGGAGGCTGAGAAAATTCTCAAACAGCAAATAGCAGCGGTTTCCGAATGGAAAAATATCGCTCAACATTTAGGCATTGGCAATGCTGAAATTTCCCGTATGAATACCGCTTTTAAAGAAAACTCCTCAAAATACTAACATTCTTCCGTTGGCTTATCAGCGAACGGTTTGCAAAGCGAAACGAAAAAGCTCAAATAGCAACGCTATAGAAGTTCCGTCAAAAGAGGAGTTGCCATCTCCGTTGTGAGCGGAGATTCTGGAACCAATCCGAATGACAGGGAAAAATGCAGGAAAAGACCGGCAAAATCGTTACATGACTGAAAAGTGAAATCTTTGCAATAGCTCCTTCTGTTAATCTATACAAAATCGCACAGAAGAAAAAATAACGGATTTTTTTCACCCCATTTTGTTTGGTCTGCCCGTTCATTTTTGCTTTCCCTTCGAAAATTGGTCGAAGACAAGATTTTCACAACACCCCTTCATCTTTGTGATATACGCCGCCCAACCTGCCGGATTAAGCAACGGTGTAACACAGGCAGCTCCTCCTCCCGTTGTCTTAATAACGGCATCCGTCAGTAGGAATACTTCCTCTTTAGCCTTATCATATACCAGATCTTGTTTCTTAAACTTCGGATTATACACAGCCAAATGTACATGGACGTTGCTGTGCAGGTGTTCAATCGCCCCAATATAGAGAAGCTTCTCTCTGCTGCCGTTTTTAACGGTCGCAGTTCTATACGAACCCATTATTTTCGGCAAAAGCGTGTTGCAGACATTAGCCCGTATCGAAGTTATTGACTGGTTATCCCACATTTCCGGATTCAAATTTAGCGTAACCGCCATATTTGCTTTAAACTCTCGGCAAAATTCCGTAATCAGCTCACGGGTTGCATATTGGGTTCGCTGTTGGCACATCGGATAATTTCGTGTCTTGGCGTTGCATTGACGTTGAAGCTTCTCGTTAAAACAGCTTAACCAGCTCTGAAAGCCTTGTGAAGCATTAAGTGGCTTATTCAGACTCGTCAGTTCATCCCATGCTTGACGCTTATTGATGACGGAAATACCTTCGGCTTTATCAGACAACACGTTGAATAAGTTATACACCTTCTTATTGAAACCACAATATTTTCCGAAATTGCAACAAGAACTCAACTCGTCAACTTCATCCCTCAGCGAAGCAATCTGTTCAAACAGCTTTTCTTGCGTGATTTTGTTATATTTTATCATTCCAACACCTCTTTTTCGAGTTATCTCTCTGAAACTTTTCAGGCATTATTACGCTAATGCATCCTATTGAGGCGCATTCACTCGTTCAAACTGCACATCCATTTTATATCACCGCCGAATACACGTAACCGCATGACAGGGGCTGTACATATAAAGCCTTTCTCCTATACTTATTCTGTTTCTCAAAAATCAGCCCAATTTTAGAGAGGTATTCCTTTGTTTTAGAATACTCCTTCATGCTTTCCCCTACTCACGCATAGGATTCGATCCACAAAACGCCTCCTTCAAAATGCTCGCCCGAGACATACGAAAATGAGGGCGTCTTTTAAACACCCTCAGACTCCTCTTTTGTGTTAACTGGATTCTGATTTCCGTATTGTTCAATCAGTGGCTGAACCTCTGAAAAAGCCATGGATAATACGGCTTTATCCAGCTTTTTTATCGACAGCTCGTTGATGTAGCGATTCTGCATGCTGATGTTACCGACGGTGTGCCCTTTGGACCACCCTGCCAACGCATCGATAAGTTTATCATTGATATTCGCCTCGCACGCTTTTACGGCAAACGTATGCCGAAACGAGTGAAAGTTCACGTTGGACCGCACTCCGGCTTAAACGGCAATCTTGCTTTGCTTTCCCGTTTAGCATCTTCCCAAGTCTTTTTCATCCCCTGTCCCGCTGCCGGATTGTTTGCGATATAACCTTCTTTAACGGCATAGGAACAAAGAGTGCTTAACGCCGTAATATAACCGTCAATGGTATTGACCTCCAACGTTTTTCTTCCGTCGACCTTTCCTTGGCGTATAGCTTCTTCCGGCGACAATTTAGGATAAAGCTTGCGGCAATTAACCGGATACTCCATCAGTTTCCTCCGAAGATTCCGAACAGTTTCGACGGAAATATCCTCCACATTCTTTAAATCCATCAAACGAAAAACCGTCCCCAAACGCAGATAACGCTCTTGCATTGTGCCTTGGCTTAATCCCCTGTTATCCGGATCTGATTTAAACGCCTTGTATACGTCTTCCCAGTAATGTTTCGAACACGTTTCTTTTTCCATAACATCCAGATAATCTTCGTCTTTTGTAGCCGTCCTCTTCAGCTCGATCTTCCTTCGATGAGCTTCTTTAAGGTCTTGCACTAAAATTGATTTCCCTAAATCTTCATATTTGCGAAGCCCCGATTCAATCGCAAGCTTGAGTTCTTTTTCAGCGGAAACTTCATAATCATATCGGTCGCACAGGCATTTGTAGTAATACAGTTCGTCCGATATGTCTTCCGAATGGTATAAAGTCATCATCGCATCGGCATCTTCATTTGTTTCCGTCTTATTCAGATAAAACTTTAACATTTCCTCTGACGATAGCCTTTTGTCACCTTTGGTTTGAGAAGCGTATTCATCCGCCAAAGCCAACGCCTTGTTTGTGTTAAATTTCATAATGTCCCTCATAGTAAAATTTGAGCTGTATTTATTTATGTTGATTTTTTGGCGAATTTTTATAAAGTAGTCCTCTATCAACAAATTCACGCAAACAAGCTTTCGTTTAGCTTCGCCAAACGATGCCGTTTTTAAGCTGAAACGAATTTCTTTGCGATTAAGGACAGCAGATATACGCCGCGAAATCACGCAGCGGAAATAGTAGACCGAATTTCGTCTGATTAATCGTTGAACGGACATAAACTCACCTGCGATGGAACACTAAAGTGTATCACTTGACCCAAGCACAGGTAAAACCGCATACATGCAAAAGCCGCGGAAAACCGCGACTTTTTAATACATTTGAAGTTTATGGTGGAGCTGAGGGGAATCGAACCCCTGACCTCTTGAATGCCATTCAAGCGCTCTCCCAACTGAGCTACAACCCCACTTCTTCAAGAACGAAGTGAATAATACCACGGAAAAACCGTTTTGCAAGCAAAAAATTCGCCGGTCGCGTTTTTTTTTACGGTTTCAGGCAGTTCAGCACGCTGTGCGGCTGTTGTTTCCTGCCGTTTGCGGTTTTGATTTCGACCGTTTTCGAACGTCCCGTCTGCGTCAGCGCGTTTGAAAACGCGTCGCCTCTGACCAGCAGGTTGAACGCGTTGCCCGTGTCGGACAGCCCTTTTTCGCGCTTTACGATGTCCCCCGTTCCGACCGGAGCGCAAGTGTACGCCGCCGTTTCCGGATTTTTCGCCGCGACCAGCTGCGCCAGCGACGCCCCCAGCGAATGCCCCGTCAGAACGATTTTGGCGTCGGGATAGCGTTGTTTGAAATCCGCGTACACCGACTGCGCCGTCGCGAACTGGTCGGGCAGTTCGCCGTTGATGATTTGCAAATCCGACTTCACGTCGCGGACGTCGTCCGAACCGCGGTAGGCGATGTAATACGTCCCCGCCCCGTCCGTCGACACCGTCGCGCTCAGCCCGTCGGCGAACCCGTTGCGTTCGACGAAAATCAATCCGCCCTCCATCACCGCGCGCGCGGGCATGTAAGCGGACATCGCCGCCGACATCGCGTTGTTCAAAATGCGCCGGTCGACGCCGGCGAACGCCTTTTCGTCAAGGCTTTTCAATCCCGCCGCCGATTTCCGCGCCTGTAAAAGTTTATACATCTCGTCAATCGCCGCGTCGAATTTTCCGTCGGCAGCCAAAGCCGCGATTTGTTCCCGCGCCGCCGCGTCTTTCGCGCTTTCGTCCGCGCGGTTCGCCGCCCGCAACGCCGCGACCGCCAGCACCAGCGCGATTCCGGCGATTGTTCCGATTTTCAAACGCATATCCGTTTCCTTTCGTTTTTTTTCGCATTATACAAAAGAAAACGGCAAAAACGAAAAGATTTCAGCGCACGGCGCAAGCGACTCCGCGTCCGGCGCCGACCCGACGGCAAACGATCGACGCGGGCAAAGCGAACAACGCCCCCGCGAACCCGACCGCCGACAGCGAAACCGTCGCGCAGACCGCGCCGCCGAACATCGTTCCGACGGCGATTCCCATATTGAAAATGCCCGAAAAGATCGACATCGCCACCGCCGAAGCGTTTTCGTCCGTCCGCCGAATGATCTCCGCCTGACACGACACGTTGAACGCCGTGACGGACGTTCCCCAGAACACGAACAGAACGATCATTGACGGAAGGGAAAACGACGCGGGATACAGCGACAGCAAAGCGATCGTCACGCCGAACACGGTCAGATTCAAAAACCGTGCGGGCGCTTTGTCGTAGCATTTCGAAAACAGTTTGCTGCCGATCAATCCCGACGCGCCGAACACGGACAGCGCCGCCGTGATCAATCCGTTCGGCAGCCGCGCCGTTTGCAGCAAAAACGGTTCGATATAGCTGTACGCGGTGTAGTACGCCGCCGACACGGTCAGCGAAAGCGCGAAAATCCCCGTCAAAGCGGGCGTTTTAAACAAAGCCGGCAGTTTTGAAACGCCGAACGGCTCGCCGGTCGCCTCCAGTTTCGGCGTGACGAAAAACAGATACGCCAGCACGGCAAAGCCGAAAACGCCGACGCCCGCGAACGTCATGCGCCAGCCGACCCACAGTCCGACCATGCGTCCGAACGGCAATCCCAAAATCATGGCGATCGACGTTCCCGCGACGATCATGCCCAGCGCGCGGGAACGGAAACGGTCGGAAACCAGCCGCACCGCCATCGGCGAAGCGATCGACCAAAACACGGCGTGGGCGCACGCGACGCCGATCCGCGACGCCAGCAGCCCCGCGAATCCCGTCGACGCGGCTGAAAACAGCTGGCAGACGGAAAACAAAGCGATCGTCGCCAGCATCAGTTTTTTCATTTCCATGCGGCAGACCAGCAGCATCAGCGGCAAAGACAGCGCCATCACGACCCAGGCGTAAACGGAAATCACCCTGCCCGCGCCCGCTTCGGTCATATGGAAATCCGAAGCTATGCCGGTCAGCAGACCGATCGGCATAAATTCGGACGTGTTGAAAATGAAAGCGGCGCAAGTGACGCCGAACAGCGGCAGCCATTCCCGAACGGGCATTTTGTTTCGTTCCATCGTTTTCATCGCGGTTCCCTTTCGCGCCAAACAATCGAAAAGCGCGGGGAATATATAACGACCGCGTGGAAAATCAAGATGTTTTTTTAAGAAGCGTTCCTTTTTTCAGCCCAGCGGTTCGCCGAAACGCATGACGCCGTCGGCGCGCCGCGTTTTGTTGCCGTCCGCGTCGTTTAAAACGACGCCCGTTTCCAAAACGGCGGGGGATTTCACGCCTTTGCGTCCCGTGACGACGACGCGTTTGGCGGGTTCGCCCGCCTTTGTCCATATCGGAATGACGCGGATTCCGCCCAATCTGCCGTACAGCAGCGACAGAATTTCCGGCAGTCTGTCCGCGCGGTTGATCATCGCGAAACGCCCCCGCGCCGCGACATAGCGCAGACACGCGTCCACCCATTCCGCCAGCGGACAGCCGGATTCGCGGTGCGCCGTGTCGCGTGTTTCGTCGGGGGAAATCTGGTCTTCCAGTATAAAAGGCGGATTGGTCGCCACCCAGTCGAAAGCCCCCTTTTCCGCGCCGTCGATTTTTTTCGCGCGAATGTCGGCTTGAACCACCGTCACGCGGCTTTCCAGCCCGTTCAGGGCGATGTTTTCGCGCGCCCGTTCAACCATGACGGATTGCAGTTCCACCCCGACGACGGCGACGTCGGGACAGCGCGCCGCGACGCACAGTCCTACCGCGCCCGTTCCCGCGCCGGCATCCAAAACCCGATCCCCGCGTTTGGCGCCGACCGCCGCCGCCAGCAGCACGGCGTCGCTTGTCGCCCGATAGCCGCCGACCGGCTGGCGCAATTTAATCCTGCCGCCCAGAAAATCGTCCGTCGTGTAATCCATGCCGCCCCCTTGACGAAAAAGGCGTTCGAAGCAATTCCGAACGCCTTTTTCACTTTACCTTACAACGGCGCGTTTTCACGCTTCAAGACTCTGGTCATAAACCAGTTTTTCCAGCGTCTGCCGTAATGGAACACGACCGCGCCCCACAACGCCGAAATCACGGAACCGCAAATCACGCCCAGCCGGATTTCCTGCTGGCTGGCTTCGCCCGGCAAAGCCAGCTTGCCGACGAACAGCGCCATCGTGAACCCGATCCCCGCGACGACCGCCACGCCGTACAGATCCAGCATCGTGACGGCTTTGGGGAACGAGGCGATCTTCATTTTGATCAACGCCCACGTCGTGAAGAAAATGCCGATCTGTTTTCCAAAAAACAGCCCGAAAATGATGCCCAGAGTCAGCGTGTGCGTGAACGTCTGCGCCGTCACGCCGCCGAAATACAGCCCCGCGCTGGCGAAAGCGAACACCGGCAGGATAAAGAAGTCGACCCACGGCTTCAGAATTTTCATCAACCCGTTCAGCGGGGATTCCCGTTCGCCTTCAATGCGCATGGGATACGCCATCGCGACGACGACGCCCGCGATCGTCGTGTGAATGCCGCCGTTCAGGAAGCAATACCACAAAACGACGCCCATCATCAGATACGGCAGGAACGCCTTGACGTGCATTCTGTTCAGCAGATACAGGACGAACGTCGCGATGCAGGCGTAGCCCAGCAAAGACAGATAAACGCCCTGATTGTAGAACAACGCGATGATGATGATCGCGCCCAAATCGTCGAAAATCGCGATCGCCAGCAGAAAGATCTTCGCCGCCTGCGGGACGTGTTTGCCGACCAGCATCAGAACGCACACGGCGAAAGCGATGTCGGTCGCGGTCGGAATCGCCCAGCCGTGCATGTATTCGGGCGAACCGTTGTTAACGACCGCGTAGATGATCGCGGGGCAGCAGATCCCGCCCAAAGCCGCGACGCACGGCACGAACACCTGCCGGATATCGGACAGAAATCCCTCGGTCATTTCGCGTTTCAGCTCCAGCCCGACCTGCAAAAAGAAGAACACCATCAGAATGTCGTTCACCCACCATTCGATGGATTTGGAAAACAGCGTTTCCCCGACGCCGACCGTCATCGTCGTCTGCAAAAAACGATGCACGGGTTCGCGCGCCGCCGTGTTGGCGCAGACGATCGCGGCGACCATGGCGAAAATCATAACCAGACCGCTGGTCGCTTCGTTGTTCAAAATTTTTTCAAACCAAGCCTTTGAAAACCAGCGGACGCGCTTCGGCGCCGCCGTTTCGACGATTTCAACCGCCACTTCTTCGATTTCCGTCATAAGATTCCGTTCCTTTTGCAAAAGTTGTTTTCGAAATTTGTACCAAAAACGCCGAAAGATTGGCAAGCGTTTATTTCTTTACCGCCTGCACCAGCAACCCCGCGACGGGGGCGTCCAGTTCGCGGCGCAGTTCGACGCGGACGACCGATTCGACCGTCAGCCCGTTTTGCTCCAGCCCGTCCCTGACATACCGTTCGCCGTGTCTGAACCGCCCCGACAGCCCCAAAACGTACCCGTCCGCCTTTTCGGCGCATTCGCTGACCGTGAACGCCAGCCGCCCTTTCGGCTTCAAAGCCGCCGCCAGTCCCGCGAACAATTCCGACAGATCTCCCAGATAAGTGAACACGTCGGACGACACGATCACGTCGAACGCGGCGGGGCGCGCGGGCAGAAAAGTCAAAATGTCGCTTTGCATCAATTCGGTGTAGACGCCGCGTCCGGCGGCTTTTTCCAGCATTTTTTCCGACAGGTCGACCCCCGTCAGCGACGCGAGCGCGATTCCGCGTTTCCGCATCGCCGCGCCGCAAAGCCCCGTGCCGCACCCCAGATCCAATCCGGCGGGCGGGGCGGGGAAATCGTATTTTTCAACGGCTTCGGCGACGTATTCCGGCGCGCGGTAGGACAAATCCGCCAAAACGCCGTCAAAAGAATCGGCGAACGCGTCGAACAGTTCCGTCACGTATTCGGCGGACGCGCGCTTCGCTCCGTCTTTGTTTTTCAGCGTTTCCAGCGTGTGCAGGGCGACGGGGTTGTCCGGAAAAGCCGTCAGCCATTCGTCCGTCAGCCGCAAAACGGCGTCCGTTTCGTCCGCCAGCAGCAGCGTGTACAGACACCCCGCCAGCGTGACGTGCGTCGACGGCTCGTCTTTCAATTTCAACAGGCGCAAATAGATTTCAGCCGCCCGTCCGGCGTCGCCGATCCTTTCCGCGAAAGAAGCGAATGCGTACAGATATTCGATGTTGTCGGGATCTTTTTCCAGCAATCCCGAATAAATTTCCCCCGCCCGATCCGTTTGCCCCGTCATCGACAGCGCGTAAGCCTGATTGAACCGCGTCAAATCGTCGCCGGGGGACAGGCGCAAAGCCCGTTCGTACGTTTCCAGCGCCTCGTCGAACCGGTTCAGCGACGACAGCATGTTGCCGCGGTGAACCAGCGCGTTCAACGCGTCCGGCGCGCGGCGCAAAGCCTCGTCGCAGGCGGTCAATCCGTCCTCGAACCTGTTTGTTTCGAAAAAAAGCCCCGCCAGATTCGACGGCGCGGTCGGGTCGGACGGATTCAGCGTTTCCGCCTTTTTGTACGCCCGTTCGGCGTCGCCGTACATTTTTTTGCCGTAAAAAGCGTTCCCCAGAGCGATCCACAGGGCGAAATCGCCGTCGTTTTCCTTGACCGCGGCGGCGGCGGAACGCAAAGCGGCGTCGTATTCCCCGCGTTCGTTCCATTCGTTCAGCCGCGCGATCAAATCCATCGTCAATCCCGCTTTCGCGCGGCGAAAACCAGCCGCGTTTCCGGACGGCTTTCGCTGTCGAACAGATTTTCGCGAACGACTTTGACCGTCGAAAAGCCCGCGAAATTCAGACAGCTTTCGACAAAGCCGGATTCGTGCGAAAACGTGCCGTTTCGTTCCAGCCTGCACGGAGCGACCTGCGACGGCGCGACGGAAAACACAAAGCCGCCCCGCGGTTTCAAAGCCTTCGCCACCGCTTTGAACGCCGCCGTCAAATCCGAAAAATACATCAGCGCGTCGACGCACGCGACCGCGTCGAACCGTTTTTTGTTTTTCGCGCAATACGCGACGAAATCGACGTTGACCAGTTCGTCGTACAGCCCCGTTTCGTCGGCGAAATCCAGCATGTTTTGGGAAATGTCCGTTCCCGTCAGCGCGCCGTCGGGCGCCGTAAAGGCGGACAGAACCTCCGCCGCCGCGCCGGTGCGGCAGCCGGCGTCCAAAACGTTCATCGAAAGCCCCGTCGGAATTTTCAACGCGTTCATGGCGTTTTCGACGACTCCGCCGATCCGGCACCGTCCGGCGTCGAAACAGCGCGCCGCCAGATCCGTGGCGTTCAAATCCCCCGTCAGGCGCACATAGGACAGGGGCGCGGGTTTCGTCCTGTCGGCGCCCGTCAAAGCGTCGCAGAAATAATCGACGTCCGCGTCGCCTTTCCTTTTTCCGCGCCACGCCCGCGCCTTTTCGACCGCTTGCGCCGTTTCGCCCGCGGCGACCATGTCCGTCAGCACCGCGCACATTCGCGCGAAAACGCTTTCGGTCATCGTCGAAACGCCGTCCAGCAAATCGAACGCTTTGGCGTAATCGCGGCGCGCCGTTTCCACGCCCGCCCAGTTCAGCCGCAGATCGTCGTCAATCGGGGCAAGCCGGGAGAAAGCCGCAAAGGCGGCGGACGCCGTGTCGTATTCCCCCGCCGCGGCGTACGCGTTCGCCAAAGCCAGCCACACGGCGGAATTTTTATCCGTCGTTTTCAACGCCTCGACGCCGTATTTGATGATGTCCGCGTTCAAATCGGCGCCGATCAGCGCGGAATACAGCCATTCGTTCTGCAAAACGGCGGGACGGTTCGCTTTCAGGGCTTTTTTAATCAAAAATTTCGCCTGACGCGTGTTCCACAGCAAAGCCGAATAATACGCCGCCAGACACAAAATCCTGTCGTCGCGTTTCAGGCGCGGATAAACGGAACGCATGAAATCGTAAAGCTCGGCGTCCCTGCCCGCCATGTCCAACAGCCGCGCCTTTAACAGGCAGGCGTCGGCGCTGTCGGCGTCCTTTGCCAGCGCGTGATCGACAAACACCAGCGATTCCGCCGTTTTTCCCCTGTCGAAAAGAATCTGCGCCAAACACAGGTATCCCTGCGCGGGCAAATCGTTCACGCGCCGGATCATCGCGTCGAAAAACGCCGCGTCGGGCGCGCGCGTCCGCAACAGGCACAGTTCCCGATTGATCAAAAAAGTCAGATTGTCGGGATCGCTTTTCAGCAATTCGTCGTAAGCGGCGGCGGCTTCGTCGAAACGTCGCGATAAAAACAGCCCGACGGCGCGGGATTGCCCCGCCCCGCCGGTTTTCACGTTTTCGATTCGGTCCGCCGTCCGCGTCATCAGCCGCACATGACCAGCAGAATGCCGGCGGCGACCGCCGATCCGATCACGCCCGAAACGTTCGGTCCCATGGCGTGCATCAAAATGAAGTTCGTCGGATCTTCCTCTTTCGCCACGCGGTCGGCGACGCGCGCCGCCATCGGAACCGCGGAAACGCCCGCCGCGCCGATCAGCGGATTCAGTTTTTCTTTCGAAAACGCGTTCATCAGCTTCGCCATCAGAACGCCCGCCGCCGTCGCGATCGAAAACGCCGCCAGACCCAGGAACAAAATCCCCAGCGTTTCCTTCGCCAGAAATTTGTCAGCCGACAGCTTCGACCCGACCGTCAGACCGATGAAGATCGTCACGATGTTGCACAAATCGTTCGCCGCCGTTTTCGCCAGACGGTCGACGACTTTGCTTTCGCGCAACAGGTTGCCGAACATCAGCATGCCCATCAGGGGCGCCGCGCTGGGAACGAACAGAATGCACAGCAAAACGACCAGAAAGACAAAGACGATCTTTTCCTTGCGGGAAACTTCGCGCAACTGCTTCATTCTGATTTTGCGTTCTTCGACCGACGTCAGCGCGCGCATGATGGGCGGCTGGATAATCGGCACCAGAGCCATGTAGGAATATGCCGCGACGACGATCGCGCCCATCAGTTCGGGCGCCAGACGTCCCGTCAGGAAAATCGCCGTCGGACCGTCCGCGCCGCCGATGATGCCGATCGACGCCGCCTGTTTCAGCGTAAAGTTCACCAATCCCAGATCGGTCAGCCACAGCGCGCCCAGAACGGTCGCGAAAATGCCGAACTGCGCCGCGCCGCCGAGAATCGCGACCTTGGGGTTCGCGATCATGGGACCGAAATCCGTCATCGCGCCGACGCCCATGAAGATGATCAGCGGGAAGATGCTGGGCGGAGCGATGCCGATGTTGTAAATGTACAGCAGGAAACCCGTCACGCCGTCCATGACTTCGGACACGCCGGCGCCCGGCGCGTTCGACAGCAGACCGCCGAATCCGATCGGAATCAGCAGCAGCGGTTCGAACCCTTTGGCGATCGCCAGATAAATCAGGATCAGGCTGATGCCGATCATGACCAGCTGCCCCAGTCCCATGGACAACAGCATTTCCTTGCCCGTCGACGAAACCGTCGAACCCGAATCGGCGAAAAAGCCGTACAGACCCGTCGATTTCACCAGCATGGCGAACGATTCGTGATTCGCCATATAGTCGGAAAACATCTGACCGACGCGTCCGTGCGACGCGGCGATCAGAATGTTGACCAGCGAAAACAGGGCGCACAGCCCGACGACCGTCCACATGACGAACATGTGGCGGCGTTCGGCTTTCAACATTTGTTTTTCCATATCAGCCCCCGTTATTTCAGCGTCATCAGCAACTGACCCGTGACGACCTGATCGCCCTGATGAACGGCGATTTTGTCAACGACGCCGTCCGCGGGCGCGGGAATCGGGTTTTCCATCTTCATGACTTCCAAAATCATGATCGGCTGACCTTTGGTCACGCGGTCGCCCGCGTTCGCGACGATTTTGACCACCGTTCCGGGGACGGGCGACGTCACGTCCGCCGCCGCGCCGTTTCCGGTCGCCGCGGGTTTGGCTTCGACCTTGCCCGCCGCGCCGACCGTGACGGTAAAGGACTTGCCGTCGACGACGACCGTGTCGCCGTTCAGCGTCGCGCTGTGTTTTTTGCCGTTCACGACGACGTCGAAATCACCCGCCGTCGCGCGCGGTTTTTCCTTGTAGCGGACGCCGATCTTGCCCTCGCCTTTCAGGAAAGCGATGCCTTTTTCGCCGCAAGCCGCCGCGATAAAGATGTTTTCGTCCGTTTCGGGCAGGTTGTTCTGTTTCAAAACGTCGCGGAAATGGGCGATCTGCTTGTCGGGATTGCGGTCGTTGATCGCCAAAGGAGATTCCTTCGTCGGTTCCAGCCCCAACTGTTCGGAAGCGATTTTGACGACTTCGGGATCGGGTTCGTGCGGCGTGCGTCCGAAATAACCCAAGACCATTTTGCCGTACCCCGCGGCGATCTTTTTCCACGGTCCCTGCATGACGTTGTTGAACGCCTGCTGGAAATAGAATTGCGACACGGGCGTGACGGACGTACCGTAACCGCCTTTGCGCACGACCTCTTCCATCGCTTTGACGATCGCGGGGAATTTGTCCATGATGCCGTTGTCGCGCAACATCTGCGTGTTCGCCGTCAGCGCGCCGCCGGGCAGAGGCGACCACGGAACGCGCGGTTCGACCTTCGTCGCTTCGGGCGGCAGCAGGTATTCGGACAGCGCGTTTTTCAAAAATTCCTCGGTTTCCAGAATTTTCTGCGGATCGACGTCCAAAACGTAATCCGTGCCGCGCAGGGCGTGCCACATCGTCAGCACGTCGGGCGAGCAGGTGCCGCCGGAAACGGGCGCCAAGGACAGGTCGATCGTGTCCGCGCCGGCTTCGATCGCCGACATGCAGCACAGCACCGACGTGCCCGCCGTTTCGTGCGTGTGGAACGAAATCGGCTTGTCCGTCAGCTTGCGCATGCGCTTGATCGTTTCATGAACGATCGCGGGTGTGCAGGTGCCGGACGCGTCTTTCAGGCACAGGGAATCGAACGGAACGTCGGCGTCCAGAACCGCGCGCAGGCGCTGTTCGTAGAAATCGGCGTCGTGCGCGCCCGTGCAGCCGGGGGGCAGGGACATGATCGTGATTGTCATCTGGTGCTGCAAGCCCGCTTCTTTGATCGCCTTGCCGGAAACGATCAGGTTGTTCGGATCGTTCAGGGCGTCGAAGTTGCGAATCGTCGTCATGCCGTGTTTTTTGAACAGCTTGGCGTGCAGTTTGATCAAATCGGTGGACATCGAATCCAGCCCGACGACGTTGATGCCGCGCGCCAGCGTTTGCAGATTCGCGTCGGGTCCCGCCAGTTCGCGGAATTTGTCCATCACGTCAAAGGCGTTCTGATTGCAGTAAAAGAAAGCGGACTGGAACGCCGCGCCGCCGCCGGCTTCGAAATAGCGGATACCCGCGTCGCGCGCCATTTCCACAGCGGGGAAATAGTCTTTGGGCAAAACACGCATGCCGAAAGCGGACTGGAATCCGTCGCGGAACGCCGTGCACATAAAATTGATAACTTTTTTAGCCATGTTTTTTCACCTTACCGTTAGCCGTTTTTCAGCCTGACCGCAATCGCCGCGGCGACCAGTTCGCCGTCCGCGCCGTTTTCGTCCGTCGCTTCGGTTTCGTCCGAAACGCCCAGATATTTAAAAATCGCCGCCTGCGCGCGCATCGCCGCAACCAGTAGCAGCAAGAACGTAAAGACGCCCGTCATACCGATCAGCGTCAGCTCCAATCCTTGAACCAGCATAGAAAACCTCTGTTCCGTTGCAAAAAACTTTCAGTCCCTCTTTTATATCTTGAAGCGATTTTTTTTTCAAAGCATTTCATCGCCCCGTTAACTTTTTATGCCCCGCGCGACCGCAAGGAATCGCTTTCGTTTTGCTTTTTTGCTGGACAGAGGGGACGCAAACGGGCAAACCTGATCCCGCTTGTTTTCAATTTTCGGGACGTTCGATTATGTCAAAAGGTTGTTTGGAAGTCATCACGGGACCCATGTTCGCGGGAAAGACGTCCGCTTTGCTGCGCAAGGCGCGCGCGTTTCAGGGCGAAATGGTTTTGATCAAACCGTCGTTCGACACGCGCTACGGCATCTGCGAAATCAAAACGCACGACGGAGTCGCCGCCGCCGCGTTCAACCTGACCAACACCGACGAAATTCTGCGGTCCGACGCCGTCGGCAAAGCCCAAGCCGTCTTTTTCGACGAAATCCAGTTTTTCACCGAACCGTATTTCGACGGCGACATCATCGCGTGCGTCGAAACCCTGACCGGACGCGGGCAGGACGTCGTCTGCTGCGGACTGGACCTGAACTGGAAAGGCGAACCGTTCGACATCGTGTCCGAACTGAAATCGGTCGCCGACCGGTGCGTCCCGCTGCAAGCCAGATGCGCCGTATGCGGCGAACCCGCCATCTTCACCCACAAACGCGGCGGATCGGACGCCGACATCGAACTGGGCGCGGGCGAAATTTACGAACCGCGGTGCGCCAGACATTTCCCGTTCAGCCCCGCCTACGAGTCCGCGGAAAACGCCGACACCGATTCGAAACAGGGGGATTTGTTTGATTTATAAACTGATCGCGGCGATTCGCGCCCGTTACGAAAAACACGAATATTTCTGGATCGTTTCGGCGGTTCTGGCGTGGCAGATGTTTCTGATCGCCGTTTCGAACGGTTTGATGCCCGAAACGGACAACTACACGCACGCCATGCGTCTGGCGGACTTTATCCGGTCGAAATCGTGGGCGGAGATTTTGTACCGCCACGACAACAACCCGTTCGGACAGATTCTGCACTTCACCCGCATCAACGATCTGGCTCTGCTGCTGCCGACTCTGCCCTTTCTGCCGTTCACGGATTTGAAAGACGCGATTCTGCGCGGCTGTTTCCTGTACCAGCCGGTCATGGCGGCGCTGTCCGCCGCCGCGCTGATCTGGACGGGGCGCGTTTTTCTGCCGGTTTCGATCCGTCTGCTTTCCGTGCTGCTGTATTTTTGCCCGCCCGCGATATACAGCCTGTTCGTCGCGGGGCGCGCCGACCACCACGTTTTTCTGAATCTGGCTTGGATCGCGGTTCTGGGCTGTCTGTTCCGCGGCGTTAAAACGCAAAGGATCCGCTGGTTCAAACGCGCGGGGATCCTGGCGGGCGTTTCCGTCTGGATTTCGCCCGAAGGCTTTTTAATGCAGCTGGCGGCGACGGCGGGACTGGTCGCGGGCTGGCTGTTCAGAATCCAGAACATGCGCCAAATCTTTCTGTTCGCGTTCTGGTCGTTTCTGTCCGCCGCGGTTTGTCTGGTTTTAAATCCGCCGATGCAGGGGCTGTTTTTCGCGGACAACGGACGGCTGTCCGTCCTGCTGGTCGCCGTGTTCGGTCTGGCGGCGGCGGCGTTCACCCTGGAACGCCTGCTGGAAAAGCGGAAGATCGTCGCGACGTTTTTCGGACGCTTCTTTTCTTTGGCTTTTCTGACGTTCTGGGCGTTCGGAATCGAGCTGTTCCTGTTCGGCGAAAAGGTTTTCGCGTCGCCGATCCCGCCCGAACTGTTCGAAGTTTGGGCGATTCACATTTCGGAACTGCAACCGACGATCGTCAGCGCGAAATACATGCTGATGATCAATTTCCCGTCCATCGTCGCGACGGCGGCGGGCGTTCTTTTCTTCGCGCGCGCGGACGTCAGGCGGAAAAAAGCGCTGCTGACGGCGGGACTGCCCTGTTTGTTCTTTTTTCTGGCGGCGCTGTTCAGCTACCGCTTCGGACGAATCGCCGTGCCTTTCGCCGCGACCGGATTCGGCGTCGCGCTGTCGGTTGCGGGCGGGGGAAGCGTCCTGCGCAAAAAAACGGTCGCGATCGCCGCGCGCGTTCTGGATTTTTGCGCCGTTGCCGTCGCGCTGTACATGATTCTTTACGGATCCTACCTGACCGAAACCGGTCTGAAAAAGGAAATCATGCGTCCAGAGGACTATGTCCCCTATCTGTCTCCGAAAAAAGGCGGCGTCCTGACGTCGTCGTCGCGCGGTCCGGAAACGGCGTGGGGATCGGACAGACCCGTCGTCGGGTCGCCGTACCATTCCAACGCGCAAGGGATTCAAGACGCCTACGAAACGCTGTACGCGACGGACATGAACCGCGTCGGGGAGCTGTTGCGCCTGCATGAAATCACGACCGTCCTGCTGGACGCGCCGTATTACGAAGCGCCGGAAAAAGCGCGTCAAAAAGCGCGGGAATCCTTTAAAAACAGACCCGAATTTTCCAGCCGCCTGATCGTCGGGCGCGATTTGCCGTGCTTTGTCGTCAAAGCCCCCGGCACGCCCAAAGAGGTGGACGACCGCTATATCATCTACCACGTCGATTTCAATCGCTGTTTTGCGCCTTTGCGCTCTGCCCTGCCGCCGCGATGACGCCCGCCGCGTCCGCCAGCCCGACCAGCACCGCGTCGCCCGATTCGTTCACCCGAACGACGGCGTGGCGCGCGTTCCGGACGACCCGTTCAGCGTTTGAATAACGCATGAAAACGGCGGCGTGGCGGATTTCGGCTTCCGCTCCGTTCCCAACGGCGGGAACGACCGTGTATTTCAGCGGCATTTCGCGCGGGCGCAAAGGACGGTCGGCGGCGTCCGGCACAAAACGCGCCAGCCCGTTCGCCCGCCGTTCGACGACGACGGTTCCCGACAGCCCCGTCAAATCGGACACGGGGATCAGATTGTCGTAGCGGAAACGGACATAGGGCGAAAAGCCGTCCCGACCCGTTTCGACCGCGCTGACCGGCAACAGCAGAATCCCGCCCGTTTCAGCCGTGTCCGCCGCGCCGTAAAACCGCGCGCCCGTCACGCCCAAAATAAACAGAACCGGCAAAAAGGTTTTGATATTCCAACGGCGCGTCATGATTCAACCTCCGGTTTTTTCTTTTTCAGACGCGCGGACAATCCGGAAAACGCCGCCGCGCACGCCGCGCCGATTCCCGCCGCCGTTTCAAAAGAACAGGGCAGCGACAGCAAAAACAATCCCCAGAACCACAGAAAAGCCGCCGCCGCCACTTTGCCCAGCGCGCGACCGCCGGTAAAATACGCCGTCGCGAAAACGGACGCGGACAAAGCGAAGCCGCCGCCCAAAAAACACGCCGCGACCGCCGCCCCCGATCCCCACAGCGCCAAAGCCGCCTTTTCGCCGGCTTCGGCGTCTTTGCGCAAAGCGAACAGCAACAGCGCCGTTTCCGCCAGACAGACCGCCGCCCCCGCCGCGTCCGGAATGCCGCGCGGCAAAACGCCGGACAGCGCCGCCGCGTCGTATCCCGCCCAGACGAACAGCGGCGCGGCGGTAAAAACGACCGCCGTTTCGCGCCAGCGGATTTCCCGCGCGGGGAACATCAGTCCGACCGTTCCCGAAACGCAGAAAAGCGCGAGGACAGCCCCAGAAACCCCGCCGCCGAGGGGAAGGCAAGCCGCGACGCAAACGGCGAAAAACAGCGCCGCCGCCTGTATCCTTTGCGCGCGGCGGACGGGTTTGACGCACGCCGCCGCCGACATCGCGCCCGCCGGCAAAACAGCCAGAACGGGATTGAGGGCGAACAAGACCTTGATCAACAGCAAAACGCCCGTTCCGAAATACGCCCCGAAAAAATACCGCGCGGGCAAAGACCGCGACCGCGCCAGCCCGACCCCGCAAACGACCGTCAGCGCCGCGCCAGCCGACCACGCGAACGCGCGCAGTCCCCAAAAACAGACGAGGGCGGCGGCGGCTTGAATCAACAGGGACGGGACGCCGTGAAACGGGTTTCTTTTTTCCTTTTGACGTTCGATTTCGTTTTGCCGCGCGCGTTCCAGCACGTTTTCGACATCGGCGTCGAAAATGGACACGTTCAAACACGCCAGCGTCTGACGGACGGAAAGATCAGTCATTGTTTTCAGCCTCCCGCTTCGCGCGCGCGGTTTTCAGGCGCGCGACGACCGTCAAAGCCAGCAGAACGCCCGACGCGGCGAAACCGAACGCGCCCGACGCGGCGTCCGGATCGGCGACGCGCGCGGCGATCAGGCGGTAAATCCACAACAGCCCGCAAACGGAAACGAACAAAGCGTTTAAAGCGGTCAGCGTCCCGTCGGGCAGGCGGCGGGAATACGCGTATCCGGCGGCGGCGGCGAAAACGGAAACGCCCGCCCAGCCGACCCCCGCCGTTCCGGACCGCGCCGCGGCGGCGGTCAGAAAAGCGGCGGTAAAGACGAACAAAGCCGGACGATACGCCCGATCGTTCAAAAACGGTGCTCTTTCCGCCAGCTTTTCGCGCAAGAACAACAGAGCGGCGTTCGCCCCCGCCATGATTAAAAAGAACGACTGCGGCGTCGCGACGGACAGCGGCAGCCAAAACCGGACGCCGCAGGAAACGACCGCCGCGTTCAAAAGCGCGACCGGAACCAACCGCACCGCCGCGCGGGTCGTTCCGACGCCCCACGCCGCCGCCAGCGCGCTCCACAACAGCAGTTGCCGGTGCGGCAGGGCGTTCGTGCCGAAAACGACGTCCGGCAGAAAAACCAAAGCCCCCGCGATCAGCGCGCCGCCGAAATCCGCAACCGCCGATTTCCGGCGCAGAAAAGCGCAAACGATCAGCAGAACGGCGCAAAAAACGAACCCCGCCGGACCGCGGAGAAATCCCCAGCCTGCGACGGCGCCCGTCAGCGCCGCGAAAATCCAGCCGACCGCCGCCGCGCGCGCCGACGCCGCCGCGCCGAAACGCGTCCACGCGGCATCGTTGCGGCACAACGCCGCCGCGCGCAGGAAATCGCGCGGCTTTAAAATTCCGGAACGGCACAAATCAGCCGTTTTTTTTATGGAAGCGGGGCTGTTCAGATACGCTTCCGTCTGTCTGTCCGGCACGATCACGGGGCGGCTCCTTTGTCGTAAAAAGATTGTAATCCGGTCGAATTATATTTTATAGTCGCCGTTATGAACAGTTTTTTTAAATCGGCGGCTTGCTTTTTTTTTCTGTCGTTCCCCGCGGGCGCGCAAACGCTTGACGTGCCGCCGGGGCGCGAAATGCAGCGCGTCGCCTATTCGGCGAAAGCGGGCATCGAGGTGTTCGCCGAAGTCGAAGACGGCAAATGGTGCGGCGACATTTTGGGATTGAAGATCTTCGCGCAGGACGAAAGCGCGTTTTCCGATTCCGCCCTGAACGCCCTGATGTCGAAGGTCGCCGTCGTTCTGAACGGCGAATGCCCCTCCGCGACCCAAGCCGTCATCGACGGGTACAAGGCGAACACGCTGGTCTATCAGGGATCGGCTTCCGCCATGGACAAATGGAAGCCCGAAAAGGGCACGCTGAAAGTCAAAATCCGCCAATTACAGGTCGCCGCCGTTAAAACGAACGCCGGAAAAAGCGGCTTTCCCGTCAAGGAATGGACGCCGCCCGCGGACAAGCGGCACATCGTCGCCCACATCGCCCCCGACGCGCCCGAATACAAAATCAAATCCAAAGACAAAAAATGCGCGATCCTGTTCACGACCGACAAACCCGCGCGGCAGGTCGAAAACTGGTTCGTCAGCGTCGGCGGAAACTCGTGTTCCGAAAATCTGGTGTACGGGCGCGCCGAAGTATCCGTTTTCAACGAAAAAGGCGCGCTGGAAACGACGCTGGACGGCTATTTCACCGAAGGGCGGTTCACGGGGTCGAAAAACCTGAACGTCGTCCTGCTGAACCGCTACGGGGCGAAAGGCGAAAACCAGAATCTGAGCTACCTGATCGATTCCGACCCCGAATTGAAAATCCACTATCTGGGATTTCTGAAAAGCGAACGCAAAGCCAAAGGGCTGTACGCCCCGTGGACGGGGTGTTCCCCGTTCACCGTCGCCGCCGTCACGGAAAACGAAGAGCTGTTTTTGGACGGAACCGTCACGGACAACATCTTGCGCGCCGCCGAAAGCTACGCCGACATTTTCTGCATGGGCGCGCGGCGCATGAAATTTTTCGCGACGACCGTGCCGCAGGGCATCGCGGGAATGGACCTGCCCGAAAACAAAAAAGGCGCGGAGGACGATCCGAACCTGATCTACGCCGCCGAACTGGAGCGCGGCGCCGGCAAAAAATGGAAAATCGTTTCGGATAAAACGCAAAATCTGGCGAAACTGCGCGAAAACGCCCGCCGCGCCGAAGACGCCCGCGAACACCAGCTGATGATGGCGGATTTCAACGAATTGACCAAAACGGACTTTGCGGGCAGACTGGCGTACATGATCGGCGCCGACCGGATCGACAACCTGTTCGCGATGGCGACCGCCGCCCGCGTCACGGGGAAGCCCGTCCGCGTCAACCTGCTGGCGAACGTCGCGGCGTCCGGACTGGACAAGGCGCGCGCCGAATGGCCGTCCGCCTTTCTGATCGCGCAGACCAGCGGGCTTTTGAACCGCGCGGGCTGGCACGTCCTGAGCGGATCGCTGCGCCCGATGACCGAAGCCGAGGCGCGCGAAAACAACGCGACGTCCCCGTTTGACAAAGCGGTTCTGGAACTGTCGTCCGCCGCCGCCTGCGAACAAGAGGCGTGCGGCGAAGCCGCCGACCCGATCGGATTGGTGCGCAAACGGTTCGAAAAACCGAACTGGCAACCGTATCACGCCCCCTACGGGCAGGGAGGAACGCCGTGACCAAAAGCATGTGGATCGCCGCCGCCGTTTTGTTTCTGCTGTTTTCCGCCTGCGGTTTTTTCATGGTGATGCTGCAAAAGGACGAGGAGCTGAAAAACGTCCACGCCTTTTTGACGCGCAACCGTCTGAACGCCGCCGTTTCGTTTCGGGATTATTCCATGTCCCTGACCGGCGTCGGGGCGTTAAAGGACGCTTCCCTGCGTCTGCGGGTCTTGCCGGATCTCGCGAACCGCATCGGCAAAATCGACGTCGCCGAATATCGGGAAAAGAACGGCGTCGCGTCGAAACTGAAAATAACCGTCAAAAACGCGTCTTTCCGCCTGACCGACATCGCCGCGCAAACGAAAAAATCGGACGAAGCCGTCGTCGACGCGCTGGCGGCGTTCGATCCCGCCGCCGACGTTTTGAACCGTCCGCTGTACGCGCTGCTGCTGGCGGGGTGCGACCGCGTTTCGGCGGACGCCGGCGTCGATTACGGCTACGCGCCGCAAACGGGCGTCATGACGCTGAACGTCAGCCTGTCCGACGCTTGTTTGGGAAACTGGAAAGCGTCCGTGCGGCTGAAAAACGTCACCGACGCGAAACAGGGACAACTGGTTCTGGCGCTGAAGCACATGGTGACGCGGGGGGATCCCCTTCAGGATCTGACCCGATTTTTAAACGGAACGGTCGTGTCGTCGCTGAACGTTTCGTTCACCGGAACGGAACCGTTCGCGGGATACAAAAAATACGTCGACACGCTGTATATGCGCCGTTCCGCGGACGCCGCGGACGACCGGAAAATCCGGCGGCGCATTGCCGACTGGCTGTCGGAATCGAACGCGCACAAACAAAGAAACGCGGAAACCGCCAAAACAATTTCCGCGTTTTTGAACAATCCGCGCAAGATCACTTTTCAAAGCAAAGCGGGCAAGGAAGTCCCCCTGCGCGTGCTGACCGGATCGTTTTTGCGCCGGCTGACCGATTTGATGTTGCGTCTGGACACAACCGTTTCCGTCGAACAGCCGGCGTCCGTTTGATTTATTCCGCGAACATCGGCGTCGACAGGTATCTGTCGCCCGTGTCGGGCAGCAAAGCGACGATCGTTTTGCCTTTGTTTTCCGGACGTTTGGCGATTTCAGCCGCCGCCCAAACCGCCGCCGCCGACGAAATGCCGACCAGCAATCCCTCTTTGCGCGCCAGAAAACGTCCCGTCTTGAACGCCTGTTCGCCCGTCACGCGAACGATTTCGTCGTAAATCGAACGGTCCAGCGTTTCGGGAACGAAGTTAGCGCCGATGCCCTGAATCGGGTGGGGTCCCGCCTTTCCTTCGCTGAGCAGGGGGGAAGCGTCGGGTTCAACCGCGACGACTTTGACGGCGGGATTCATCTTTTTCAAATATCTGCCGACGCCCGACAGCGTGCCGCCCGTGCCGACGCCCGCGACGAAAAAGTCGACCTTGCCGTCGGTATCCTGCCAGATCTCGGGTCCCGTCGTTTTTTCATGCGCGGCGGGGTTGGCGGGGTTCACGAACTGTCCCGCGATAAAGGCGTTCGGGATTTCCTTCGCCAGCTCTTCGGCTTTTTCGACCGCGCCCGCCATGCCTTTCGCCCCCGGCGTCAGCACCAGTTCCGCGCCGAAAGCCTTTAACAGGTTGCGGCGTTCGACGCTCATCGTTTCGGGCATGGTCAAAATGACGCGGTAGCCGCGCGATCCGCCGATCGCCGCCAGTCCGATGCCCGTGTTGCCGCTGGTCGGTTCGATGATGACCGAATCCGGTTTCAGCAATCCCTTTTGTTCCGCGTCGTCGATCATCGCTTTGGCGATTCTGTCCTTGACCGATCCGGCGGGGTTGAACATTTCCAGTTTCGCCAGAACGGTCGCGCCCAGATTTTCCGCCCGTTCGAAACGCGCCAGTTCCAACAGGGGCGTGCGCCCGACCAATTCCGAAACAGATTTAAACACTTTCATTTCATTCCTCTTCGCTTTTATAAAAAAAGGGGCTTTCCGCGCCGGAAAGCCCCCGAAACCATCAGATTCCGTCACTTTCCGCAGTCGCATTCGACTTCGGCGCCGCAACCGCAGCCGCACGGCCGGTTTCCGCAGCCGCAAGCCGCGAACGCGGCGGAAGCGCACAGCATACAGGCGACAGCCAGCAAACAAACCTTTTTCATGTTAGACCCTTTCGTGTTCAAGTGAAAACAATATTTAGCCTACACCCGTTCCGCTCTATTGTCAACCGTTTCGGTAGTGTTTATTTCGGGCTTAATTTCCGCCGTTTTTGTGTTATAAAGGGAAACGGACTGAAAGGAAAACCGCGATGAAAATATCGACCAAAGGACGTTACGGCTGGCGGATTTTGCTGGATCTGGCTTTGCACGGCGGGGAAAATCCCCGGCTGATGAAGGAAATCGCCGAATCCCAGCAGATTTCCGAAAAATACATCAGCCGCCTGATTCTGCCGCTGAACGAAGCGGGATTCGTCGAATCCCTGCGCGGGGCGAAAGGCGGCTTGCGGTTGTTGAAACAGCCCAAGGAAATCACTTTGCTGGACGTCGTCGAAGCCATGGAGGGGACGGTTTCCGTCGTCGAATGCGTGGTCGACAAATCGTTCTGCCCGAAATCGAACGATTGTTCGGCGTGCAAAATGTGGTCCGAGCTGAACAAAAAAATCCGCAAAGCCATGGCTGAAATCACGCTGAAAGACGTTCTGAAATCCGAAAAAAAGCGGTTGGAGCGTTTATCGGTTTGACATCAAACGCCCGCCGTTTCATTATGGCGTTCTGACTTTTTAACCACGGCGGGAAAGCTATGAAAATCGGATTTATTTCTTTGGGGTGTTCCAAAAACACGATCGACACCGAAATGATGCTGGCGCATTTGGACGACGCGCGTTTTCAAATCACGGGCGACGCGAACGAAGCCGACGTGATTTTAATCAACACCTGCGGATTCATCGGCGACGCCAAAGAGGAATCGATCGCCACGATTCAAGAGGTCGCCAAGCTGAAAAAAACGGGCAAGCTGAAAAAGCTGATCGTCACGGGCTGTCTGGTCGAACGCTGGCGGGACAAAATTTTGGAACGTTTGCCCGAAATCGACGCCGCGACGGGTCTGGGCGGCATTCACGACATTGTCGAAACGGTTGAAAAATCGCTAAAAACCGACAAATACGCCGACTTTAAAAACTACGAAGAAACGGCGATCGAAGGCGAACGCATGCTGTCCGACGATTCGCCCGCCGCTTTTCTGCGCATATCCGAAGGGTGCGACAACCGCTGTTCCTATTGCGCCATTCCGAAAATCCGCGGACGCTACCGCTCCCGCACGATCGAAAGCATCGTCGAAGAAGCGCAGGATCTGGAATCGGCGGGGGCGAAAGAACTGAACCTGATCGCCGAAGACACGTCGCGCTACGGCGTCGATTTGTACAAAAAGCCCGCTTTGGCGGAACTGCTGCGCCGTCTGAGCACCGAAACGACGATTCCGTGGATTCGGATTTTCTATTGCTATCCCGACAAGATCGACGATGAACTGATCGAGGAAATGCGGACGAATCCGCGCGTTCTGCATTATCTGGACATGCCGATCCAGCACATTTCCGATGTCGTTTTGCGCCGCATGAACCGTCACGGGGACAAGGCGCAAATCAAATCCGTCATCGAAAAACTGCGCCGCGCGATGCCCGACATCGCTTTGCGCACGACCGTCATCGTCGGTTTCGCTGGGGAAACGGACGAACAGTTCGCCGAACTGCTGGATTTCGTCAAGGAAGCGAAATTCGACCGTCTGGGCGCGTTCGCCTATTCCCGCGAAGAGGGAACGCCCGCCTGCGACTTTCCCGACCAGATCGACGAGGAGGTCAAGCGCGAACGGCTGGACGCGCTGATGACGGCGCAAGCCCGCATCAGCTTTGAATCCCAGCAAAAGCGCGTCGGTCGGACTTTGGACGTTTTGTGCGAGGGGTTCGACGAGGACGAAGACATGTTCTTCGGTCGCGACTATTCGAACGGATACGACGTCGACGGCAAAGTCTATTTCGCGTCAAAGGATTTCGTCGGCGCCGGAACTTTCGTCAGGGTCAAAATCACCGACGCGACCGAATACGACCTGTTCGGGCGTTTGGTTTAAAGGGCTTGCGCCGCGGGCGGCGGCGGTTTATCCTGTCGTCTGTTCAACAAAAAACGGAGAAAGCCGTGATTAAAAACATTTTCTGGGACGTGGACGGCGTTTTGGCGAACATCAATTACGCCTATTACGATTTCCTGACGCGCCACCCGAACTATAAAAACGACTACGCCGGTCTGAAATGGGACGACCTGCCGAAAGTCCTGCCCGTTTCGCCGAAATACGGGGCTTTGGAACTGAAAACCCACCCGACAAAGGGCGTGCAGATGGATCGGGATTTTTGCGCTTCGCCCGAATTTTTCAACAACCGCCCGCTGTACCCGCGCGTCGTCGAAACTTTGCGCGACCTGAACGAAAAAGGATACAGGCAGTTCACCCTGTCCGCGACGTTCGACGTCGAAACGAAAAAGAAGCTGCTGAACGTCCTGCTGAAAGACGTGACGGATTTTCTGACGATCGAATGTGTGCAACACGGCAAGTTCATGCACGACACCGCCAAAGAGGACATGCTGCGTCAATGTCTGGAAAAATACGGGCTGAAAGCGGACGAAACCGTGCTGGCGGACGACCGGATCTACAACCTGTACGCCGCCAAAGCCGTCGGCGCGAAATGCGTCAGAATCCGCAGCGAATTTACGACGGACTCCCCCGCGGATCTGCAAGACGTGCCGGAGGTGCGCGACGTGGTCGAATTCAAACAATGGCTGGAACAGCAGAAGTAAAGCGAGGATAAAATGAGCAAAGTGATTACGATGATTCCCGTGCGGTTGGCGGCGACCCGTCTGCCGAACAAGCCCTTGCGCGACATTAACGGAAAACCGTTGATCCAGCACGTCTACGAACACGTCAAAGCCGCGATCAAAGGCGACGTGTGCATCGCCGCCGGCGATCGGGAAATCCGCGACGTCGCCGAAAGCTTCGGCGCGACGTGCGTTCTGACCGATCCGAACCTGCCGTCCGGAACGGACAGGATCGCGACAGCGTTAAAGGAAATCGACCCCGACGGCACGAAATACGACATCGCCGTCAATTTCCAGGGCGACAACATCAACGTCGATCCCGCGATCAATAACCGGCTGATCAAAATCATCGAGGAAACCGATTGCGATCTGGCGACGTGCGGCATGGTCTTTAAAACGCGGGCGGACGCCGAAAACCCGAACAACGTCAAAATCGTCATGGGGTTGGAAAAGGGCGAAACGCAGGGGCGCGCCGTTTATTTCACGCGCAGTCTGGCGCCCTACGTCCGCGACGCGGAAAAATGCCCGTATCAGGATTACTACCACCACATCGGCATCTACGTTTTCAAAACAAGCGTTCTGATGAAATTCCCGCAAATGGGCGAAGCTGTCTTGGAAAAGCGCGAAAAGCTGGAGCAGCTGCGGTTTTTGCAAAACGGATGCCACGTTCAGGCGCTGATCGTCGACAAGATCAAGCTGATTGAAAACGCGCCCGCCGACATCAACACGATTGAAGAATTGGAAGCCTATCGGAAATTGGGGGTGTGAAATGAAAAAGGTTTTGACCGCCGCCCTGTGCGTCCTGCTGACCGCCTGCGCGCAAACGCTGACCGTCACCGAACGCGACGACGGAAAAACTTTCGCCGTCGCGCGCGGAACGAAAGTCGCCGTCGTCCTGCCCGAAAACCCGTCGACGGGCTATTCGTGGGAATTTTTCTTTTTCCCGCACGACCAAACGGCTTTGACGGACGCGGCGGACAGATACGCCGACCCCGACACGGATCTGCTGGGTGCCCCCGGCACAAAGGAATTTTCATTCACCGCCGCGAAAACGGGCGTCGTCACGGTCACGGGCTATTATTACCGTCCGTGGGAAAAATTGAACGAAAAGACGGACAAGCGGGTCTTTTTCACTTTTGACGTCGAATAAAACGGTCAGGCGACCGCGGCGGGCGCGGGTTCGTCCGTTTTCGGATACTTGCGCCGCACGATGAAATAGGCGACAGCCAAAACCGCCGCCGTCACCGCCCACGACACCGGATAGGACAAAAACAGAAAAGTGAACGTGTGGTGTTCTGGCGCTTGGAACAGCGTCGCGATCCACGCCAGCCGCAATCCGCACGCGCCCAGCAGGGAAATCACGGCGGGAACGAACGACGATCCCAGTCCGCGCAAAGCCCCCGTCATCACGTCCATCAATCCGCACAGGGCGTAGGGGATTCCGACGGTGTGCAGACGAATCAGCCCCGCCGAAACCGCCGAAGCGTCGCCCGTGTACAATCCCAGCAGGAACGTGCCGAAATACACGGCGAAGCCGCCGATGACGACGCCCGTCACGACCGCGCATGACAGCGCGCAGCAGGTGATTTTATTGATTCTGGCGTAACGGCGCGCCCCGATGTTGCGGCTGATGAACGTCGTCGCGGTCGGCTGAAACGCGTTCATGCTGATCCAGATGAAGCAGTCGACGTTCTGCGACGCCGCCGTTCCCGCCATGTACACGGGACCGAACGAATTGACCGCGGATTGAATCACCATGTTCGACAGGCTGAACACGATGCTTTGGAATCCGGCGGGGACGCCCAGCTTTAAAATGTTCCACACGATGTCGGCGTGAAAACGGATTTGGTTGAAGTAGATCTTCGACGAATCTCTGCGCCGCGCCAAAGACGTCAGCACCAGCGCCATCGCCAGCGTCTGCGCGATGACGGTCGCGGTCGCCACGCCCGCCACGTCCATTTTAAAGCAAATGACGAACACCAGATTCAAAACAACGTTCGTGCAGCCGGAAATGATCAGGAACAGCAACGGTTTCCGCGTGTCGCCGTTCGCGTACAAAATCGCCGCGCCGAAGTTGTAAATCGCGGTCGGCACCATGCCGAAAAAGTAGATGTTCGTGTACAGCAGCGACAGCGGCAGGACGCTTTCGGGCGTCTGCATCAGCGTCAAAATCCGTTTGGAAAAGCACAGCCCGACCGTCGCGGAAAACAGCCCCGCGACAATCCCCAGCGCGATCGACGTGTGCGCGACGCGGCGCAGACGTTTGAAATTCATCGCCCCCAGACAGCGCGACGCCAGCACGTTCGTTCCGATGCTCAACCCGATAAAGAAATTCGTCAGCAAACTGATCAGCGTCGTCGTCGACCCGACCGCCGCCAACGAATGCGTCGACCCGAAATTGCCGACGACGGCGATGTCGGACGCGTTGAACAGCAGCTGCAAAACGCTGGACGCCATCAGCGGCAGGGCGAACCGCAACATTGACGGCAACAGCGCGCCGTCCAGCATGTCGATGTCTGATTTTTTCGCGGTCATGGGCTTTATCCTCCTGCGAGGGGGGAAAATATATCAAAAAAAGCGGAATGTACAGACGGACGAAAGTTTTTTCGCAAGTATTTTTTCCGGTGTGCGTTTATCATCGTGTACGTCAAAAAAAACGGAGGACGAAATGAATGCGAATTTGAATTTGACACGGGCGGCGATCGGAACGCTGGCGGTTTTGTGCGCCGTTCCCGCCGTCGCGAAAGACGCGCCGAAAATGTACCGGCACAGCTCTTTCGTCGAAAAGGAACGCCCCGAACTGAACAACGAAACAAAGCGGCTGATCGCCGCCTACCGCCAAAACCCGACCGACGAAAACCGCGCCGCCCTGCGCCGTCAGGTTGAAATCAACTATGACAACGTCATCGCGCGCAAGGTCGCCAAACTGCAAGAATTGAAGCAAACAGCCCGCCACGAATCCAAAATCCGCGAAATGGAGCAGATCGTCGACGAAGTGATCAAAGACAAGGAAAACCGCGTCGAACAAAGCATGCGCCGCTTCACCGATCCGCGTCTGCGCCCCGGCGCGCGGGAATCGAAAGACGGATTTCTGCCCGTTCTGGGCGCGGCGCAAAACGTCGAAATCGCCTATACGCCCGTGACAAACGCCGAATACGCCGCTTTTCTGACCGCGAACGGGCGCCGCCCCTCCGGCGACCGCGCCGAAAAAGCGGACCACCCCGCGACGAACGTTTCCTATGACGGCGCCGCCGCCTACGCCCGCTGGCTGTCCGCCAAAGACGGAACGGCGACCTACCGCCTGCCGACCGAACGGGAATGGGAGCTTGCCGCCGGACACATGCCAAAAGACGCCGATTTCAACAACGGCGAACACGACGGCACGACGCCCGTGACCGCTTACAAAAGCACGCTGTCCGCCAGCGGCGCCGTCGACATGTGGGGCAACTGCTGGGAATGGACGTCCACCGCCAAAAACGGCGCTAACGCCGTCAAAGGCGGATCGTACAAATCCGCCCGCACCGATTGCAGGACGGAGGAACGCGGCGAAATCCGCGCCCCCGAACAGGGATACGGCGACGTCTGCTTCCGCCTGATCCGCGAAAAATAAACTTTTACTTTCAACGCCAAGGAGAAAAACCATGAAAAAACTGCTTATGTACGCCTGCCTGACCGTTTTTGCTTTCGGCGTCGCCGCGCCGGCTTTCGCGGACGAAACGACCGCCGAAGAAACAACGATCGCCGCCGAAGGACTGAAAGACGGGTTGAAGGACGGATTGAAAAACGGTCATAAAAAAGCCCGCCCCGACGGTATGAAAGACGGCATGAAGGACGGATTGAAATACGGTTTAAAAGACGGACTGAAAGAGGGATTGAAGAACGGCGATCAAAAATCGACCGCGACGTCCCGCAAATCCGGCAAGAAAAGATTAAAAGACGGATTGAAAAACGGTCATAAAAAATCGCAAACCGCCGACGAATAATTCCCGCCGGTTTCAAAACAGCCCCCGTCCCGGGGCTGTTTTATTTTTTCATAATTTTTAATTTTGCTTGACTAATCAAAAAAAAATTATTATCTTTTTAGAAAACCATTTTATGGAGTCCGTATTATGAAAGCAATTCAAGCAGCCCCGAAAAGCATATCCGATATTTTTCAAGATTCTTATATCATTCCTGAATTTCAACGTCCGTATTCATGGGAAGAGGACGAATGTTCAAAATTAATTGAAGATGTTACCGGCGCGTTTTTATCCGATCAAAACAATTCCTACTATCTGGGAAGCATTGTGCTCTATCCCCAAGATGAGAAGACAACCGATGTTTGGAACGTTGTCGACGGTCAACAACGCCTGACGACAGTCACTCTTTTGATCAAAGCTTTGTACGAAAAAGCGAGAACGGCAAAAACGTTGGAAAGGTGTTTGCGCCAAGAAAACAAACTGACCCGTGAGTTAAAAGACGAAACGAAAATAAACACACGCGTTTTAGATAATGACAAAACAAATCTAGAAAACATAGTTCTTCGCAACATAACAACAGGAAACGACAGGTTTTCAAAAAATTACAATTATATCGCTAAAAAGGTAGATGAATTTATCATCGACAAAAATGCGGACGCCTTAAACGATTTTATTTTATGGTTTTTACAAAAAGTCACGCTTCTCCCCATTGAATGCGATTCCTTGGACGACGCGCTTGTAATCTTTAATACCGTGAACAACAGAGGCATGCCGCTGGGAGACGCGGATATTTTCAAAGCCTACATGTTCAAAAGCATTGCAACGAATGAAGACGCGAAAAAAGAGTTAATCAAACGATGGGATAATTTGAACGGAGATAATGGCGACGACAATATCAGCGATTTGTTTCGTTGTTTAATGCACATTAAACGGGCGGAAGCGGGCGAAACATCTCGTGAAGTCGCTTTAAGAAAGTTCTTTGAAAGCAAAGGGCAAAAGTCCACATTTGAAAATTGGAGAGAAACGCTTGAAACATTTGAAAAAATAAACAGCGTCGGCGAAAATTTCCACTCGAGTGAACTGAAAAATTTATGGGAAATTCTTGACTTTGGTCCGAACGATTACGTTCTTTATCCCATTATCGTTTTTTGGTACAAATACGCCGACAAAACAGAAGAAAACGATAGTGTTGAATGGCGGTTGTCCGAAGAAAAGGAAAGCGAACTTCGCGATTTAATAATGGCAACTATAAAATATTTTTACGCAAACGCGATTGCCTACCACTCCGTCAACGCCGTAAAAGACACCACTTATAAAGTTTATGGCGCCATATATAAAGGCGAAGATTATTTAAGTATATACCGCAACGGTTATGAAAAAATTTTCGAAATCTTTAAAAACAACATTCGTTCCTACGAGTACGGCAAATGGAGATGGAGTCTTACCTCTCTGTTGGCAATTTTAAACAACGAGCAAGACCAAGAAGAATTATGCAGTCTTAAAACTTGGGAAGTTGAACATATCCTTCCCCAAAAAGGCGGCTACAACAATTACAATGGCTGGACGGAAGAACAATATAGCGAAAAATTAAACTCTCTCGGGAATTTTGTTCTTTTGGAAAAAGAACTTAATATTCGGGCAAGCAACGAGTTCTTCCAAAAAAAGAAAAAAGAATACCAAAAATCTAGTATTGCGGAGGCTCGGAATTTAGCCTCTTTGAAAGATTGGACTTATAACGAATGGAAAAAAAGGAATAAAGAAAAAGAAGACGAATTGCTTAATTTTTTCAAAGAAATATAAGCTTTATTCATCTTCTGTCACCTTTTCCGGCGCGGCGCGTTTTAATGTTTGATAACGGGCGGGTTTCGTTATATAAGAATATGAAAGTCGCATCTAACGGGTGAAAAAATGATTGATTTGTCCGCGCCGCCGTTCGCTTTGCTGGCGGAAAGGGATATGGATCTGCTGGTGTTGGAGGAAATGCTGTCCTCCGACCCGTTTAAAAAATGGCTGGTGGACAAGCTGTACGGCGGCACCCGCCAGTTCCGCCGTTTTATCGGCGCGTGGCACACCCCCGTTTTGGAACCGCTGGGATCCGTCGACATTCTGTTCGTGTTCGAAGAAATGTCCGCCGGACGCCGCTGCGCGATTCTGATCGAAAACAAAATCGACCAGCCCAAGCAGGATTTGCAGGCGCAGCGTTATTTCGAATTCGGCGAAAAGGGCGTACAGGACGGGCTGTGGGACGAATACCTGACCTGTCTTTTGTCCCCGCAGGCGTACTTTTCCAGTCTGGAACCGTCGGAATACTTTTCCAGCTATCTCAGCTACGAGGAAATCGAGGAATGGTTTTCCATGGCAGCGGTCAAAACGAACAGCGCGACGCCCGAACGGTCCGCCTATAAAAAAACGCTGATCCGCAAAGCCATCGAACAGGGCGCGGGCATCATGCGCCGCCAAATGCGCAACAAAGCCGCGACGTATTCGTCCGCACCGCCCCCCGTGACGGGCGGCGCGAAAACGCAGGCGTCCGCGGCGTCTTTGCAGGACGTTTCCGTCGCCAGACGCCAGTCCGCCGCGTACGATCAGGCTCCGATGCCCGTTACGGCGGAACAGCAGACTTTCCAAGACGATCCGGAACCGGTCGTCCAGCCGAAGAAAAAAGCTTCCGTGTCCGATTTCCGCATTTTTCCGGGCGGCGTGTTCAATCTGCCCGCCGGATACCGCGAAGCCGAAGACACGATCGTCGGCAAATTTTTCGCGGACATGCTGGCTTTCACCCGCCAGCGCTACCCCGAACTGGGCATGAAGAAACCGACGGGCAGCGCCGAAGAGGCGTCCTGGGTCGAATTCGCGCCCGAAGAATTTCCGCGCGAAGTCCGCATCATTCACAAAATGCCGCAGGGATTTATGGATTTGTCGTTCGCGATGACGACTCTGGCGATGATTCAGCCGCCCTACCAGCCCTATATGGACAGCGACATGACGTTCAAGGAAAACGGCAAAACCGCCGTGATTCGCATCAACGTGCCGCTGATTGATCCGCAGCAGGGATTCGACGTGCAACGCGACGTTGTCAATTTCGCTTTGCAAAAGGCGGAAAAATTGTACCGGCTGTACATGCACGTCGTGAACAACGGCACGGCGGGCAAAGGTTTCGCCCCCGAAGAGCTTTATCTGTAAAAAAACACCGCTTCGTGTACAAAAAAGTTGACAAAAAATCATTTTCCCTTCATATTTCCCTTAACGAATTGAAGGAGATAACACCATGGTTTTAAGTTATCAGGAATTTATGGCGCAGGGCGGCGTCGAAAGTTTCCACAGCGGATCGCGCAACGCGCAGAACCGTCCGTTGGCGCGCGCGTTCAAACGTCAAAAGGTCGACCAGTCGCCCGAACGCATGGAACGGCTGAAAAAAATGCTGTCCGAAAGCAAAACGGGACGCCAGACTCTGGAATTTCTGGAACAAAAAGGGTCGGAAATGGTGTTCGAAAAGATGAAGTATTACGGATACTTCTCGCCCGACAAGAATCTGGTCGCTCTGAACCCCAAAATGTCCGACGAGGATCTGGCGGTCACCATGGTGCATGAAATCCGCCACGCGTGGCAGGATTCGCAAATGCAGACGACTTCGCCCGAAATGACGCCGAAATCGTTTTTCGTCAGCGGATTCGCGATCGAAGCCGACGCTTGCGCCGCCGAAGTCACCTACGCCCACGAAATGCGCGAAACGAATCCCAAAATCTGGGACGCGCACCAAAAATCCGGTTACGCGCCGATGAGCACCGCGTTCGAAAAAACGTTCAAGGAAACGGGCGACGTCGACAAAGCCCGCGCCGACGCTCTGCTGACGTGGTACGACTTAAAGGTCAGACAGTCCTACACCAAAGGCTACACGCAGTACATCGGCGCCGTCGCGCGCGAATTGACCAAACAAAAGGAAAAAGAACCGCAGTATTTCGCCGAAGACCGTCCGACGAAGAAAATCGTCGACACGCTGTTCAAGGATTACGACGGCAAACAGTTTCTGACCGACGCCAAAGCGCTGGAAACGCCCGAACGCCTGAGCATCGGCGAAGAACGCGCGAAAATCATGTCCCGCGCCTTGATTCCCTATATGTCGAAATACAAGCGCACGCCCGAACAGCTGGGGCTGGACAAGATCACCGTGAACCGCGCGGACGGCACAAAGACGAACTGCGCGCTGATCGTTCAGCAGGTCAAGGACGAAAAGAAACTGTCCAACGCGCTGAAAGCCTTGCAGCAAAAGGGCGCGTCCCGTTGAATTTAAAATCGTTACGAAAAAAGCCGTCCGGTTTCGGGCGGCTTTTTTTTGCGGCGGACGCGCGCGTCGTTTCAACCGCGGTTCAGCCACAGCCAGTTCATAAACAGCGGCACCTGTTTTTCCCAATCGGCTTCGCAATGTCTGCCGCCGATCTGGCGGTACATGTAGGGTTGAACGCCTTTGGCGTACAGGCGGTCGTTGACGGATTTGTTGCAGGCGTTCGCGATCGCCCTGCCGCGCGGGGAACCGCTTTCGTTGCCGCCCCAGCTCAGAAACACTTTCGTGTCGGGATTCAAGTCGTTTCCGGCGATCGCAGCGCGCAGTTCGCGTCCGCAAAACGAAATGGCGGAGGAAACGCACGCGGCTTTTGAAAAAACGCCGTTATGGCAGACCGCCGCGTACAGCGCCATCAGCCCGCCCATCGAACTGCCGCCGATTCCCGTCGCTTCGCGGTGGGACCACGTTCTGAAATCCGCGTCGACATGGGGTTTCACGTCGTTGACGATCCATTCCATCGTTTCGCGTCCGGTGCCGTCAATCGGTCCGACGAACGAATCCCAATGATACGGGCAGTATTCCCGCAAACGGTCGTTGCCGGTGTGGGAACATTCCAGTCCGACGACGATGATTTTCTTTTCCCAGCCGTCCAGAAACGCTTTCAATCCCCAGCTTTTGCCGTACGTCGCGTCCGAATCGAAAAACAGGTTGTGTCCGTCGAACATGTACATCACGGGATAGCGTTCGTCCGACGCGTCGTAATCGTCGGGCAGATAAATGTGCAGCCGCCTGTTTTCGCCCGCGAACGGAAAGAAAAAATCCTGTTTGACGATCATTTTTCGCCCTCCCCTTTGCTTTGACGGGAACGATTTTGGCACTTAAAGCGGCGTTGAAGTCAAGAAAAAAAAGGAAGAGCGTTTTCCCTTGCGGAACGAGGCGCCGTCGGAAACGGCGACTTAAAAGCCCCGCGAGTCAACGACTTGCAGGGCTTTATTGGGTGCGGGAGTGGGATTTGAACCTCACGACCTTCAGGTTATGAGCCTGACGAGCTACCGGACTGCTCCATCCCGCGATCAGATAACGAATATTATATAGCACCGCGAAAAGGCGTTGGCAACACTTTTTTATATTTTTTCGTCCCCTTCGCCTTTTTCCGCCTTTTCCCAATCCCGTTTCGTCGGCCATTCGTCGGGCGACGGCACGTCCCGGTTGAACTTCACCGCAACGAAATAGGTGAATTTCGCGCCCGATTTATCCTTGACCGTCAGCGGAACGTAAATCCGACCGTTGTTCGGATCCTGATAGCCGCCGCGTTGCAGGTAAATCCGGAAAATCGCCCAGTAATCGGCGAAACGAATGCGCGCTTCGGGCGTTTCGTCGCCGGACAGTTTGTAGAAGTTCAGCGTGACCGGCGCGGACGCCGCCCCCTGTCCCAGCTTGATTTCCGTCGTCATGGCGGTGCTGAACCGGCGACCGGAGGCGCCTTTTTCAGTCGTCAGTTCGACGGCGCGAAACCGGTTGACCGCAGAAACGCCCTTGACCGGCATCAGATTGTTCTGCATTTCGACGGGCGCCTGATAAAGCGACCAGACCAGCGGTTTTTTGGCGTTTGTCAGCTGATCCGCGATTTTCAAGATGTCGGACGCCCATTCCAGTTTTTCCTTTTCCTTGAACAAATCAAGGTTTCTGTCGAACAACGGCGCGTCGCCGTCGTCCGTTTCCGTCCGTTCGCGCGCGGTCATTTGCAGCAACTTGGTCAGTTTCCGCATTTCCCGCGGCGATACCGTCTTTTTCGCGCCGCAGTTCCGGCACAGCGGAAACGCGTTCATATCCCGCAAAATGTTTTGGAAATTCTCTTCCAGCTTTTTTTCGTTTTCGCGGCGCAGCAAATCGACGCCGTTTTCGACAAAGCCGTTCCACCACCCGATTTTGCTGTGCGGCGCCGTCGTGTACACGTTCAGGAAAGAGTTCTTCAGCTCTCTGTCCGACATCGACGTCAGCTTGTTCCACGCCTGTTCCGGATCGTCCGGCAATTCCGCCCACGCGTTCAGCGCTTTCTGTCCGGCGTCCGTGAACAGCGGCGTCAGCATATTCAGTTCGTCGTTGACCAAAGCCGCGTAGTCCGCCTTTTGCCGTTTCAAAACGTCCGACAGGAACGTGTCGTCGATGTCCTTTAAAATATTCAGACAGCGCGCGTAAATGTTTTGCAGCAGAGAGTTGATCCGGAACGCCTTTAACGTTTCCAGCCGCTGTTTAAATTCCGCCCAGCTGTTCGCCGGTTCGTACACGTTGTCGGGATAAGTCCCCCAATAGCGCAAAAACGCGTCCAGATATTTTTCGAACACGGCGAGCCGTTCGTCATAGCGGCTGTATTCGCGCATGAACGTGGGCGGCAGAACTTCCTGCGGTCCGAATTGTTTGTTTTTCATGTACGGCTGGGCGATGCTGAACACGTTTTCCAACAGCTGTTTGACCGCCGCGGGGTCGTACCCTTTGGCGTAGTTCAAATCGCCGATCGATTCCTGCGCCAGCCGTTCCGAAAAATCGAACACGGATTCCTCCGCCGCCTTTTGTTCCACGAATCCGTATGTTTCCGTTTGCGTTTCCGGCAGTTTTTTCAGTTCGGAATCCAAAACGACGATTCTGACCAGATCGGCGTTCGCCAGCAGCATTTTGCGGATTTCAGCCGCTTTTTTCGCGATTTCCCCGTTGTCCCGATACTGCGCGGCGATCGCGTCGTAGTTCGCCAGCGCCTCTTTGATCGAGCGTTGCGTTTTAATCCAGATCGATTTGAAATCGCCGTTTTGCAGTTCCGCGTCGTCGGGCACTTTCAACACGGACGCCGCGGCGTACAGTTTTTCCCAAATGCGGAAAGTATAGCCCGACAAGTCCTGTTTTTCAAAAAACTGCCAACTAAACAGCGGAGCGTTTTTCAGTTCGTCGATCCGTTTGCGCAAATCCGCCGTTTCCCGCGTCAGCTTTCGGGCGGTTTTTTCCTCCCTGCTTTTGATCGTTTCGCGCAAAGCCCGCATGTCCTGCGGCTGGATCGGAAAGTTTTTGATTTCGTCGTACACGAAATCGAAATCGTTTTTCAACAGCCCTTTGTAATCCCGCGCGGCGTAACGCACCAGCGCGTCCAGCGACACGCCGCCGCCCCACACGCCGAAAGACGCGTCCGTCCGTTCCTTTTTCATCGGGTTGGCGACCTGAATGCGCCGGATCAAACGGTCCAGTCCGGCGACCTGTTCCTTTTGCCGCGCGACCAGATCGTTCCACGCCGAAACGCTTTCGTTCAGCTGTTCCGCCGTCATGATCGAATCCAGACCGCCGCTTTGTTCGTCCAGCCCCCGATACGTTTCTTCCAGCCGTTCCGACAGGGCGACGGCGCGTTTAATGCCGGAATACAGCGTCTGCGGATAGGCGTTCAGATCGTTCCACGCCGACAGAATGCTGTCCAGCCCCGTGCGCTGGGCGGCGAAATACGCGGAGGAATGAATATAGGCGGGATCCATCGTCATCGTGTATTTCCGGTCGTAGCGCGTTTGAAAACCGTTCAGCAGGGTCATCGTGTCGCCGGGAATATCGGGAATCAAATAGCTGATCATCGGTTTCAGTTGGAATCCGCCTTTGGCGAACAAAGCCGTAAAGTCTTCGTTTTCAACGGAATCCAGCAGGGAAAACGACGCGATGACCTCGCGTTTATTGGACGTCAGTTCGGCGTTTTCGCCCTGCGCGATGATTTTGTCGCCCGTGCTTTTGATAACGGGCATGCGCACCATGATCGCCTGCATCTGGTTGAAAATGAACGCTTTGTCGTCGTATCCCATATCCTTGTCGCGACCGAAGACAAACAGGCTCGCCGTTTTGAAACCGAACGGCGCGACGTTTTCCGTTTCGCGTTCGGAATACGCTTCGAAAAACAGCTGCAAGCGCGAAGCCGCCTCGCCTTTAACGGGATCGTTGTCCAGAACGTAGCGACCGTCGTCCGTTTTTTTGATCAGCGGCGAATCGAACAGCCCGCCCCTTTGCAGCAAAGACGTCAGGGACGCGTAATATTCCGTCGACGAACCGAGCTGAGTTTCCAGCTTCGCCGCTTTGAAACGCGCCGCAGACAGCCAAATCGTTCCGAGAGCGACCATCGACAGGCACAGCAGGTATTTCGGAATGTTGCGCTTGACCTGCTCTTTTTTGGTAAAGCAGGCGTCCGGCGAAACGCGGAAAACAATCTTTCGCAACAATTCGCGGATAAAGTACGGACGCGATCCGTTTTTGGATTCGTGCGGGATCGGCGCCTCTTCGACCGGTCGGTTGCACAACTGCGCGTAAGACGGGCTGAGCGTGACATCGCCGCTTTTGGCGGACGTGAAGAACACGCCTTCCAGCACGGCGTTGTCCGCCCCGTGGAAATTGCCTTCGCCGAACAGGGCGCGCAAATAAACGGAAAGATTCTGATACAGCTTCGCGAAGTTTTCGGGAAACAGATAAATCTTTCCCGTGATTTCCGTGCGGCTGTCCAGCGCCGACAGCTTTGTCGCCACATTGCGCGACAGCATGCTTTTTTCGCATCCTGCGCGCAGACGTTCGATCAATCCGTCCCAGAATTTTTTGAACGATTCCGCGCTGTACGCCGCCGTCGGAGAATCGTTGACCCACCCGAAAATCTGCGACCGCAAATCGTCGCTGACGCTCATGACGTATTCGTCGAAACCGTTGACCATGTCGGTCTTCGTAATGACGACGTAACACGGCAGACGCATTCCGACCGTATGCAGCAGCTGACCGATTTCCGTCGTCATCAGCACGGCCTTTTGCTGGGACAGGGCTTCGTCGTCGGCCAGCAAAGCGTCCGCGGGAATGGTGACGACCACGCCGTCCAAAGGCTTTTTAAACCGCTTGCGGCGCAACAGGCGACCGATGTAGTTCCATTCGGCGCTGCTGCCGTTCAGCCAGCGGTCGAAAAAAACGTGTCCGTTGACGTCGCAGACGACGGATTTCGCCCCCAGCCACAAACGGAACGGCTGGCTTTTGATTTCGCCGTTTTCGGCGGTTTCCTCTTCAACGGAGGCGACCATTTCCAGTTCGCTGTTGCGCAACAGCGAGGATTTGCCCGACATCGGTTCGCCGACGATCATGAACCACGGCTGTTCGTACAGATTCCGGCTGTGCATTTTCAACAGGCGCAACCCCTGTCTGAAAAGCGTGTTGATTTTGACGATCTGGTCGGACAGCTTTTGTTTGGCTTTTTGGTGTTCGCTGCCGCCGCGCACCAGCTGAGCCAAATGATGCCAGATCATCAAATCGTTTTTGATTTCCTTTGTTTCCTTGACTTTCAACCGTTTTCTGCCGTATTTGCGCGCCAGCGGCAAAACAATGAAGAAAAAGACGGCGAGAACGACCAAAGCCCCGACGACCCAGTACAGTCCCGCGGGCGCGCCGCCGCCCGTTTCCAAAACGGAGTTGTTCATCATTTTCATCGAATTGTTCATTGCGGGTCACTCCGTTTTTTGCAGGGAAACGTCCGACGCCGGCGATACGGCTTTGAACGTCGAAGGTTTGCGGTACGTCTGGGGAATGGAGCTTTGCGCCGCGACGAACAGAGTGCGGCGGAATTCGTCGGTCGCGTTCAAAAACGCGGACATGTTCACGGCGAAAGCGAATATCATGAACGCCGCGCACGCGATCATCGCGCACTTTACCGTTTTAAAGGGGTTTGTTTTTTGCGCGTGGGCGGTTTTCAGATTTTCGACGTCAATCGGCGTGATCGTTTCGTCCGACACGTCGAATTTCGATCGGGAAAAGCGCGACGCGCACACTTTCATGCGCCGTTCGACGTATTCGGGATTGCCGCGGTAAATGCCGTCGAACCCCAATCCGATCATCGTGTAGAACACTTCCAGCAAATCGCCGGAATCCGGATCGTCCAGCGCTTCGGTCAGCAAATCGAAAAACTTTTCGTCCCCCGACAGTTCGTTATAGTCGCGCGCCAGTTCGCGCCATTCGCCGCTGAACGGGAAATTTCCCTCCTTGACCATATAGTCGACGAAGAAAATCAGCGGGCGTTCGACGCGGGCGAACTCCTTTTCCAGCGCGGGCGATTTCGCGGCAGTTTCGCGGGCGTCCGCCAGCAGCATGTTGATCCGGCGCAGAAAGATTTCCTTGTCCGGTCGGTTTCCGGCATTCGCGTACTGCCAATAGTCGCAAACGCAACCCAGCAGGGGACGGCAGAGTTTTTCCAAATCGTTCATAAAGCCCACCTTAATTACTTGTTACCGACGACCGTCAAAAACAGCGCGACGTCCAAATTCGGGAACAGATCGCGCGCGCAGTCGATGATCACGCCCTTTTCTTCGCAGATCGCCTGCCACGTTCTGGGGGATTCGTCCAGTTGCAGTTTGAACCACAGCGTGTTGTTCAAACCGGGCAGGAAACGCGGCGGATAGCGCATTTCCGTCAGCTTCACCCCGCGGGCGCGCATCAGCTTCGCCGCCGGATTGATCAGTTTGAACGTGTCGCCCTTTTCCAGCGCCGACACGACCGCGCGGTCGTCCGCGCCGCAATGCACCGCCAGATAATATTCGTCGGCTTTGACGATGTTGTCCGCCGTCAGGGCGGCGTACAGGCAATCCCCGTCCGCCGCCGGCGCGAAAGCCAGCCGGATGTAGCTCGCCCCGCCTTCCGCGGAAATCAGGGATCGAATGTCGTTGATCAGTTCGACGAACTGCGGCGCGCAATCCTGATGAACGTAGTTTTGAACGTCCCCGATCGCGTTGACCGGGTGCACGCCCATCAGTTCCGCCAGAAACGACCGCAGTTCCAAATACAGCGCGTAAGGCGTCAGATTGGGCAGGGTCAGCAGGGACGACAGCCGGTTTTCGTACAGGTTCAAAACGCGCAACTGCATGACGTTGTACGCGTCGATGCCCGAAAACGTTTCGGGTTTGAACTGCGACACTGTCAGATCGTTCAGCACCTTGTCGCGGCACCGGCGGGTTTCGTAGACCAGATCCGTCGCCATTCCGGTCAGCGCGCAGTCCTTTGTCAGCACCAGAAACGGCGGAACGTATTTTTCGTCGACTGCCAGCTTTTTATCCGCGCCTTCGTCGGAAACCGACGTCAGTTTCAGCACCGGCAGCAACTGCATGTCCGCCGCGTCGTCGAACTGCGTGACCAGACGGGCGTTGACCTGACGCGTCACGATCGTGATTTCGTTGTCGCCCGTGTTTTCGTCGCGCGCCTGATGTTCGCGGGTCAGATACAGACGCTTCGCGGCGGTCTTGCCGTCTTCGACCAGATTGGCGTCGAATTCGGACCACAGGGGGACGGCGAGAAAGACGGTGATGTCCTCGGGGTGTTCCTTGACCGTGTTCGTCAGATCCAGCGGCGGCAGGACGGCGTTTCCGGGCATGCTGATTTCCGCCCCGTCGGGCATTACGGCGGAAAAACGTTTCACCAGAATGCGCGCGGACGCCAGCGCCTCCAAATCAACCTCGAAATCGATCAGACCGCACGGATACGGCATATACACCGAACGGTTCGCGCGCCCGTACAAAAACGCCGTGCGTTGCAAACGCTGCAAATGATGCGGCTGTAAAAACAAACCGTCGTTCCAATGTAAAATTTCTTCAAAGCGCATATCCGTTTCCTTTGCTTATTCGCGTTTTTTCTATTTACTCTTTTTCAGACCGGCTTTCAATTTTTTCGTTTCGCTTTCCGGATCGACGGGTTTTTTATAAATTCGCGCGACGCCGCCGGGAACGATTTCAAAATACAGCGTGTCGGGCCACAAAAAAGCGCTTTCCAAATCCAAAATCAGCACGCGCGGATCCTTGCGCCCGCCGATTTTTTCCGTTCCGCGCGGCAAATTCGCGACGACCGCCAGCTTTTCGGGTTTCTTTTCCAGCCACGCGCTCCACGCGTCAACGCCGCGCTTCATCGTTTGCGGTTCCGTTTTTTCCGACGAAAAAGTCAGCGTGTACGGCGCAACGCCCCTGCGCACGGGATTGCCGGCGGCGAAATAGTCCTCGGCGGTCTGAGACCGGATATCCTCCGCCTCGGCGGCGGTGACGGCGGCGATGTCCAGTTCGACGCTGGGATAGATCGCGTAATAGTCTTTCAGCCGCGGGGACAGTCCGGCGACGACGGTCGACCGCGTGCAACAGCCGGAACACGCGGCGGAAAAAGCCAGCAAAGCGACCAAACGGATAAAATGTTTCTTCATTTTCAAATCCTTGTCAAAAATCAATCTTCATTCCGCACGGCGGCGGGTTTCCAGCGGCGGTAGGACGGGACGGTCTTTTCCTCGCGCTGGACGAATCCCGTCGTTTTCGGCGCGGCGGCGGGTTTGTTTTCAAACGTTTCGGGTTTGCGCGCCAGATCCTCTTCCAAATGGGGCGCCAGCCCTATCCGGACGCTTTCGTCCCAGTTGTCCTCTCCCGTCATCACGGAAACGCCCAAATCGAAATAGTGTTCGTAGCGTTCTTTCAGCTTTCTCGTCCCGCCTTTGTGCAAAGCGCACATCAGCAACACCTGGCACAACCCGTTCGCCGCCAGTCCCGCGGGGGTCTGCACGACCCGTTCGCCGTCGGGCATCAGGTTGCCGCCCGCCCAAAAAGACGTCAAAGCCAGCAGTCCCGCCGGCGTGTCGGGGCATTCGTTGCCGACGTTCAGGCATTTTCTGGAATTGACCTCGTCGGGCGAAACGATCCAGCGGTACACCGCCTGCATCGCGTCGTCGGACAGTTGTTTTTCATGCGCGGGCACCTTGGGCGGAATGACGGATTTGATCGTGTCGACCGTTTCTTTTCTGACCGTCTGCAATTTCGATTTCAACTGTTCGGCGGCTTTGAAAATCGGCGAGTTTTCGTCGATCGGCTGCGGATTTTCCGCCAGCTTTTCCGCAGCCATGTCCAGCAGTTTCATCGGGTGGACGCCGTGCACCTTTTCAAATTCGCGAAAAGCGATTTCAAGCCCGTCTTCCACCAGTTTCAGCATTTCGGGATCGCAGGCGGCGCGCGCCTTTTGATAATCCGCCGTCATGCCGGCGGCTTTGGCTTCAAAGGCGGCGATCGTTTCCGGATCGTCCTTCGGCGGTTCGACCTTGGCGAAATCGGGGACGGTCGGTTCGAATTTCGTCCCGATGTCCGCGATGTCGCGTTCGGCGGCGGGATTTTCCGCCAGTTCCGCGTACAGCGACAAAACGCAGTTGTACACCCACCACACGGCGGCGCGGCGGTGCGAAATATACGCCAGCAGTTCGCAGGCGCATTTGAACCGACCGACGTCCGCGAATTTCCAGACCATGTTTTCCGCGTTCGTTTCACCCGCGAACAAATCCCGCAAATCGGGGCGGATTTTATAGTTTTCCCGCGCCACCGCGTCGGACACGAGCAAATGACGCAGTAAAACGAAATGTTTGTTCAGCCATTTTAAATTATCGCTCATTTCACCCTCATGTCATTTTCAACGCTTTGACTTCGATGTCGGACGCGCCCGCCTTGGTGCGCAAAGCCTGCGCGCCCGTTTCCGCCGCCGTCGCCTCGCCCGTCGCGGCTTTGGCTTCGGTTTCGGCGGCTTTGACGCTGGCGTCCTGCGCGGCGACGCCGTCTTTGGCAAGCTTGCCTTCGGTTTCAGACGCCGCCGTTTCGACCTTGCTGACCGTCATGTCGTCGTCGGTCGGTTTCATTTCCTTGTCGCCGGTCAGTCCGCTTTCCTTGACGTTCGTGACCAGCATTTTCGAAACCGCCGCCGTCACCGCGCCGACCGCGGCGAACGCCACCGCGGACGTGATCAAAGGTCTGACGACTTTTTGAATGGCTTGTTTCGTGTTTTCGTCTATTTCCATAATTACAAAGCCTCCAATTCCTTGCGAATGCGGTCGTCGACGTTGCCGACGTGTTCGTACCCCAAAGCCAGCCCCGCCGCCGCGCCGCCGATCAGCGCGAGCAAGCCGATCACCTCGGCTTTTATCGCCACGGTGTCCTGCGACCCGAACTTTACCAGCAAATTCTTAAAGAACGGGGTTTCCAGCCCCGCGACGGGCGATTTCGCGTCGACGACGCCTTTGGTGTAATGACTGAATTTTTTCGAACATTCGGAAGTGTCGCCCTTGAAATCCATCCAATAGGTCGCCGTGTTCAGCCATTCGTGGTTTTTGGCGTACAGCCTGAAAAAGATTTGAATGACCAGCCCGTACTCCACGGTCATCGCCGCCATCGTCAATCCCGCCTGCCCGCCGTTTTCCTTGGCGGTCGACGACAGCACCATCGAATCCAGCGTGGAAACGACCAGCCCCAGAACGGTCATGAGGAAATCCGCGATAACCACCATGCCGCCCGCCGCGTCGTCGATCTGAGCCGTCGTGTTGAACCCCCAGTTCACGCTGATCAGCGTTCCCAGCACGCCGACGCCGGTAGAAACATAAGACGGCCAAGCGTTTATAAACGCGCTTCTTTCCGTTCCGTTCAAATCCTCGTCCATTCCCATGCCCATGGAGGCGATCGTCGACGCGAACGCCGTCCCCGTCGCCGCGGCGTTCGAAGTGTACGCCGCCTTGCACAGCGATTTCAGGCGCACGTCGCACCCCGAAACGCGCATGACGCCGCCGAAGCTTGAACACCCGCCGCCGAATCCGTCCGTCAGCGCGAATTTATACGCCGCGCTGATGCCGACTTTCGTTCCGAACATGGACAGTCCGTCGCGGCTGGAAACCGTTATCGCCGAATCCCACGCGTTAACGGCGGATACGGACGCTTTTCTGGAAATCAGCGCGATCCCCGTCGAATCCAGTTTTATGATGGAATGCCCCGCGATGATTTCAATGGAATCTTCGGCTTTTAAAACGATGCGTTTTTTGGCGCGCATTTGAATGTCGCCCGAAAAAAACGCCGGCGATTCGTCCAAATGATCCTGCGGCAGCACCGGAAAAGCGTTCTTATCCGCTTCGGTTTTTCCGGCTTTCAAATTCTCCGCCTGCTTGGCTTTGCGGCTGTCGATGTCGTCGTTGTAGCCCGCGAAAAAGCCGATGCGTTTAGCGGACACCTCGTTGTAATTCTGCGCTTTCGTTTCAACGTCGCCCGTCGAAGCGATCCTGATTTTGTCGACGAAAGGCAGTCCCGTCGCGGAATCGATCTTCGCGTTTTCTTTGCCGTCCTTTTCCTTCCATTCCGTTGTTTCGGAATAAAACCCGATTTCGGAATAATCCTTGTCCGTGTCTTCGTTCGCCGTGTTGTCGCCGGTCTTTTTATAGCGCAACACCTGCCCCTGTCTGGTTTTCAGCGTGTCCGCCAGATTTTCGTCCTTTCCGGAAAACGGCGCTTCCTCGCCGGGCAGATAGCCCATCAAATAGCACCCGCCGTCTTCGTTCACGGCGACAAGCACCTTTTCCCCTACGCGCGGAAAACGCGCCGCCCCCTCCGTCGCGCCGCCCAGCGGACGCACGACCGTGACGACGGCGGGCAGCTTTTCCTGCGGCACGGGGGACAGCGCGACCGGATTTTTCTGCAAAACGGCGTAAAAGTGGAACATGTCCTCTTTTCTGTCCGCCGTCAAAACGGGACATATCGATCCGGCGATGTCGTTTTCCGTCTTTTCGCCGGTCTTGCCGTTGGCGTCCGTGACGATCATTTCACGCAGATTCATGGATTATTCCTCCGGTACAAAAGGACAAAAACGGCTGTTCGCGGGATCGGACCGGTTCATCGCTTCGAACGTCACTTCGATCCGTCCGGTTTCGCCGCGCGCTTCGGGCGGCATGGTCATGGACTGCGGCCATTCGGCGCGGCAGCGCAAAACGGATTTCGTCACCATGCCCGAAACCGTCGCGGCGTTTCCGCCGCCGTAAAAACGCGCCAGCCGGAACAGTTTGCACGGCATCAAAAGCAAGTTGTCCGCCGATCCTTTCCACACGTCCCGTTCAATTTGAAACGCGCGCAGTTTCGCCCGCAAAATCAAATCGACGTCCGCGTCCACCTTGTCCCGCGGAATCGCGCGGACGTAATTGTGAAAATGGCGCGTGTACACGCGGCGGCGGTCGCCCGCCCCGACGGCGCCGGCTTTCCATTTGTCCGACCCGACGTTCGAATCGGGATACGTTTCGATCAAAGCGACGCCGTCGATTCCCTGCCGGCGTTTCATCGAAAAGCTTTTCATGCGCCACAGGTTCCGGCTTTCGTCGCTTTTACGGAAATCGAACTCTTCCGTCGCGGCGGGGGCGCGACCGTCCGAATAGGCGATTTCCGCGTTGTCGGGAAAACACTCGCCCGACGAGAAATACAGCTCCGCCCGTCCCGAGTCCGCGTTCGCGTGCCTGAACGCGAAGCTCAGCCCGTACATCGCCGTCAGACGTTTCAAAAACGCGAAGTCGGACGATTCCTGATTGTAGACGCAATCGGAAACGAACGGTCTTTTGGAAACGTAGTCTTCGACGAAACGCGCGGTCAAACCGCGGTCCGCCAGCAGTTCGGAAACGACGTCCAACGGCGTTTTGCCGTTGTACGACACCTTGCGCACCACATGGCGCAACGCCGCCAGCTCCGGTTCGATCGTCAGACGGTAGGCGAAACAGTCCGTTTTGTCCGAACTGTAAAAAACGCCGTCGTGTTCGATTTCCGTCACGACGCCGTGCAGACGGCGCGACCGCTTTGTCCTGCCGTCTTCCAAACGCTGGGCGATCGTGACGGTCGCTTCCAGCGACAGCGCTTCGTTCAGCTGTTCGACCGTGTACGGGCGTTCCGACAGAACCAGCGCGTCGGCGCGGTAAAGTTCGGAAATGCCCTCCGTCACCGTCAAATCGTACAGATAGAAATCGTCGAACTTCCCCTTCGGAAACTTCAAAGACAGCGTTTCGTTGGCGATCGCGACCATCAATCCTTACCCCTTCACACTATTTCGTTCAAGTTCGGGCAAACCGTCACGGGCGTCGCGACCGGCGCGCCCATGGCGGCGGGACAGCTGCCCGAAACGACCGCGCCCATATTGGCGATCGGACGTCCTTTCGCCAGTTTGTTGACCGCCGTCGTCATGGTTACGACGCCGACGCACATCGGTCCCGCCACCGCGTCGCCCATACAGGCGACGGGCAGTCCCTTGACCATCGTCGTGACGCCGCCGGGTCCCAAAATGACGTCCCCCGTCGCGGTCAGGTTGGCGATCGTCGCCACCGGTGTCGGCATGGCTTATTCCTCCTTGTTTTCAAAGGCATAGACGAATTTTTCGTTTTCGGCGTCGATCGTCGCCTTTTTCAAAACGTGTCCCTCCATCGTGTTGCGCAGAAATTCCGCGCTGATTTCGGGCAGCAGGTCGTTGTTGACGATCGCGTCGATCAAACGCGCGCCGGACGCCACGTTGTTGCACCGGCGTATGATTTCGTCGCGCACCGCGTCCGTATAAACCAGCTCGGCTTTGTAGTTTTCCTTGACGCGTTTTTGAACTTTCGCCAGTTTCAGATCGATGATTTTGTACAGCGCCTTTTTGCCCAGCGGATAGTACGGCACGATCGAAATGCGTCCCAGCAAAGCCGCCGGAAAGACTTTCATCATCGCGGGACGGACGGCTTTTTCCAGCACGGTCATGTCGGGCAGGTTGTCCTCGTCTTCGCACAAATCGCAAATCGCGTCGTCGCCGACGTTCGTCGTCAGCAAAATGATCGTGTTGCGGAAATTCACCAGACGCCCCGCGCCGTCTTCCATTTGTCCCTTGTCGAACACTTGGAAAAAGATTTCGTGCACGTCGGGGTGAGCCTTTTCAACCTCGTCCAGCAAAACGACGCTGTACGGTTTGCGGCGCACGGCTTCGGTCAGAACGCCGCCCTCGCCGTAGCCGACGTAGCCCGGAGGCGCGCCTTTCAGCGTCGAAACCGTGTGCGATTCCTGAAATTCGCTCATGTTGATCGTGACGATGTTCTGTTCGCTGCCGTACATCTGTTCCGCCAGCGCCAAAGCGGTTTCGGTTTTGCCCACGCCGCTGGGACCCGCCAGCATGATCACGGCGATCGGACGGTTCGGATCCGCCAGCGACGCGCGCGCCGTCATCACGCGTTTGGCGATCAAATCAAGCCCGTGTTTCTGACCGATGACGCGTTTGTTCATCTCTTCGCCCAGATTCAAAACGGACTGGATTTCGTTTTTGACCATGCGTCCCAAGGGAATGCCCGTCCATTCGGAAACGATCGTCGAAACAGCCTGCGTGTCGACCAAAGGCAGAACCAGCGGGTCGTCGCCCTGCAATTCCGTCAATTCCTTTTGCTTCGCCAGCAGTTCCGCGCGGATTTTTTCGTCGGACTCGCCCTTTTCGCGCAATTCGTCGCGCAGTTCGGCGCATTCGGCGACGACGGCTTTTTCCTTTGCCAGACGGTCTTCCAAAGCCCGCTTTTTATCGTTTTGCTTTTTCAGTTCGGCGTCCAGTTCCGCCAGTTTTTCGGCGTGGTCGCAACCGGATTTTTCTTCGCGGTTCAGAATGTCCTTTTCCAATTCCAGCGCCGAAATCTTGCGTTTGCAAAATTCCAGTTCGGCGGGATCGGAATTCTGGCTGAGGGCGACGCGCGCGCACGCCGTGTCCAGAATGCTGACCGCCTTGTCGGGCAGCTGGCGCGCGGGAATGTAGCGGCGCGACAGCTTGACGGCGGCGGACAGCGCCTCGTCCAACACGACGACGTTGTGATGTTTTTCCAACGCCTTGATCATGCCGCGCATCATCTGCGTCGCCTTGTCGTCGTCGGGTTCGTCCACCAGAATGTTTTGGAAACGGCGGGTCAAAGCGGGGTCTTTTTCAAAATATTTGACGTATTCCGACCACGTCGTCGCCGCGATGCAGCGCAGTTTCCCGCGCGCCAAAGCCGGTTTCA
>DJRZ01000074.1:0-2174 GCA_002440235.1 Alphaproteobacteria bacterium UBA6347
CGACGCGAAGCTGGTCGGCACGCTGTGCCACGAAGCGCGCCACGCGGGGCAGTTCGTCCGCGGCGCGCACGAAGCGTTCGGCGTGATGGACGTGCGTTCCGAACTGATGTGCTTCCGCGCGATGGAAGCCGACGCGCAAACCTACGCGATCACCGCGTGCAAGGAATTGGCGTTGCAGGGCGACCGGTCGCCTTACAACATTTTCGCCCAACGCTACCCCGAAATCGAAGAGGCGTTCCGCGCGTCCTATGACAAACACGGCAAGGTCAATTACGACGTGATGACGGAAACGAACGAAGCGTGGTACGACCAGATCCGCACCAAGACGGTCTACGAGGAAGCCTATCAGATCGAACCGATGACCAAGGAAATCTATGATCTGAAACAGGGCAGGGAACCGACTTTGTTCTATGACAAACAGAAAATGACCGCGGAAGAGGTCGTCGCGCTGGCGTGCTGGACAAAGGACGGCAACTATTACACCAAAGACCCGAAACAGTTGGAAAGCGGCAAATTTATGGACGTCGCCCAGCAGGCGGTGGGCGATATGCGCGAATTTTTCAAACTGCGCGAGGAATTGACCGGCATGAAACCCGATCCGTCGCTGGAAACGATCCCGACGCGTCCGGACTATATGCACCGCGAACGTCCCAAAATGGGCGAAAAGCCGATGGCGGGAATGTTCGAAGCCAAAGACCGTATTTTGAACAACAAACAGCGCTACGTGTCCGAAAAACAGGCGCAAAAGGCCGCTTTCGCGCGCGCCGCCGCCAACCGTTCCCGCTAAGGAGCAAAAGCTATGGAAATTATGACGTCTTCGATGCTGCAACAGGTTATGGAAGAACCGAAACGGCAAATCACTTACGATCCGAACGAAAAACTGACGATCGACGTCGATCTGTCGCTGTGCGCGGACGACGAACTGCCGCGTATGATTCACATCGTCAACCGGCTGGCGAAGTCCGACGCCGGACGCGAAACGCTGGAAATCGCCAACAAGGCGGGCGTCAAGTTCGGGTTTCTGGACGCGAAGACCAACTGCTTCGGCTGTTTTTTCGGCGGCGTGAACTATATCGGTTTAGGTCCCATGGCGTCCGACGACAAGCTGGTTTCGACCTTGTGCCACGAATCCCGCCACGCGGGGCAATCCGTGCGCATGGCTGACCTGCCCGACCGCGACAAACTGAACGTCGCGTCGATCGTCCGTTATTCCCGCGCCAAGGAAGCCGACGCGCAAGCCTATGCCGTCAAAGCGTGCAAGGAATTGGAAGACCAAGGGGACAAGGGGCCTTTGGCGACGTTTGCCAAATTCTATCCGCCCATTTACAAATCCTATGAGCAGGCGATCGCCAAAGAGGGCGTTTTGAACGACGCGGTCGTCGCCGACGTGTTCAAAGGGTGGTACGACCAGACGCGCACCAAACAGAATTACGAGGAAGGCTACATCATCGAACCGATGCACGACGCGATTAAATGGCGCTTTACGCGCATGTACGCGTTTGCCGAAAACGTCGATTCCAAAACCGTCGTCGAAAAGGTCGGCTGGACGAAAAACGGCAACTACCTGTCGGCTGAAAATCCTGATTTTCTGGACGAGGAACGTTTTGCCTCCGTCGGCGAACGCACGAAATCCGACGCGCGGGCGTTCTTTGAAATCCGGCAAAGATGCGCGGGGATCGAACCCGATAAATCGGTCGACGCTCTGCCGACGTACAAGGACGCTTTCGAACGCCGTCTGCCCGAAATGGGACAGCCGCGCGGCAACGTCGGCGAAACGATGAGCATGGGCAACACGATGGAACGCTGGAAATCCATTCTGGCGCAGCGCAAGCTGGCGGGAACGTTGAAACAGGCGTTCGCGCCGCATAAAAAAGCCGAATATCCCGACGAAAAGCCCGCGGTCGACGTCGATTTGCGCTACTGCGCGAAAAAAGACCGTCCGCGCATGATTGCTTTGATCAATCGTCTGGCGCGCAGTAAAACCGGTTTGGAAACCCTGCGCATCGCGGCGGACAACGGCTATCATTTCAACTTTATCAAAGGCAATAAGACCCGCGCGTTCGGTTTCGCCGATCCGGAACACAAGCGCATTGCGCTGAACCCGAAATTCACCGACGCGAAGCTGGTCGGCACGATGTGCCACGAATGCCGCCACGCGGGGCAGTTCGTCCGCG
>DJRZ01000074.1:2251-8339 GCA_002440235.1 Alphaproteobacteria bacterium UBA6347
CGCGCGATGGAAGCCGACGCGCAGGCGTACGCCGCGACGGCGTGCGAAGAAATGTTCCGCTTGGGCGACGAAGCGCCGAAACAGGAATTTTACAAATACTATCCGCCGATCGCCGCGGGCTTTACGAAAGCGTTGATCAAAAACAATGCGCAGCTGGGCGATCAGTTGCTGACCGACACGTTCAAATCGTGGTACGACCAGCAGGGAACGAAGTCGGTGTACGAAGCCAACTATTTGCTGGAACCGATGCAGCAGGATCTGCGCGACATTGCAAACGGCAAGAATCTCGACGCGCAGATGACGTTCGATATGTCGATTTCCGCGCAAAAAACGATTGCGGAAATCGCGTGGACGCAGCACGGCAATTATTTCAAGGACGATCCCGAAATTCTGAACGGCGGAAAATATCTGGACGTTTGCGACCATACGATGACGCAGATGAAAAAATACTTTGAAATCCGCAAGGAAATGACGGGCAAAGACGATTCCAAAGCTTTGGACGGCATTCCGACGCGCGCCGACACGATTCCCCCGCGCACCAAGGGAATGAAACGCCCCGCGGTGAAAAACGGCGACGCCAAGCGTCGGCAGATTCTGAAAAACAAGGAAACGACGCAGGCGCAAAGTCTGGCGTCAAAGATGGTTCGCGCGCAGATCGCTCTGAATCAAACGGGCAGATAACCCGCCGAAAAGAAAAGCCCCGAACGGGGCTTTTTCTTTTATCTTTATTCGAAAACGCGGATCTTCGGTCGGCGTCTTGTCCGGCGAACAAAAAGCGGTCGTTTTCGCTTGCGGCGCTTAAAATCGGGATATGAAAAAAGCCGCCGAAAGGCGGCTTTTTCGCGGCTCGACGTCCGGTCGTCACCGGATAAAGTTCGTAAATTCGATTTTTTCGGCGGGCGGCGGCGTGATGCCGGCTTTGGCGGCGGCTTCTTTGCATTTCAGCAAATAAGCCATGTTTTTCGCCAGAATACGCATATTCTGCATTCCCTCCTTGTCCTGCCGGACTTCGTCGGGCGTACCGCCGTGAACCATGTTCCAATACCGTCCCGAAGCAATGGGCATTTCGGAAATCTGGAAATATTTGTTCAGCTGATCCAGCGTCGCCGTCGTTCCCGCGCGTCTGGCACTGACGATCGCGGCGCCGGGTTTGTGGCGGAAAATGTCGTGTCCGGCGCAAAACGCCGAAAAGAAAGCCCGATCCATAAACGGAACGACAACGCCGGAAGCCGACGCGTAATGCACGGGCGATCCGATGACGTAACCGTCGAATTCCGCGGCTTTGTCAACAAATTCGTTGACTTTGTCGTTGAAAACGCATTTGCCGATTTTGGCGCAGGCGCGGCACGCCGTGCAGGGCTGGATGGCTCCGGCGTCGATGTTGTAGATTTCTGAGCCGATTCCTTCCTTTTCCAACTGGGCGGCGATTTCGCTCAACGCCGTAAAGGTGCATCCTTTCGCGTGCGGGGAACCGTTGATCAATAGGACTTTCATATTTTTATTCTCCCGATTCGTGTGTGAAACCGCCGCTGCCGCTATTTTGGGAAAAGCGGCGACGGCCGCTGCGGCGGCGGTGGATTTCAAAAATTCGCGTCTGTTCATTTTTTTCTTTCCCAAAAAATAAAAAGTTGTCCGCTTTCAATCGTACACGTTACATTAAACCGCGCGCGGCGTACAGCCCCGATGCTTTCAAATGATAGCCCGATTCTCTCATTTTTTTTCCGTTTGCAATCCTGCGCCGCTGATTTTATCCTTTTTTCCGAAAGGAAGCGGATTATGGACGGTTCAAACGAAAAACTCGATTTGCTGAAACACAAGGTGACGCAGCTTTTTAAAACGCCCGGAATGTTTCAAACGGCGATCAAAGGATTGGAGGTGTCGCTGAGGACGGCGCCGTCTTTCAATCAGTATTGCTTTTACAAACCGATGGCGATTTTGATTTTGCAAGGCAGGAAACAAACCGTTTTGGGATCGGAAAAGTTCACTTACACGGCGAATCATCTGGTCGTCACGTCCGTTGACATTCCGACCGTCGGCAGCATTGTCGAAGCCAGTCCCGAAAAACCCTTTATGACCGTCATTCTGGAATTGGACAATTACATCATCGGGCAGCTGTTGAGCGAGGAGGCGGCGATCCCCCAATGCGCCGCCCGTCGGGGCATGGGCATCGCGGAAGCCGACGAAAACGTGTCGGACGCTTTTTACAGGCTGGTTTCGCTGTTGGAACAACCGGAACGTCAAAAAGTGATGGCGCCGATGATCATCAGGGAAATCCATTATTTGCTTTTGACATCGCCGCTGGGGGACATTCTGCGTTCCGTCAACACAAAGGGATCGCGGAACAACCAAATCGCGAACGCCATTGCGTGGCTGAAACAAAACTATCGTCTGCCGTTGAAAATCGATGAGCTGGCGCGGCGGTTCAATATGGCGGAATCGTCCTTTTTCCGTCATTTCAGAAAAGTCACCAGTTTAAGTCCGTTGCAGTATCAAAAACGTTTGCGCCTGTACGAAGCGCAGCGGTTGATGGTGTCCGAAAATTTCGACGCGGCGGCCGCGGCGTTCGAGGTCGGATACGAAAGCCCGAGCCAGTTCGGCCGCGAATACAAACGTATGTTCGGCGAATCGCCGAAAGCGAACGTCAACCGGATGAAAAACACCTGATCAACGTCCGCTTTCCCTTTTTCCGTTTCCGGCGTTTACAGTTTTTCGCCGAAGAACTTGACCAGTTTGTCCGTCACCATATCCACATATTCGGGAACGTAATAGGTTTGAATATGCGTCGCGTTCGGGATCAGGAACAATTCCTTGTCTTTCGTTCCGGTCGCTTTGGCAAAAGCGTCTTGCGTCATATACAGGGAATCCGCCCGTTCACCCGCGATCATCAACAGCGGTTGATTGATCAGATCGATTTGATCTGTGGCGTCCCACGTCATCAAATCCATCAGGCTGCTTTCCGTGTATTCAAACGTGGAATTCGGATGCGCGTGTGTGCGCAGATAGTATTGAAAACCTTCGCGGTACAAAGCGAACGGCAGTTTTTCGGCTTGTTCGTCCGTAACGCCCGCCATTGACCCGACCAGACGTTCCTTGCCCGTTTTGACGGATTCGGCGCGGGCGTCGGCCGCTTTTGCCAACCGTTCCTGAACGGAATCAAGCTGACTGTCGTTATAGCCGTTGCGGCGGACGCGTCCCGAATTGAACATGCTTAACGTCGCCACGGCTTTTAAACGCTTGTCCGATTGCGCGGTTTTAAGGGTGTATCCGCCGCCGCCGCAAATGCCCAGAACGCCGATGCGCGTTTCGTCAACGCCGGGGTATTGCGAAACGTAGTCGATCATGCCGTGAATGTCTTCTTCGCGATAGGCGGGTTTGTCCGTGTGCCGCGGTTCGCCGCCGCTCGCCCCTTGGTACGAAGCGTCCGCGACCAACGTGATGTAACCGTTTTCCGCCAAACGCTGCGCGTAAAGCCCCGCCACCTGTTCTTTGACGCCGCCGTTCGGATGCGCGACGACGACCGCCGGATATTTTTTCGCCGCGTCGTAATTCGCGGGAACGTAAATGTTTGCGCTGATGTCCAAACCGTGCAGTTTATAACTGACGGGGCGGATGTTGACTTTGCCCGCGACGTTTTCGGCGATCGCGCCGCGATACACCAACCCGAACGGATTTTTGTTTTCCGCGGCGGACGCCGCCGTCGTTCCGTTTATCATAGACGCGCATAACACGGCGTTCACAATCATTTTGTTCATAGCAAAACCTCCCAATGGTTGTTACGGTTTTTACTATGCGGTCAAACCGCGCGCGGATTAAGCCCCGAAGCTCTCAAATGATAGCCCGATTCTGCCGAATATGTTTTTTCGTTTTAACGCGTTTTGTTTTGAACGGCGGAGGCGATCGCCTGTTTTCCCGCCGCCCGCTGTTTGGAGATCGTTGACAGCGACGACATCAGCGGCGTACCGCCCGTTTTTTCCGCATCGCGGTCGGAAAGCCGTTTCCCCGTGTCGTAGGAATACATGGATTGAACGGAATCGTCCTTGACCGCGCTTAAAAATTTGGCGGAGTATCCCTTTGAAATCGCGGCGAAAGCTTTGGCGCCGTCGTCGGAAACGGAAAACGCGGCGGGCGAGGTCAAAAATTCCGGCGCGATTTTGACGCTGTCGGAAATAACGGTGAATTTCAGCGCGTCTTCGGACGAAAGGGATTGGCGAAACGCTTTTGCGTCCTGTTTTTTCAAGCGGTTCAGCGTTTTGTTTTTAACGATGGCGATGTGCTGGTTTTCATAGCCCGCCTGATAAATTTTGAACCCGTACCAGTCTTTGAAAGCGGCGGCGCCCGCTTTCGCCGCGTCGCCGGATTTTTCCATTTCGGCGGCGAACGCTTTATACATCGGCGCGTTGCCGACGTGTTGCAAAACATCGGGGTGATCGTCCTTGATTTGGTGGGCGAATTTTGCTTCCTCCATCCACGCGGACGCCTCGGCGGCGCGCAGGAGCTTGACCTGATCGGCGATGTTGTATTGCGAACAGTCGGCGAGCATTCCGCCGGATCGTTCGTTTTGCATCGCGTGCGTCATTTCGTGGTACAGGGACGCCGCGATCGCCGCGTCGCTTGAATGATTGGCGGGGCAGAGCATGATTTGTTTTTCGACGGGATTGCACGTTCCCGTGCTGGCGCCGCGGAACGTGTCGAAATTGATTTTATACCCCGCCGTCGCGACGTCGGCGAGCAATTTCTTTCCGTCGGGAACGGATTCGACGATGTCCAGAACGTCTTTCAGCTGTTTGGTTTCTTCCGCGCGCGGGGGACGGGTTTTAACGAACGCCGCGTTCAAACGACCGGTTTGTTCCGCGTCGTTGACGGAAAAGGTCGATTCAAAATCGGCGCGCGTTTTCGGTTTCGCGGAAACCGGCTTTTCCTTTTTTCCGAACAGATTCGACCAGAAAGACATGTCGCGCCTCCTTTATTCAACCGGAAAAGTATATGATGTTTTTTCTATTTTGTCAAATTTTCGAAAAAGCTTGACGCGACCGGCGGGCGGCGGTTATTCGAAACCGCCTTTTCCGGTAAATTCCTGATACATGCGCAGGGCGAACGAATCGGTCATGCCGCTGACGTAATCGACGATTTTTTGGAATTTTTCATAGGCGTTTCCAGCCGATTTCAAAATCTCCGCGTCCTTTTTTTTCGAACAGATCAGGGAAATGATCTTGTTGTTTTTGGACGTTCCCTTTTCGTCTGGCGAAAGGCTGAAAACGGCGTCTGTCAAAATGTTCAGCAGATAGGTGATCACCGTGCCGCCCAGCAGTTCGCGTTTTAAAACGGATTTGTGGGAAAAATTGATGTCGCCCAAAACTTTGAACACTTCGCGTATAGCCGCCGAATCCGACACCGACAGCAAATCTCGTTGGAAATCGCCGTTCGCGATGCTTTCGATGTTGCCGCAGAACGTTTTGACGACGTCGCGAATCATTTTGCTTTGCATGGCGATGCGGAATTGCTGGACGAACAGTTCCTTGTCGTCGTCAAAGGAATATCCTTTTTCGATCAGCTTTTGCAATTCGGTTTCGCCGTCGGTTCCTTTGAATTTTTCCCGCAAGTCCTCCAGCCGGATCAGATCCAGCTTGCAGCCGTCTTCGATGTCGCAAACGGAATAGGCGATGTCGTCGGCGGATTCTACCAGATAGGTCAGGGGGTGCCGCTGTCCAGCCGCCAAGCCCAGTTCCGCGGTGATTTTTTGATAAGCTTCCCGTTCGGAACAAAAGTATCCGAACTTCTTTTGAAACGGATTGCCCGTCTTTTTGTTCCCGTCAATCGAGGAAAAAGGATATTTGACGACCGTCCCCAGCAGGGCGAACGTCAGATTGAACGAATTGCCGTGCCGGTTCGGCGCCAGACTTTTCAGAACGCGGAATCCCTGCGCGTTGCCGTCGAAGTTTTCGAAATCCGCCTGTTGACAGGGCGTCAGCGTCCGGTACGCTTTGCCGGTTTCGGACGCCGCGTCCGTTTTTGTTTTGCGGAAAAAGTTGCGGACGCTCTCTTCGCCGAAATGACCGAACGGCGGGTTGCCGATGTCGTGAACCAATCC
>DJRZ01000074.1:8373-8770 GCA_002440235.1 Alphaproteobacteria bacterium UBA6347
CCCGCCGTTTCCAGAATCGACGGAATGTGATCCCGACGCCGTTCGTCCAGCAGTCCGCGACTTAGCAGAAATTTTTCAACGCCCAGTCCCAGCCCTTTGGCAAAGCAGGAAACTTCCATCGAATGGGTCAGGCGGGTGCGCACGAAATCGTTTTGCGCCAAAGGAAAAACCTGCGCCTTGTCCTGCAAACGGCGCACGTACGACGACAGGACGACGCGGGAATAATCGTTTTCAAACGGATTGCGCCCGTCCGCGCCGTCCGCCGTTTCCGAATTGAAAAAACGGTTCGCGGACAGCATTTTTTCAAATTTTCGTTTCAGATCCATTTCAATCCCTTCGGGCGGTTTTAATAAAAAGACGGCGGTTATTATAAATAAAAAAGGCTTCCCGAAGGAAG
>DJRZ01000077.1:0-199 GCA_002440235.1 Alphaproteobacteria bacterium UBA6347
CGGTGCATGGTGAAAAAATGACGATTCGACAGTTTCGCGCTTTGGCGGCGGCGTTCGTCCCGTCCGGACTGACCGCCGCTTTTTACGCCGGTTTCGGGGAGGGGGAAAAAAACGCTTTCGCCGTTTTGCTTGCCGCCGCCGCTTTGTCGGTCGCCGCTTTGCTTTCGAAAAAGACGAGGCGGTTCGCCGAACGGCTGGC
>DJRZ01000077.1:256-38012 GCA_002440235.1 Alphaproteobacteria bacterium UBA6347
CTGACGTTTCTGCCGTGTTCCGTCACGGCGCCCGCGCTGTTTTCTGTCGCCGTTCTGAACCTCGCGGCGATCGCCGACTTCGTCGAAAACAGAGGAGCGGGCGTTCGGTTTCACGCGGCGGCGGTCGTCTGCGCGGCGGCGGGCGCGGCGGCTGGATTGCTTGCCCCCGCCGGCGTCGGCTTGACCGCTTTCGCGCTGTCCGCGCTGTTGTTCCGTCCGCGCGCGGGCGAACCGACGGCGCAGGAACTGTGGTACGACGTCGCTTTCCCGCTGTTCGTGCTGTTGTGTTCGTTCGTTTCGTTCATGATCGCGGGACACGCGCGTGATTTCCACCCCGTCGTCGCTCAGGTCGCCGCGCTGGTCATGGCGGGGGCTTTGCCCGTCTGCGCCAAATCGTCGGGGGTGCGTCTGGCGTTGATGACGGCGGTCGTCATCGTGTTCGGCACTTACGTCTTTTCCGCCGAAGACACCGGTTACAGCGTCCGCGCCCATGTTATCGAGGAAGTGAACTGACGCCTTTTCTGTAATCGGACGGCAGATCGAAACGGCACGCCCAAACGCCGCGTTTCGCTTTCATCGCGGCGGCTTCGGCGTCGAAAAACGCGTCGGGCGCCCCCGCCGGAACGACCGCGAGCCCCGATTCGACCAAGGCTTTGTTCAAACTGGTTTCCGCGCCGTTTTCCGAAACGAAGCATTCCCCGACGAACCGTCCGTACCAGTCGCGTTCCGAAACGCGGCAGACCGCCGTTTTGTTTCCGATCATCTTTATCAGTTCGTCTTTGGCGGTTTGTCCGCACGGCGTTTCCTTGCCCGAACACAGGCACGTCTGCTTTAATTCCGGCGCGTCGACGCCGTTCAGCCGCACGGTGTCGCGCCCGATTTTCAGCGTGTCGCCGTCGACGACGAAAGCGCGCGTTCCCGCCGAGCGTTCCGCCGCGAAAGCCAAGCCGAAAACCGCGGCGTATTTTATTGATTTCAAAACGAAGTTCCGTCTGTTCATTTTTTGAAAACGCGCGTATCATAAACGTTCTGACGAATTAAAAACACGGGGGACACCGGAATGTCAAAGGGATTTTTGCCGTATTTGATCGCGTTGTGCTTTTCTTTCGACGCCGCCGCGCGGGGATTGGATATTCGCCGCGTCGTGCCGAACGGAACGGACGTCGGGACGGACGTTGATAAAATCGTGTTCGAATTCGACCGCCCCGTTGTCGATTTCGGCGCGGCGGAACGGACGGCGGACGAAATCCCCGTGACGATCAAGCCCGCCGTTCAATGCGATTGGCGCTGGGTGAACCGCGAAACGCTGGCGTGTCTGACGGGCAAGGACGCTTTGAAGCCCGCGACGGCTTATAAAATCGCTGTCGGCGCCGGATTTAAAACGGCGGCGGGGGAGACTTTGGGCGAAACGCGCCGCTTTTCGTTCGAAACAAAACGTCCGGAACTGAATCCGTCCGCCGCGCGCTTCGTCGATTTCGCCGCGCCCGAACGCCCGCGCTGGCAGGTCGCTTTCGCCGTTCCCGTCAAGGACGGATCCGTCCGGTCGAACCTGTATTTCAGGGCGAACGGCAAAAAGGTCAAGGCGGACGTCGCCCCCGTCGAATGCTTTGACTGGGAAAGCGACTGCGAACTGCGCCGTCTGGTCGTCCCCGTCAAGGATCTGGGCGTCGACACGCCCTACGAACTGGCGTTTGACGACGGATTCAAAGCCTCGAACGGCGGCGGTCTGAAATCCGAAAAATCGGGCGTCGCGGGGGCGGGGCGGACTTTGCCCGTGTTTCAGGCGCTGGCGTTGCGGTGCTACGACGAAAAATACGACATTCAATCCGTTTCGGCGGAACAGTCGCGGCTGAAAACGCCCGAATGCCGTTTCGACGCGCCCGTCGGCGTCGTTCTGTCCGACAAAACGGTTCTGGAAAACGCGTCGAAATTCGTCAAAGCGACGCCTGCCGCGACCGTCGCCGACCGCGAATACGTTTCCGACACCGTTTCCCTGTTTCCGCAAAAGGCGGGGCAAACCTACGCCGTTTCCGTTTCGGGGGAAACGACGGACGTTTGGGGCAACAAAATCGCCGCGCCCGCGACGTTTTACTTTAAAACGGGCGACCGTCAGCCGGGCTTGAACCTGCCGTATTCCTCGGTCGTTCTGGAAAAAGACGAAACAACCGCCGCCTACGGCTACGCCACCAATCTGAACCGCGCCGCCGTCGATTATGCCGGATTCGACGCGGACGGACCCGTCGCGGGGCGTTACGGCGTTCCGGAAATCGATCCGCTGATCAGAAACGCCGCCTATCCGTTCGATTACGGCGCGCGCGCGATGTTGCGGGGCAAATCGGGATTCGTCGCCGGAAAATTCGAAACCGCTCCCGCGGGCGGCGGGACGCGTTCTTTCGCCGCTTCGGTGTCGCCGTGGCAGACGGTCGCTAAAATCGGGTGGAAAAAATCGCTGGTCTGGGCGGTCGATTTCAAAACGGGCGAACCCGTTTCGGGCGCGAAAGTCGAACTGTTCGCCGCACCGCAGACCGATCCAGCGCGCAAAACCGTTCTGGCGGGCGCGAAAACCGACCGGACGGGACGCGCCGAACTGGCGGGATACGATTCTTTCGATCCGAAAGCCGAACTGCTGAACCGGTGGGACGACGCCAAGCCGTCGCTGTTCGTTTCCGTCGCCAAAGGGGACGACGTCGCCGTCCTGCCTTTGCAAAGTCAATTTTCCCTGTCCGCCGGCGCGCTGAGCGACTGGAACGTGTCGAGCGTTTATTTCCCCGAACCGCGGCTTTATCTGCGCGCGTTCGGTTTCACGCCGCAGGGCGTCTACCGTCCGGGGGACGAGGTCGCCTATAAAATCTACGTCCGCAAGGTCGACGGGCAAAATCTGGGAAAAGCCCCCGCGTCGGGGTACGAGCTGAGCGTTTCGGATTCAACGGGGACGGTCGTTTTCAAACGCGGAAATTTGTCCCTGTCGGCGTTCGGCGCGCTGGACGGGACGTTCGCGCTGCCCGCGAACGCCGTTTCCGGAGCGTACGAAGTGATGCTGAAACGGGGGGACGCCGCGCTTTACCCGATGCGTTTTCTGGTGTCGGACTTCACGCCCGCCGCGTTTAAATCCGCGACCGAAGTGAACGGCGGCGTTTTCAAGGCGAAATCAAAGGTCGCGATGCGTTCCCGCGCGACGCTGTTTTCGGGCGGTCCGTTTTCAAAGGCGAATATGCGCCAAACTGCCGTTCTGAACTACGTTCCGTTCGTTTTCGGCAAGGGGGAGGACGCCTATTCGTTCGAACCCGACATGGCTGAAAAGGACTACGCCCCCGAAACGCTGTTCGACGCGCGCGGCGTCGCCGACGGTCGGGGCGAACTGTCGGAAACGCGCGTTTTGCCGCAGTCGGAAAAGCCCTACGGAAAGATTCGTTTCGAAACAAAGGTCTATGACGATTCCGGACGGTCTTATTCGTCTTTCGCGACGGCGGAATATTTTTCGACCGACAGGCTGGTCGGCGTGCGGACGGGCAAGGGCGAAGCGAAAGCGGGCGAACCCGTTTCCGTCGAATACGTCGTCGTCAACCCGAACCGTCAAGAGGTCGCCGGCGTTCCCATCAAAATCGTTTTCACCCGCCGTCAAAACAAGCTGATCCGCGAAAAATCGGCGGGCAGCGCGTATCTGTCCAAATACATTTCCGTCGACGAACAGGTCGGCGAATGCATGGGCATGAGCGCGACCGTCCCGCAAAAATGCGTTTTCACTCCCGATAAAAGCGGGCTGTACAAAGTGGCGGCGTCGGTCAACGGCGGCGTCGCGTCGCGGTTGTCCTTTTACGTTCAGGGGGCTGATTTCGTCCCGTGGGCGGGGGCTGAAAACCGGCTGAAAATCGTTCCCGACAAAAACGAATACGCCGCGGGCGACGCGATTTCGCTGACGGTCGAAAACCCCGTTCCGGGGGCGCGGGCTTTGGTGACGGTCGAACGCTACGGCGTGCTGGAATCCTTTGTTCGAACATTGGAAAAGTCGGTCGAAAAAATCGAAATTCCCGTAAAGCCGGATTTCTTCCCCGGCGTGTACGTGTCCGTCGCGGCGTTTTCCCCGCGCGTCGCCGCTCCGACCAAAGGCGACGTCGATTTGGGCAAACCCGCGCAATGGACGGGGTATCTGAAAATCCCCGTCGCCGATCCCGACCGGAAAATCGAAATCGACGTCCGACCCGAAAAGGCGGAGTACCGCCCGTCCGACGTGCTGAAAGTCGCTTTGTCGGCGCGGATTCCGGATAAAAAACAGCCGGTGGAGGTCGCCGTCGTCGTTTTGGACGAAGCGGTGCTGTCCCTGCTGCCCGACGGCGAAAAAGCTTTCGATCCCTACGCCGGATTGAACAAACTGGGGGATCTGGACGTCCGAACGTACAGTCTGATCGAACAGCTGATCGGACGTCAGAAAGTCGAAAAGAAAGGCGCGAATCAGGGCGGCGACGGCGGATCGGACTTTCCCGTGCGCGACGTGTTCAAATATGTAGCCTATTTCAATCCGTCGCTGAAACTGGACAAAAACGGCGCGGGCGCGTTCGAAATGAAGCTGCCCGACAACCTGACGGGGTGGCGCGTGATCGCCGCCGCCGTGACGCCCGATCGGTTCGCGGGCATGTCGCAGGCGCGCGTCGCCGTTTCCCTGCCGCTGGAAATCAGGGCTTTGACGCCGAACGTCGCGCGGTCGGGCGATGATTTTTCGGCGGGCGCGTCCGTTTTGAACAGAACGCCGGAAACGGTCGACGCCGTCGTTTCGATGCGGGCGGAGGGCGCGGTTGAAAAATCCGTCGTTTCGACGCGGCGCGTCGCGCTGGCTCCGTTTGAACGCAAAGCCGTGTTCTTTGATTCCGTGACGGCGAAGCTGAACCCGCGGGAGGAAAAGGGTGAAGTCGTCCTGACCCTGACGGCGAACGGCGCGAAAGCCGTCGACGGCGTCAGGCAAACCGTTCCCGTTCTGGCGATGACGGAAATGCAAACGGCGGCGGAATACGGCGTTTCCGACGGCGGCGACGTCAAAATCCCCGTTTCCGTTCCCGACGCCGTTAAAAATTACGGCGGCAGACTGTCCGTGTCCGTTTCGGCGGGCGCGCTGAACGGAGTCGCGCCGGCGGTTCGGGCGATGCGGGACTATCCGCACCCGTGCTGGGAACAAAAACTGTCCCGCGCCGTCGCCGCCGCCGTGTACGCGAAGAACAAAACCGCCGTGTCGTCCGAAGAATTGTGGGCGGACGCGGACGCTTTCGTTCGCGGCGTCCTGAAACAGGCGTCCGCTTATCAGGCGGAAAACGGCGGCATGGCGTACTTCGCCGCCGACAACGCGCGCGTGTCCCCGTATCTGACGGCGTACACCGCTTTCGCGTTCGATTTCCTGACGCGGGCGGGGTACGCGGTCGACGCGAACGTTCAAGCCAAGCTGGCGGATTACCTGACGGGATTTTTCAAACGGACGGACCGCGCGTTCGATCCCGCCGAAATGCTGACGGCGCGTCTGCTGTCCGCGGAATATTTGAAAAACAGGGGGCTGGTTTCCGACGCCGACATCGCGGTGTTTGACGAATCCCTGCCGCAGATGACCGCTTTCGACAAAGCGTTGTACTTGCGTTTGCGGTCGACGGACGCCCTGATCGACGATCTGTTCAACGCGTCGTTTCAAACGTCGGGGACGATGGTCCTCAAAGACGCGCCGAACGCCGCGACTTTGGCGTCGTCCGCGAAATCGACCTGCGCCGCGATCAACGCCTTTGACAATGAAAAAACGGCGGAAAGATTGGCGCGCGGGGCTTATTCCCTGCGCGGCGCGGACGGAACGTGGGCGAACACGCAGGCGAACGCGTTTTGTCTGGCGGCGTTGTCCGATTACGCCGGAAAAACAAAAACGGACGTCGATTTGAAACTGAACGCCGGATTCGACGGCAAAGACGTTTTAAACGCCGTTTTCGAATCGACAGCCGATCCCGCCGTTTCGGGCGTCGCCGTTTTGACGGCTGAAAACGCGGGAAAAAGGGCGGATCTGGAAATTTCAGCCGACGGCAGGGGACGGTATTACTATCAAACCGTTCTGGATTACCCGTCGGATCCGTCGCGCGGCGCGAACGCTGGGTTGCGGGTCGAACGCCGCTATTTCGTTGAACACGGGGGCAAATTCGTTCCGTTCGACGATGCGACGGTTTTGAAACGCGGCGATCGGGTCAAGGTGGAACTGACCGTGACGACGCCCGTTTTCCTGCCGATGGTCGCTTTGCGCGATTCCGTTCCGGGGGCGTTCGAACCCGTCAATTCGGCGTTGGCGACCGCGGGAACGGCGGAACGGGACGACGGCGCGTTTTATTTCAGGGACACGGGGCGCGCCGCGGTCGGTTTCTACGCCGAAGGGCTGCCCGCGGGGACGCACGCGGTTTCCTACGCCGCGCAGGTGGTGTCGGGCGGCGTCTTTACCGCTTTCCCCGCGAAAGCCGAAGCGATGTACACCCCCGACGTGTTCGGGCTGACGGCGGCGGATCGTGTCAAAGTCGCCGAATAAAGCGAAAAAAACGATGGCGGCGGCGGTCGGCGTTTTGCTGGTCGCCGTTGTTTCGGTCGGGGCGAATCTGGCGGATTTGCCCGATTCTTTCGCCGCTCTGACCGCACGGTCGGACAGGACGCAGTTTCTGGACAGGTCGGGCGAACCGCTGAACGCGACGTATCAAAGCTATTGGAACACGCGCGACGCCATGGCTTTGCACGACATGCCGCCTTTGCTGGTCAAGATGTTCGTTTTCGCCGAGGATAAAAACTTTTACGATCACGGGGGCGTCGACTGGGCGGCGCGCGGCGCGGCGGTTTGGCAGAACGTCAGGGCGGGCGGGATCGTTCGCGGCGCCAGCACGCTGACGGAACAGGTCGCGCGCATGATCGCGCCGCGCAAACGGACGTTGTTTTCCAAAATCGTCGAGGGAATCGACGCCGCGCGGCTGGAACGGCGGTTTTCAAAAAACGACATTCTGGAATTTTATCTGAATCAGGTTCCCTACGCCGCGAACCGCAGAGGAATCAAACAGGCGGCGCGGTATTATTTTTCCAAAACCCCCGACCGGCTGAGCGTTCGGGAAGCGGCGGCTTTGGTCGTTTTGGTGCGCGCGCCGTCGTCGTTTGACCCGTACCGCGGGGCGGCGGACATAAACGGGCTGATCGACAGGCGGCTGGAATCGTTCGCGAAAGCGGGAAGCATCACGCCGGAACAGCTGGAATCGGGGCTGGGCGAAACGTTGAAGCCGGCGCCGCCCGAACTGACGGTCGAAGCGCCGCACTTTTTGCGCTATTTGCGCGACGTCGGGGCGAACGGCGGGGCGGTCGACGCGACGCTGGACGCGTGGCTGCAAAAAAAAGTCGCCGGTCTGACCCGGCGCCGATTGGAAAATCTGGCGAAGCGGAACGCCGGCAACGCCGCCGTTCTGGTCGTTGACGTCAAAACGGGGGACATTCTGGTCTGGGCGGTCGAAAGCGGCGGAAAAAACGCGTCCGCCGTCAACGCCGTTCTGACGCCGCGCCAGCCCGCGTCCGCGCAAAAGCCGCTGCTGTACGCTCTGGCGCTGACAAAGGGCATGCGGGCGTCGACGAAAATCACCGACGCGCCGTTTTCGCGCGCGGTCGGACAGGGCGTCTACCATTTTAAAAATTACAGCCGCACGCATTACGGCGCCGTGACGGTGCGGCGGGCTTTGGGCAATTCGCTGAACATTCCCGCGCTGAAAACGATCGAATTCGTCGGCGTGGAAAACTATTTTCGGTTTTTGCTGGATCTGGGGTTCGCGCGTTTCGACCGCGGCGCCGACTATTACCGCGAAGGGCTGGCGCTGGGCAACGCCGAAGCGACGCTGTTCGAACTGACGCGAGCCTATCTGATGCTGGCGAACGGCGGCGTTCTGAAACCCCTGCGCGCGTACAAAGGGCAGGCGGTCGAACCGGACAGGCGCGTCCTGCCCGAAACGGCGGCGACGCTGATCGGCGACATCTTGTCCGATCCGTTCGCGCGGGAATTCGAATTCGGCAGGGACAGCGTTTTAAACTTTCCCGTTCAAACGGCGGTTAAAACGGGAACGTCGACCGGTTACAGGGACGCGTGGGCGATGGGATACAACGCCGATTTCGTCGCGGGCGTCTGGATCGGCAATCTGGATTATTCGCCGATGATCGACGTGACGGGGGCGTCGGGCGCGGGACTGCTGCTGCGTTCCGTGTTCACCGAATTGAACAAAATCAGAAATTCGGGCGGGTTGCGTTTGTCGGACGGACTGGTCGCGCAAACCGTCGGCGGCGAAACGGAATATTTTGATCCGAACGTCGCCGAAACATACGCCGAAAACAAAACCGCGCCCGTCGTTCTTTCCCCCGAAAACGGCGTGATGCTGGCGGTCGACCCGCGCGTTCCGGTCGAATGGCAGGCTTATCCGTTTTCGGTGTCGGATCTGCCGGACGGGGCGCGGGTTCTGTGGTTCGTCGACGGCGAAAAAACAGCCGCGACGACGCAAAAAACTTTTTTGTGGCGTCCCGTGAAAGGAAGTCATACGGTGGTCGCCGAAATCGTTGATCGGAACGGCGGCAAAACCGTTTTTCCCGCCCGAACCGTAATCGTGAAATAGAGGAAAAAAATGAAAAAGCCGGAACTGCTGCTGCCAGCCGGATCGCCCGAAGCGATGGAAACCGCCTTTTTGTACGGTGCCGACGCCGTGTACGCCGGACTGCCGTCGCTGTCTTTGCGCGCGAATCGGGGCTTTACGGTCGACGCGCTGGAATCCGCCTTGGCGCGCGCGCACGGCGCCGGCAAAAAAATTTATCTGACGCTGAACCTGTTTTCCCGCAACGAAGACGTCGACGCTTTGGAATCTTTCGCCGAAACGGCGAACCGTCTGCGCCCCGACGGACTGATCGTGTCCGACCCCGGCGTGTTCGTTTTCATGCGCGGACACGCGCCGGAAATTCCCCTGCACGTGTCGACCCAAGCCAACGTCGGGTCGTGGCTGACGGCGAAGTTCTGGCGGGATCTGGGCGCGAAAGTCTGCGTCCTGTCGCGCGAAACGCCCTTTGCCGACGTTTGCGAAATCAAGCGGCGTCTGCCCGATTTGAAAATCGAAATGTTCGTCCACGGCGCGATGTGCGTGAGTTATTCGGGACGCTGTCTGCTGTCCGCGTTCATGACGGGGCGGAGCGCGAACCGCGGCGCGTGCGCCCAAGCCTGCCGCTGGAAATACGGGCTTTTTTTGCGGGAGGAAAAGCGTCCCGACGAATTTCTGCCGGTGTTCGAAGACGATCGCGGGACGTACGTTTTAAATTCCAAAGACCTGTGTCTGATGCCCAAACTGGACTTGATCCTGCGCGCGGGGATCGATCTGCTGAAAATCGAGGGGCGCAACAAAACGCCCTATTACGTCGCGCAGACCGCCCGCGCCTATCGCAAGGCGATCGACGACTGGTTCGCCGATCCCGACGGGTAGCGGTTCGAACCGTATCAGGCGGAGCTGGACACTCTGCAAAACCGGGGGTACACGACCGGATTTTTCGACGGCGTCCCCGACGCGTCGGCGCAGAATTACGAAACGTCGCGCAGTTTGTCCGATTGGCGCAACGCCGGCGTGATCCGGCGCAAAAACGACGACGGGGCGGAGGTCGAAATTTATCAGAAAATCGAAACCGGGGACGTTCTGTCGTTTCTGCCGCCCGACGGGAACGGCGCGGTCGACGTCGTCGTTTCGCGCGTGATCGACGGATTGACGGGAAAGCCGGTCGCCGCCGTTTCCCCCGGACGCGTCGGGCAGAGCGTCTTTCTGCCGAAATCGTTTTTCGATCCCGCCGACTGCGATCGTCTGCCCGTTTCGACCGTGGCGCGCGCGAAATCGAAAGAATGAAAGATATGGTTTTGATTTTCACGCGGCTTTTGATAAAATGGCGCGAACGGAAATCAGAAAGGGAAACCGATGAACAAAGCTTTGAAATTTCTGTGCGCGACCGTTTTGCTGTCGTCCTGCGCGGCGGCGACGGTCGACGAAACAACGCAAACGGTCGAAGCCAAGCCGTCTTTGGTCGACAGGGTGCAGGCGCAGGTGGTCGACGTCGAACGCGCCGCGACCGAGGCTTTGCCCGATGAAATCGCGGGGCTGAAATCGACCGATCCCGTCGCCGACCGCGAACAAAACCAGCGCGGTGCGGGCTTTACCCGCGTTTATCGGGAAGACGACGCCGAAAACGGCTTCGTCGCGACCGTTTTCGTGTACAACAACCGGAATTTCGGCGTGGACGAGGAAATCACCCCCGCCGTCGAATCCTTGATGGAAAAGCATTTGCAGGAAATGCAGGCGTTGAAAGATTCGGGGCTGTACGCCGATGTCAAAACCGAAACGCCGAAAGTCAGAACTTTCCGCTGGGGCGGCGTCAATTATCAGGTGATCGAAGCCGACGTCCGTTTCACCACGCGGGACGACGAGGAAAAGCAATCCCTGATCGTTCTGGGCGCGAACAGCGAATTGATGAGCTTTATCCGCATTCGCTACACCTATCCCCGTTCCAAGCAGGCGCGCGCGCGTTCGAAAATGACGGTTTTTACGCGGTCGGTGTTCCACGCGGCGCACAAATTTGCGCAGGCGCAGAAAACTCCCGACGTTCCGTAAAGTCGAAAGGAATCCGCGCATGAAAAAAATTTTCGCGCCGCTGTTCTTGTTGCCGCTGATCGCCGCCTGCGCCGTCGTTGATCCGTCCGAAGAGGTCGGGCGGACGCTGGAAGCGATGAATCAAGCCTACCGCGACAAAGACGTCGCGGCGTTCATGGAGCTGGTTTCCAAAAACTACGACGGCGAACGCGACGAATTGAAAATCGCGGTCGAAAACGATTTCGCGGGATTCGCCGCCGTCGATTACAGCACGTCCGTGGCGCGGACCGTCATCGACGGAGAAACGGGCGTGTACGGCGCAAAAGTGTCCTTCACCCGTTCGGCGCGTTCCAAACGGCTGGGGACGGACCGCCGCGCCGGCGACGCCTATGTGGCGTTTGAAAAAGACGACGGCGGGACGCTGCGCCTGTTGCAGATGTCCAAACCCGAACTGTACGGGCTGATCGCTCCCTGACGGAACAAACAAAGGAAAAAAGATGAACGCCGAAGAAACCTTGCAGTCTTTTTACGCGGCGTACGACGCGGCGCGCGAATTCGATCCCAAACACCCCGAAGACGGCGTTTTGTCCCGAAAACGGGACGGCTTGCCGCCGAAACCGCTGAACGCCGACGAAACGCGGGCGTGCGTTTCGCTGCTGGAAAACGGAAAGCGGACGGCGGAGGCGCTGAACCTGCTGCTGAACCGCGTGCCGTCGGGGACGGGCGACGCCGCGCGCGTCAAGGCGGAATTTCTGGAACGCGTCGTCCTCGGCGTTCTGACCGCGGACGGACTGTCCCCCGAAGACGCCGTCGAACATCTGGGGCGCATGAGGGGCGGCTGGAACGTCCCCGTCCTGATTTCGCTGTTGAAAAACGACAAAACCGCGCCCGCCGCCGTTCGGGCTTTGTCGCGGCTGGTGCTGATCCACCGGTCGGTTCGGGACGTCGCCGATCTGTGCGACGCCGGCAATCCGCACGCGAAAGCCCTGCTGCAAAGCTGGGCGCGCGCCGACTGGTTTTCCGCGCGCGAACCTTTGGAAGACGAAACGCGGCTGGTCGTTTTCAAAATCCCCGACGAAATCGAGGCGTCGACGGATTTCCTGTCCCATTCAAAGGGCGGGCACACGCGCACGGACGTTCCCTTTCACGGCAAGCATTACTTTATGAACGCCGAAATGCTGGCGGAGCTGAACGCGTTGAAAGCGCGCTTTCCCGACATTCCCGTCGCGCTGGCGGCGGACAGGATCGGCACCAGTTCGTCGCGCAAATCGGGTATGAACAACGTCGAATGGAACATCGGCATAGAAAACGCCGACACGCGTTTCCAGCCCGACAAAAAAACGCGCGCGGTGATTTTCGCGGGGCGCGTTCTGGGACCCATCTTCGCCAAAACGGCGCAGGATATGGGGTCGATCATCGTCAGAACGGACACCGGCGTTTTAAAAACGGGCGACGTCGTGCGCGCCGTGTGGCGGAAAGGGGAGATTCTGGACGATTCGGGCAAGCTTGCGGCGACTTTCGCGCCCCTGTCCCGACGCGAGCTGGACTATCTGCGCGCGGGCGGCGCGACGCTGTTCCGCATGGGACGGATTTTAACGCAAACGGCGGCGGAAATTCTGGGTGAAAGCCCCGAATTGCCCTATGCCGTCGAAACGCCCGACGACGTCGAACGTCCGATGACGGCGGCGCAAAAGGTCGTCGCCGCCGCCGCGGGGCTGAAAAGCGTCCGCGCGGGACAGACCGTGTACGCGCGGGTGGACACCGTGGCGTCGCAGGACACGACGGGCGGCATGACCGTGCAGGAAATGCGGGGGACTTTGGCGGCGATGAATCTGGCTGTTCCCCTGTTTTTGCAATCGCAATGCCACAACGCCGCGCTGGGGTTCAGAACGCCCGCCGTCGTCGCCGCGAACAGGGCTTTGGTCGATTTTGTCAAATCGATCGGCGGAATCGCTTTGAACATGGGGGACGGCATCGTTCATTCGTGGCTGAACGAGCTGGTCGTTCCGGACACGGTCGTCGTCGGCGGGGATTCGCACACCCGCGTTCCGACGGCGCTGAGCTTCCCGCTGGGGTCTGGCGGCGTCGCCGAAGCCGCCGCGACGGGCGTGACGGAAATAACCGTTCCCGACAGCGTTCTGGTCGTGCTGAAAGGGAATTTCAGACGCGGCGTCACCGTGCGCGATCTGGTGAACTACATTCCGTACAAGGCGAAAAAACTGTTCGGCAAAAACGTTTTTGAGGGCGCGATTATGGAATTTCGCAGAATCGGCGAACCGTTCGACATGATCGACGTGTTCAAAATGACGAACGCGTCGGCGGAACGGTCGGCGGCGGCGGCGTATTTCGAACAAAGCCCCGAGGCGGTCGCGGCGCATATCGAATCCCGTTCCCTGCCGATGATCGAAAAGCTGATCGAATCGGGGTGCGACAACAACGGCGTTCTGGCGGACAGGGCGCGGGTTTTGCGCGATTACGTCGAAAATCCGCGCAAGGCGCGCGCGGACGGCGACGCCGCCTACGCCGCCGTTTTGGAAATCGATCTGGGCGAAATCGACCAACCTTACGTCGCGTGTCCGCATACGCCCGACAACGTCAAGCCGCTGGACGAAATCGCGGGGACGCCCGCGCAGTTCGGCTTTGTCGGATCGTGCATGTCGGGGGAAAAGGACTTCGCGGCGTTCGAACGGATCACGCGGGGCGTCGAAAAACTGCCCGTCGAGGTTTGGATCGCCGCGCCGACCCGTCTGATCGAACGCGATCTGGAACGCGCGCAAATCTTGCGGGCGTTGGAAAACCGCGGCGCGCGCGTCGAAATTTCCGGCTGTTCCCTGTGCATGGGCAATCAGGAACGCGTCAAAGGCGAAAAAAACGTCCTGACGACGTCGACCCGAAATTTCAAAGGACGCATGGGCGACGAGGCGTCCGTTTATCTGGTGTCCGCCCAGCTGGAAGCCGTCGCCGTTTTGAACGGCGCTTTTCCGACGGCGGACGATTATTTCAAAACGGTGAACGAAAATGATTGAATCCCATGTCGATGTGGCTTTGCCCGAAGAATCCGCCGGCGCGGCGTATGAAATCGTCAAACGCGAACTGATCGAGCCTTTTACCGCCTTTATCGGCGAAAAGCGGGTGCGCGAACACGATTGGAGCCTGAAAGGGCGGATCCAGACCGACGGCGAAGTGATCCGCGAAACCGTCGAAATGGCGGGCGGCGACAAAAAAGCCGTGCTGGTCAAAGGTCCCGGAATCACGCCGACGCGCGAACAGACGCTGGAAACGCTGGCTTTGCTGGGCGACGACCGGAAGCCCGAAGAACTGAGCAAACTGGTGACGGGAACGCCGAACGGCTATCTGCGCGGGCACTGGCTGGTCAAAGGCAATCTGGAACGCTACGAAGCTCCCGGCATTGCGGGGCTGTTGAACGCGGATCTGCCCGATTACAAAAACGCGGGCGGGATCGACGTGATGTTTTTGTCCGGCGGTCGCGCCAAAGACGGGGTGTTTTTCAATTTGGAAAACGATTGCGACGTGCGGGTCGATTTCAACCGCAAAACCGTGCGCGCGCCGGAACGCCTGTCAAAGGGATCCGCCGTCTACGCCAAGGTCACGCGCCGCGCCGACGTCGCCGAATTGTGCGACCGCGCGATCGAAAAGGGCGACGACATCGTTTTCATGTCGAAATACACGGTGCGTCCCGAACTGGACGGCGAAAAGAAAAAAATCTACAACGACCGGCGCGAAAAGCACGGGCTGGAACGGTTGGAGGGCAACCGGGGCGACATCGTCGACGCGGCGTTCGCGCGTCTGCTGTCGCGTCCCGTCGAAAAAAACACGACGGTTCTGGTGCCCGATCCGTCCTACGGTCCGAAAATCGCCGCCGTTTTGAACGCCGCCTACGCCTGCGGCGTGAAAAAGCCGTTGGGCGAATTTTCCGTCTGCCGCTTTTCGGCGGGCAAAAGCGAATACGGCGGGCTGAATCGGGTCGCGCGGGAGGACGGCGAATACAGGCTGCGCATCGGCGCGCGCGAAATCAGGATTCCCGTCAAAGCCGGCGACATGTTCGAAGAAATGCACTACGACCGCGCCGACGCCGACTGTTACGTCAAACAGGTGTTCCGTCAAGCCGCGGCGAAAAAATACGACCGCGTCGTGTTCGCTTTCGACGAAACGGATCTTTACGACGTTCCCGTCGTCCAAGCCGTTCGCGACGAGGCTTGGCGGCAAAAAAAAGTGGAGGGGGAGGACTTTTTGATCATGAAGCCCGACGCCGCGGCGGTGATGATGTTCACCGCGCCGATGCCGGGAGGAACGTGCTACGCCTATGACAACCTGTGGGGCGACATCGTTTCCGACGCCATGGATTTGGGCGCCGGCGTCGCGGCGGTCAATTCCGTGATTTTGCTGGCGGACGGGCGCGTCTGGGCGGAAATGGGCGGCGCGGGAACGGCGCCCGATTTGATGAAGCTGGCGCGAAAAGAGGGATTCTGGCGTTACGATCCGATTCCGATCATCGAAGGGCTGGCGATCGGTTTTTCCGAAGCCGCGCGAATCGAACCGGACAACCGACCGCTGAACGCCTACGCCAAAGGCCTGCACGACGCCTGCGTCGCCGTTTTAAAGCGGGGATACGCCACGCCGGATCTGGTCGAAAAGCTGAAAAGCGGTCGAAAAACGGGAATCGACACGGAATCGTTCGTCAAGGCGGTGAGGGTGGAATTGTTAACCCTTTTGGGTTTAAAAGAGGAATCCGAAGCTCAAACGCGTCTGCTGAAACAAACGGTAAAGGAAATCAGATGACGGAAAAAACGGTCAGGCTGGAATACGGCGGCGGGTCGGTCGAACTGCCCCTGCTTTGTTCCACTACGGGCGAAATGTGCGTCGACATTACGGAACTGCGCGCGAAAACGGGATTGACGACGTTCGACCCTGGGCTGGGCAACACCGCGTCCTGCGCCAGCAAAATCACTTATGTGAACGGGGAAAAGGGAATCCTGCGCTATCGGGGAATCCCGATCGAAACCGTTGCGGAAAAAATGACGTTCGTGGAAACGGCTTGGCTGCTGATTTACGGACGCCTGCCGACCAAGGCGGAAATGAAGGCGTTCAGCGCCCGCCTGACCAACAACGAATTGCTGCACGAAGGATTGCTGCACCACTTCGACGCTTTTCCGCCGAACGGACAGCCGATGTCGATTCTGTCGGCGGTCGTCAATTCGCTGATCTGCTATTCCCCCGAAATCATGGACACGGCGGACGAGGAAGCCATGCGCAACGCCGTCGCCGCCATTATTTCGAAAGTGCGCACAATCGCCGCCTTTTCCTACCGCAAGGCGATGGGACTGCCGTTCGTGTATCCCGATCCCGCGCGCAGTTACTGCGACAATTTCCTGCACATGATGTTTTCCATTCCGCACAAGCCGCATCAGCCCACGCCCGAAGCGGTCAGGGCGCTGAATCTGTTTCTGATGCTGCACGCCGACCACGAGCAAAACTGTTCGACGTCGACGGTGCGCATCGTCGGATCGGCGGAAACGAACCTGTTTTCGTCGGTCGCGTCAGGAATTTGCGCTTTGTGGGGAAAGTTGCACGGCGGGGCGAACGTCGCCGTGTTCGAAATGCTGTCCCGGCTGGCGAACGGCGATGAAAGCGTCGAAGGCTTTATCGAACGCGTCAAGCGAAAACAGGCGCGCCTGATGGGATTCGGACACCGCGTGTACAAGACTTTCGATCCGCGCGCCAAAATTTTGAAAAAAGCGGTGTTCGATCTGATCGGCAGCGAACGCATCGAAAACGACCCCTTGATCGGCGTCGCGCTGAAACTGGAATCCGCCGCGCTGGACGACGACTATTTCAAAGAACGCCATTTGTACCCGAACGTCGATTTCTATTCGGGCATGATTTTGCGGGCGTTGCGGATTCCGCTGAACATGTACACGGTGATGTTCGCCATCGGCAGAATACCGGGGTGGATCGCCCATTGGCGCGAGGGAAACGCGGAAACGCCGCGTCTGACCCGTCCGCGCCAGCTGTACACGGGGGCGACGGAAACGCCGTTCGTCCCCATCGAACTGCGACCGGACGAGGAAATGTGAAGGATAGAACGCCATGACATACGAAGAATTAACCCCGATCAAAGCCGAACTGGACAAACTGCCCCGACCGGCGGACGACGCCAAAGAGGATCTGCGTAAAAAAGTCGAACTGGAAAGCACTTACGTCAGCTGCTGCCTGGACGGCGCGACCTTTACGCGCAAGGAAACGGCGCGCGTCCTGTACGGCGACGAAACGGTCGACAAACATTCCCTGACCGAACACATCAAGGTTTTGAACGCCGCCAAAGCGTTCGAACTGATTTCGGACACGGCGGCGCGTCCCAGCCACCAGATCGACGACAACGACGTGAAAAGCATTCACCGCGTCGTCGCGCGCAATCTGGACGACAAAAACGGCGGCATGTACCGCGGAACGAAGCGCGTCTTTCCCGTCGGAATGCACGAAATGCCCGATTCCGCGACCGTTCAGCGCAAGATGGACGAATTCGGCATGTGGCTGTTCACCGCGCACACCCTGCACCCCGCCGCGCTGGCGGCGGAAGCGCATCTGCGCCTGATGTCCGTTCTGCCTTTCGCGGTCGGAAACGGCTGTACGGCGCGCTGCATGATGAACCTGATTTTGATGCGCCACGGCTATCCGCCCGCGCTGTTTTCCAGACGCGAGAAAAAAGAATACTGGACGACGCTGGAAAACGCGATTTTCAAAAACGACCGCGCGGGATACGACCGGCTGATCTGCCGCGCCGTCCGCCGGACGCTGGAAATGTACGTTCGCGCGGCGCAGCGTCACGACTACGCCGAAGTCGACCGCGATCCCTACTACATGCGGATCGGTCAGCTGGCGAAGGAATCGGGCGAACGCGTGTCCACCCTGCGTTATTGGACGGGGCTGGGACTGTTGGAAACGGCGGGAAAAACGTCCGCCGACTACACGCTTTATTCGTCGGAGGTCCTGCCGCGCATCAAACGGGTGAACGAATTGAAAAACCAGCGGTTCACGCTGGACGAAATCCGGCTGAAACTGCAAGAGGACGCGCTATGAAAAACAACGCTTACGCCGTGCTGGAACAGCGGTTCGCCGAAATCGGCAAACTGGATTACATTTGCGCTTTGATCGGGTGGGACGCCCGCGTTTGCGCCCCCGACGCCGCGACGGCGGATCAGGGCGATCAAATGGCTGAACTGGCAAAACGCCGGCACGAAATTCTGACCCGCGGCGATTGGGACGATCTGTTTGATCGTTTGGAAAACGACGAAGATTTGAACGACTGGCAGCGCGCGAACGTGCGCGAAGCCAAAGACTGGCATATGCAGGAAAACGCGCTGACCGACGATCTGGTCGCCCGTTCCGCCGTCGCGTCCAACCGCGGGCAAAGCGTCTGGGCGAAAGCCAAAGCCGAAAACGATTTCAAGGCGTTCGCCCCCTGTTTGAAAGAGCTGGTCGCCGTCGCGCGCGAAACAGCCGCCCTCGTCGGGGAAAAAACGAAAACCGCTCCGTACGACGCTCTGCTGGGGCTGTTCCAGCCCGGAACGAACGTCGAAAAACTGGACGTTCTGTTCGCCGAATTGAAGGACTTTCTGCCCGATTTCATTGAAAACGTCCGTTTGCGTCAGAAAAAAGCCCCCGAGCCGTTCAAAAACGTCTATCCGGCGGAACGCCAGACCGCGTTTTGCAAAGAACTGATGCGGACGATGGGATTCGATTTCAGCCGCGGGCGGCTGGACATGCGCGATTCCGCTTTTCAGACCGGTTGCGGGCGCGACGACGCGCGCGTCGTCGGGCGGCTGAGCGAAACCGACCCGTTGCGCGCGGTCGCGGCGGTCATGCACGAAACGGGGCACGCCCTGTACGAACAGGGACTGCCGCGCGAGTTTGCGCTGCAGCCCGTCGGAAAGGCGCGCGGCATGGCGGCGCACGAAAGCCAGTCGCTTTTGATGACGGGGTGCGTTTTGCAAAACGAGGCTTTTCTGCGGCGGCTGGCGGAAAAAATGACGCGTTTTTACAAAACGGACGAATGTTCTTTCGACCGCTTGAAAAGGATACTGCGCCGCGTCGAACCGTCGCTGATTCGAATCGACGCCGACGACGCGACGTATCCCCTGCACGTTATTTTGCGCTATGAACTGGAAAAGGATCTGATCGGCGGCGCTTTGGACGTCGACGATCTGCCCGACGCGTGGAACGTCAAAATGCGCGAATATCTGGGCGTCGTTCCGCGAACGGACGCCGAAGGGTGTTTGCAGGACATTCATTGGGCGGCGGGCAGTTTCGGCTATTTTCCCGACTATACGGTCGGCGCGGTCGCCGCGGCGCAGTTTTTCGCCGCCGCGCGCAAAGCCGTTCCCGACATGGACGCGCGGCTGGGCGCGGGCGATTTTTCCGCGCTGAAATCGTGGCTGGACGAAAACGTCCACGCGTTCGGGTCGAAACTGTCTTTCGACGAGCTGACGCGCCGCGCGACGGGGACGGAGCTGTCCGCCCGCGCGTTCAAGGACGCTTTGCGCGAACGCTACGGCGTTTGACGGGCGAAAAGGCGCGAAATGCTTTTTTTTGTTTTATTCGGCGACGATTCAAGGTAAAACGAAAAACAGGAATTGTCTGTTGGCGGAATTGATTCTGAAATGAAAAAATCCGAAAAATGCGGGCTGTTGCCCGTCGGTATGACCGATGTTCTGCCCCCCGACGCGTTTTGTCGGGAAAAAGCCGTCGAAACGGTCGTCGACGTGTTTCAAAGCTGCGGATACGACCGCGTTTCCCCGCCTTTGCTGGAATTTGCCGAAACGCTCGCCGGCGCGAAATACGGCGATTTGTCGAACCAGACGTTTCGCGTGACCGATCCCGTTTCGGGAAAAATCATGGGCGTGCGCGCGGATATGACGCCGCAGATCGGCAGAATCGCCGTGACGCGGCTGAAAAACGAACCCCGTCCCCTGCGTTTGGCTTACGCGGGCGACGCGGTGCGCATGTTTCCGACGACGCTGAATCCCGCGCGTCAGGTGTTGCAAGCCGGCGCGGAACTGATCGGCGCCGACTGCGTTCACGCGGACGCCGAAATCGTTTTGCTGGCGGCGGAGGCTTTGCGGCGGGCGGGCGTCGGCTCTTTCGTCGTCGATCTGAACCTGCCGACGCTGATGCCCGCTTTGTACAGGGCGTTCGGCGTTGACGGCGACGACGCGGCGGCGCTGACGGATCTGCTGAATCAAAAGGATTTCGCCGCGGCGGATTCGCTGCTGAAATCGGCGGGCGGTGCGGCGCGCGCGGCGGAACCGCTGTTTTCGGCGCTGTTCGGCGCGTTCGGGCAAAGCGACCGCGCGCTGAACGTTCTGAAACCGCTTGATCTGCCCGAAGAGGCGGCGGCGGAACGGGCGCGTCTGGTCGCCGTCGCGGATTTGATCAAGCGCGAGGCTCCGGACATGAAACTGACCGTCGACGTTTTGGAAAACCGCGGGTTTGAATACCATTGCGGCGTGTGCTTTTCGATTTTCGACGAAAAATCCGGTCGCGAACTGGGACGCGGCGGACGATATATCGCGGGTGTCGACGGGGCGCCGGGCGAACCCGCCGTCGGCGTGACGCTGTTTATGGCGGATATTTTGAAAACTTTGAAACCGGTCGGTTCGAAACGGCGGGTTTTCGTTCCTTTCGGCGTTTCCTACGCGCAGGCGGCGGATTTGCGCGCGAAGGGATATGCGACCGTTTGCGGGATCATGCCCGAGGACGGACGCGAAGCGGCGCGGCGGTTGGCTTGCGACCGTATTTTTACGGGCGGCGAAGTGCGACCGCTGTAACTTTATTTGACAGGAGCATCTGACATATGACCAATATCGTAATCATCGGCGCGCAGTGGGGCGACGAAGGCAAAGGGAAAATCGTCGACCTGATGAGCGAAAAAGCCGACGTCGTCGTCCGTTTCCAGGGCGGCAACAACGCGGGACACACGCTGGTCGTGGACGGCGTGACGTACAAACTGTCCCTGCTGCCGTCGGGAATCGTGCGCGGCAAGCTGTCCGTCGTCGGGAACGGCGTCGTCGTCGATCCGTGGGCTTTGCGCGACGAAATCGGACGCGTGGCGGCTTTGGGGACGAAAGTCACCCCCGATGTTTTGAAAGTGTCCGATCAGGCGACCCTGATCCTGCCTCTGCACCGCGAATTGGACCATATGAGCGAAGAAGCCGCCGGCAAGGGCAAAATCGGCACGACGGGACGCGGCATCGGTCCCGCGTATCAGGACAAGGTCGGACGCCGCGCCATTCGCGTCGGCGATCTGGCTGAAAAGGAAACGCTGGAAGCCAAAGTCGACAATCTGCTGCTGTTCCACAACGCGCTGCGCAAAGGCTGGGGACAGCCTTTGGTCGACAAAGCCGAACTGATGAAACAGCTGGACGAAATCGCCGGATTTATCCTGCCGTTCGCCGTCCCCGCGTGGAAAATCCTGTCCGAGGAAATCAAACAGGGCAAAAACCTGCTGTTCGAAGGCGCGCAGGCGACCATGCTGGACAACGATTTCGGCACTTATCCGTTCGTGACGTCGTCGAACACGATCGCGGGGCAGGCGGCTGTCGGCGCGGGCGTCGGCATGAAAAACATCGACAAGGTCGTCGGCGTCGTCAAGGCCTACACGACACGCGTCGGCGCCGGTCCTTTCCCGACCGAATTGTTCGACGCCGACGGCGACCGCATTCGCGAAACCGGTCATGAATTCGGAACGGTGACGGGACGTCCGCGCCGTTGCGGCTGGTTCGACGCGGTTTTGGTGCGTCAGGCGATTTTGGTCAACGGCGTCCAGAATTTGGCGGTGATGAAGCTGGACGTTTTGGACGATTTCGACGAAATCAAGGTTTGCGTCGGCTATGAATGCAACGGGAAAAAGCTGGATTACTATCCGATGCAGATGAACGCGCAGGCGTCCGTCAAGCCGGTGTACGAAACGCTGGCGGGGTGGAAAACGTCGACGTTCGGCGTTCGCGAATACGACAAACTGCCCGAAAACGCCAAGAAGTACATCGCCCGTCTGGAAGAACTGCTGGGCGTGGAAATCGGCATGATTTCGACCAGTCCGGAACGCGAAGACACGGTTATCCGTTCAAATCCGTATGAAAAATAACGAAAATCCTTTTTATTTTCGGGATTTTATGTAAAATATGGAAAGGCGCAGAACGTGCCTTTCCATTTTTTTGGGGAACGGAAGAAGACGATGACCGAAAAAAACGAAGATTCTATTAAATCCGAACAGGCTCCGGCGTCGTCGCTGGGGGCTTCTTTGTCGCGCAAAAGCGTGTTTTCTTTGGTGAAAAAGAAATACCGCGTCTATCCCGATCTGCCCCTGCCGTGGCTGGATATGCCGAACGCCAAGGCGTTTCAGGCGGACGACGCGTCGGCGCCCGACCATAAAATCTTCGCGCTGGTCTGCAATCCGGAAATCCCCGTGCGCAAGGATCATATCAAAAACAGGGCGGGCGTTAAAATCGAAGGGCTGTTGCCGCTGGTCGACGCCGGTCCCGCGATGTGGCAGGGATTTGAACGCAAAACGATGATCCTGCTGTACGAAATGCCGCTGGGCGGACGCGTCGTCACGTCCAAAAACACCGGCAAAATCCTGCCCGAGGAAGAAGCCGAAAAAATTTCACGCTGGATCCGTCCGCTGTTGATGGGCATCAACAATTTGTCCCTGCGCGGACTGACGCACAGGGAAATCCGCCCCGACAACCTGTTTTATCTGGATATGGAAAAAACAAAGGTCGTGTGGGGGGATTGCGTTTCCTGTCCGCCCGGCTACGACCAGCCGCCCGCGTTCGAAACGATCGAATCGTCTATGTGTTCCCCCGCCGGACGCGGCGACGGCATGACGTCGGACGATTTGTACGCGTTCGGCGTGACGCTGATTTGTCTGGGACTGGGATACAATCCCGTCGAAGGGCTGTCCCCCGGCGAACTGCTGGAATTGAAAATTCACAAAGGGTCTTACGCCACCCTGCTGGGCGAAGAACGCATTTCCCTGAACCTGATCGAGCTGTTGCGCGGTCTGCTGGTCGACAACGTGTCGCAACGCTGGGACGTGTCGTCCACCCAGCTGTGGGCGGACGGGCGCCGTCTGACCCCGTTGCAGGCGAAGGTCGTCAAGGCGTCGCAGCGTCCGTTTTTGTTCAACAACGTCGAATATTATTCCTACCGCACTTTGGCTTACGCTTTTTCCCAAAATCTGGAATCGGCGGCGGAGGCGATCCGTTCCGAAAAATTCCTGATGTGGCTGGTGCGCGGGTTCGAAGACAAAGCCACCGCCGCCGCCATTCAAAAATCGATCGATATGGCTCTGGTGCGCTTTTCGACAAAGGAAAAGCAGGACGATTTCTTTGTCGCGCGGACGTGCATGCTGCTGGATCCGGCGGCGCCTCTGCGGGTGCGGGAATGCGCGTTCATGCCGGACGCTTTGGGCATGATGCTGGCGACGTACGCGAACGACGAAAAAATGCTGAAAACGCTGATCGGGCTGGTCGCGACGGGGTATCTGGAAAGCTGGTACGAATTTCACGCCGACAGGGTGGCGGAACAGCACGTCAAAAGCATGCAGATCACGTTGCAAAAACCCGATTTGGGGCAGGGCGTCGAACGTCTGCTTTACGATTTGACCGAAGGTTTCCCGTGTCAAAGCCCTCTGATCGTCAAGGACTACGTGGACGAAATAAAGGATTTGCTGCCGGCTTTGAACGACGTCGCCAAAAAGATGTCGTCCAAAAACTCGCCGGTCGACAGGCACATCGCCGCCTTTATCGCCGCGAAGTTCGGAACGAAGCTGGCGGAACAGCTGCCGATGCTCAATTCGCCGAAGGAAACCGTCGCCGTGCAGGGCATGCTGCGGATCTTTTCGTTTTTACAGCGCACGTTCGGTCCCGAGAAAGCCTATGATTTCTGCGGGTGGATCGGCGGTCTGGTCACGCCCGTCATCGACAGCTACCATAACCGCGAAAAACGCCAGCAGATGGAAAAACAACTGCCCAAAGTCGTTCGCAAGGGCAGCGTTCCGGACATCTGCGCCCTGCTGGACGACAAAAACGAACGCGCCTACGATCTGACGTGTTTTGACCAAGCCAAAAAGGAATATCAAAAACTGTCCGACGAAATCGAATCGCTGGACGGCAACCGCGAAAAACGCGAGGCGGAGGGGATGGCTTTGGGGCATCAGGTCGCCGCCGTCATTTCGTTCGGCATCGCCGTGTTGACGATGTTCCTGCTGTTGCTCGGTCAGTTTTTACAGAGGTGATTCATGAACGCGCCGCAAAAAAATCCCCCAAAAAAACGCAAGGATTCCTTTCTGACGACGGGTATGTCCCTGTTGATTTTGCTGCCGATGCTGCTGTTGATGCTGCCGACCGTCGTGTTCATGGCGTTCGGCATGTTGCCGACCTTTATCGCTTTGATCATCGATTCCAGCACAAGGACGAAAATCAAATACAAATGGCTGTGCATCGGCGGAATGAATTTCGCGGGGACTTTGCCGTTTTTGTTCAAGCTTTGGTTCGGCGAAAACACGTTCGACGGGGCGATTTCCCTGTTTTTGGAAGGGTTGCCCCTGCTGGTCGTGTATTTCGCGGCGGCAGTCGGGTGGCTGTTCTGCCGCTGTATTCCGCCGATCGTTTTGAACATTATGGAAATCGCGGATCAGCGCCGCGTCGTCACTTTGCGCGAAATGCAGGCGAAGCTGATCGCCAAGTGGGGCGAGGAGGTCGCCGAAGGCGTCGACAAAAACGTGATAAAGCGTCCCGTCCTGACGACGTCCGCGCCCGTTTCGTCCGCCGCGGAACAGGCTAAAACGCCGTCGAACTGACGGATTTCTTTTCCTTGCGCCACGCCAGCGGCAACAGCAGGACGAACACGGTCATATATTCCAAACGTCCCAGCATCATGTCGGCGGCGACGATCCACTTTCCCGCGTCCGTCAGGTTGGCGAAACCTCCGCCGGAACCGACGACGGGACCGAACGCGACGCCCGTGTTTCCCAATCCGGACAAAGACGCGCTGATCGACGTCGTAAAGTCCGCCCCCGTCAGCGACAGGGACAGCACGGATACCAGAAAGCACAGCAGGAATATCACCATAAAAACGAACACGCCCGACGAGATTTCCTCGGTCAGCGGTTTGCCGTTGTATTTGGCGATGAAAATGCCGTGGGGCAGAATCTTGCGGCGCAGGTATTGCATGGACGCCAGATACATGATGTCGAAACGGAAAATCTTTATCCCGCCGGACGTCGATCCGCTGCACGCGCCGATCGGCAGCAACAGCGTGAAAAACATCACGGCGAACGTCCCCCAGCTTTCGATGTCGCTGTTTAAAAATCCGGACGACGTGACGATCGAAATAAAGCTGAACGCCGCGTAACGCAAGCCGTCCATCAGGGAAACGCCCCGCGCGGCGATCAGATACGCCGTCAAAATCAGCGTGCCGGCGATGAAAAATCCGATGTAGCTGCGGATCTGCATGTCGTCGCGCAAATACGACCAGTTCTTTTTGACGGCGTAGTACGACGCCAGCAAAGGCATGCCGCAGACGAACATGAAAAACGTCATGATCCATTGCGTGGCGGCGGACAGTTCCATCGCCGACGAATTTCTGGGCGCGAACCCGCCCGTCGGAACGGTCGCCATGCTGTAAGCCAGCGCTTCGAACCAGTCCAGTTCCGAAACGCGCAGGCAAAGCGTGCACAAAACGGTCAAAACGGTGTAAATGCCCATGATCATGGCGATGATTTGCGACGTTTTGGGCAGGGATTTGTCGGATTTGTCGGACGATTCCGTCGCGTACAGCTGCATGCCGCCGATGCGCAGCAAAGGCAGAATGCCCAAAGCGATGACGATGATGCCGACGCCGCCGAACCATTGCAACATCGCGCGCCACAGCAGTATCCCCCGCGGCTGGGTCGACAGGTCGCCGATGACGGTAGCCCCCATGGTCGTCAGTCCCGACATCGCTTCGAAAAACGCGTCGGCGTAACCGAGGGGAACGGGCGAAAAATAAAAGGGCAGGGCGGAAAACGAACAGACCAGCAACCACACCAGCGACGTCGTCAGGTACATTTCCCGCACGCTGAGTTTTTCGTATTTATCGTAAAACGTCGTTACGAACAGCGCGCCGAAAAACAGCGTCACGCCCGCGGATTGGGCGAACGCGCGGGCGGAAGCCGTGTTCGAATCGGAAAAATCCAACAGCGCGGGAAACGCCATCGTCATGCCGAACACGATCAGAATGCAACCCGATACGAAAAAAGTGATGCCCGCCCGCATGGCTCGCCCGTCAAAAGCCGGTTACAGCGGAGCGCAGGCTTGCGTCAGCCAATCCGCCGTTTGCGGGTCGACCAGCGGCGAAACGATGCGGCGAATGCGGGCGTGATATCCGTCCAGCCACGCTTTTTCGCGCGGGGTCAGCTGGGATTTGTCGATCAGGCGGCGGTCAAATGGCGCGAGGCTGAGCGTCGACAGTCCCAGCGTTTTGATCTCCGCCCCTTCGACGGGGGGTAGGGGTTCGACCATGACGACGTTTTCCAGCCGAATGCCGAACGCGTCGGGTTTGTAGTACCCCGGTTCGTTCGAAATCAGCATGCCCGGCATCAGCGGGACTTTCCCCAGTCCGCGCGAAATGCGCTGGGGACCTTCGTGCACCGACAGATAGCTGCCGACGCCGTGCCCCGTGCCGTGGGCGAAATCGACGCCGTCGCGCCACAAGAACTGGCGCGCCAGAACGTCCAGCTGTCCGCCCGTCGTTCCTTCGCAAAACGCGATGGTCGCGATGGCGATATGCCCCTTTAACACTTGGGTGTAGCGTTTCTTTTCCAAAGCGGACGCGTCGCCGACCGCGATCGTGCGGGTGATGTCCGTCGTGCCGTCCAGATACTGCGCGCCCGTGTCGATCAAAAACATCGCGTTGTTTCTGATCGGGGAATCGTTTTTGCCGCCCGTGTGATAGTGAATGTACGCCGCGTTTTTGCCCGACGCCGCGATGGTGGCGAAGCTTTCGCCGCGGTAAAGCGGATTGTCCCGACGAAATTCGTCGATTTTGCGGACGGCGTCGGTTTCTTTCAGTCCGCCTTTGGGGGCTTCGCGGTCGAACCAGCTTAAAAAGCGGCACATCGCGATGCCGTCTTTGACGTGGGCGTTGACGGCGCCGTCGCGTTCCGTGATGTTTTTGCACGCCTTGCGGATCAGGCAGGGGTCTTCTTTGGCGTGGACGACCGCACCCGCCGCGGACAGGCGTTCGTAAATCCACGCGGGCGACTGCGCCATATCCAGACTGACGCGCGCCTGTTGCAGTCCCAGCGCGTCCAAAATCGCGGGCAGAACGGCGGGACGCCTGATTTCCACCAGCGGGCTGAGTTTCGAACGCAGCAGATCCGTGATTTTGTTTTCGTCGACGAACCAGTCCAGCGTTCCGTTTTTATACAGAACGGCGAACGACTGCACGACCGGAATGAAAGGAATGTCGCGTCCGCGCACGTTCAACAGCCAGGCGATCGATTCGGGCGACGTCAGAACCAGCGCGTCGTCCTGTTCCAGTCCCACAGCCGCGGTGATGTCGGCGATTTTCGACGTGCTGTCCAGCCCCGTGTAGTTTTCGGGCAGGAAAACCGCCCGTTCGACGGGGGCTTTCGGTTTGTCCGTCCACATCGCGTCGATCGGGTTTAAGGGAACGGGCGCGATCTTCGCCCCGTTTTTCGCGCACGCCGCCGCCATTTTTTTGACCTCGTCCGGCGTGTGCAGCCATGAATCGTACCCGATGCGGGCGCCGTTCGGCAACGCGGCGAACAACCAGTCCCCCGCGCGCGCGTCGGGCGTTTGAACGACGGTGAAACGTTTGGGGTCGGTTTCCTTTTGCGCCTGCAACGTATAGCGTCCGTCCACGAACAAAAACGCGCGGTCGAGCAGAACGACGGCTTCGCCCGCCGAACCCGAAAAGCCCGTCAGCCATTCAAGGCGTTTCGCGCTTGGCGCGACGTATTCGCCCTGATATTCGTCGGCGGTCGGAACCAAAAAGCCGAAAAAGCCGTTTTTCAGCATCCATTCCCGCAGCGCGGTTAATTTGTCCATGGCGTTATCCCCCTTGTCAGCGTCCGACGATCAGCGTGCTCCACCCTTCCAGACGGTAGCGTTTTTTCAAATTCAGTCCGACGCGGCGGTGCGCGTCCAGCACCCACGCTTCTTGCCGGCAGAGCATGCCGGACAGAACCGCCAGCCCGTCGGGGGCGAGAACGGAAGCCAGATCTTTCGCCATCAAGGTCAGCGGGCGCGCCAGAATGTTCGAAAACACCAGATCGTAGGGGGCTTTGGAACGGACGATCAGCGGTTTGTAGCCGTTGCCCGCGTAGGCGGAAATATAGCGCGACAGGTGGTTGTTTTTCGCGTTTTCCTTTGTCACGCGCACGGATTCGGGATCGATGTCCGCCGCCACGACGTCCGTTTTGAACGTCAGCGCCGCCGCCAGACTCAGAATGCCCGAACCGCACCCCATGTCCAGAATTTTGCGCGGGCGTTTGAAACGCGCTATTTCCTCCATCGCCATCAGGCACCCTTTGGTCGTGAAGTGTTCGCCCGACCCGAACGCCGTCGCGGCGTCGATTTTCAGCGACAGTTTCGTCGCGGGGGGCGGTTCCTTGATGTGCGACCCGTAAATGTAGTATCTGCCGACCGACACGGGGGCGAAGCTGATCAGGCTTTCGCGCAGCCAGTCCCTTTGCGCCAGTTCGGTCAGTTCGTAGGGCGGCAGTTCGACGCCCGCCGCGGTCGCCGCCAGAGAAAGCGACGCGTCCAGCAACGCTTCGTCGGGACGGTTTTCAAAAATGGCGTCCAGTTTCCACTTGCCCCTGTCCGCGCCCGTTTCGATTTCGGACGCCAGCAGAGCCGTGTCGCCGCCGTCCAAAGCGCGTTCGAAAAACGGAACCGCGTCGGGGGGAAGAATGAAGGAAATTTGCCAGTTGCTTGCGGGTTGAGTGTCCATTACGCTTTTTCCAAATAGTCAGCCATTATCTTTTTCGTCGCGCCGTCGTCGAACAGAACCTCGGTCGATTTGCCCGACGCGGAAACGACCGTGCCGCGTCCGTATTTTTCGTGCCAAACCGTCGTTCCGGCGGGAAAGACGGGCTTCGCGGCGGCGGTCTTCTTTTCCTTTTTAATAAAATACGCGCGGTTTGTATAGTCTTTGTTGTATCCGCCGCCGTAACTTTTGCGTTCGCGACCGTCGTATTCGTCGCCGTCCGGCGCGTCGTAGCGGTCGAAACCGAAGCGGTCGGTTTTGGAAAAACGTCCCCAGCCGTCGCCGTAACGGTCGAAATCGTCCCCGCCGTAACGGTCGCCGCCGTATCCGCCGCCGCGGGAATTTCCGTAATTGTAATATTCCGGGTTTGTAAAATCGACGTGTTCAGGCGGTATCTCTTCAATGAAACTTGATTTTTCCCTGTATTCAGTATGACCATACACGTAACGTGAGTTCACGTATGATATATAAACTTCTTTCTTTGCGCGCGTGATGCCGACGTAAGCCAGACGGCGCTCCTCTTCCAATCCCTTGCCGTTGTTTTCGTCCAGCGATTTTTTGTTGGGGAACTGACCTTCTTCCCAGCCGGGCAGGAAAACGACGTCGAATTCCAGCCCCTTTGCGGCGTGTAAGGTCATTACGGATACAAAATCGCCTTCTGCTGTAGCTACTTCATTGTCAGTTACTAAGCTGACGTATTCCAAATATTGTTCGAAATTTTCGTATTTGCTTTTAAATTCGCCGATCAGTTCCTGAATGTTCTCGATTCTGCCGTCCGATTCGGGCGTTTTGTCCGCGCGGCGCATGTCCATATACCCGCTTTGTTCCAGCATCAGGCGCAACATGTCCGCGCAAGGCGTGTCGTTCGTTTGCCCGCGCCAGCCGTCGAACAGGGAAAACAGTCTTTCCAACCCCGTTTTCGCCGTGCCGCGCAACGCTTTTCGCGCCAGCAGGTCTTCGGCGGCTTCGTAACAGGAAATCGATTTTTCCTGTGCGTGTTCGCGGATTGTCTGCATCGCCGCGTCGCCGATGCCGCGTCTGGGTTTCGACGCCACGCGCGCGAACGCCATGTCGTCCCGTTTGCTGACCAGTAGACGAATGTAAGCCGTCGCATCGCGGATTTCCTCGCGTTCGTAAAACCGCATGCCGCCGATGACCCTGTACGCGACGCCGTATTGCAGTAAAGCGTCTTCGACGGCGCGCATTTGCGACGTCGCGCGCACCAGAACCGCCATGCCCGACAGCGGCGTCCCGTTCCGCTGTTCGCGTTCGATTAAGTCGCAGATTTTATAAGCTTCCTCGTCCCCGGTTTGATATCTTGTAATTCTGATTTTATTTCCTGTAATTTTTTCACGTTCTGGCGCGGGACGCAAAGTCTTCCCCAGTCTGTCGCGGTTGTGCGCGATCAGTCCGGACGCGCCCGCCAGAATGTGCGCGGTCGAACGGTAGTTGCTTTCCAGTCTGACAACCGTCGCGTTCGGAAAATCCTGTTCGAAACGCAAGATGTTGCCGACCTCCGCCCCGCGCCACGAATAAATCGACTGGTCGTCGTCGCCGACGCAGCACAGGTTGCCGTGTCCCGCCGCCAGCAGACGCAGCCACAGGTATTGGGCGACGTTGGTGTCCTGATATTCGTCGACCAAGATGTATTTGAACTGCTGGCGCAAAGCCTTTAAAATTTCGGGGCTGGAATTGAACAGTTCCAGACAGTACAGCAGCAAATCCCCGAAATCGACGGCGTTCATCGCGCGCAGGCGTTCCTGATACGCCGCGTACAGCCGTTTGACCAAAGGCGTCGCGCCGAAGGGGGCTTGGTCGGCTTTGTCGGGGGACAGCCCCTGATCCTTCAGCCGCTGGATTTGGTTTAAAACGGACTGCGGCGACGCGTTTTTCAAATCGATTTGCGCGTCCGTCATGATCTGTTTCAGCAGACGTTCCTGATCCGACGCGTCCAACACGGTGAAGCCCGCCGACAATCCGACCTTTTCGGGGTGGGCGCGCAAGATCCGCAATCCGATGCGGTGAAAAGTCCCCAGCCAGATGAACCGCGCGGCGTCGCCGATCATCGCGTTCAGGCGTTCCTGCATTTCATTGGCGGCTTTGTTGGTGAACGTGACGGCAAGACATTGAAAAGGCAACGCCTTTTGCGACAGGACGATATGCGCCAGACGGGTCGTCAGAACGGTCGTCTTGCCCGTTCCCGCGCCCGACAGCACCAGCACGGGACCTTCGGTCGTTTCAACGGCTTTGCGCTGTTCGGGGTTCAGTTTGTCAAATAAAGAATCGATCATGACTTTGCTTTCAGGTTGATGAGTCCTTTTACCCCGAAAGCGGACGAAAATTCAAGAACAAAAACGGTACGGCGGCGGGACGCCGATTCGTCAGCGCGTCAGTCCTTTGAGCATTTTCAAAACTTTGCCGACGTTGACGGTTTTCCCGCTCTTGCCGCGAATGTTCACGCCGTCGCGTCCGATCGTGATGCCGAATTTCGTCTGCCCGCGCTCGTCCTGCGACCTGATGCCGATGCCCGACGAATTGCGGTCGATGACGACCGTGTTTCCGGACTGGTTTTGCGTGATGGCGGCGTGGACGTTCATGTTTTTCGTGTCGTAGTTCAGCGCCGTGATCGTCACGCCCTTTTTGGTCGGATCGGCGGATTGCGTCACCATGCCGTTAAACGTGACCTTGCCGTTTTTATCGATGTGCATCTGGTTGGAAACGCCGCCCTTGTTGTGCGAAATGTTGGCGGAGTTTTTGTCCAGCCTGACGCCCGTCTGACTGCCGTTGTTATGGTTGATCTGCGTCGCGGCGTGTCCGGCGCGCAGGTCGACAGAGTTGTTGCGCAGAACCGTTCCGTCTTTCAGTTCGATCTTGTCGGCGTGGGCGTAAACGTTCGCGCCTTTGCCCTTTTCGTTCAAAACATCAATGTTTTTACAGCCGTCTTCGGACACGACGCCGACTTTCTGCCCCGCGGAGTTGTTGTCGACGACCAGCCGCGTTCCGGATTGGTTGTCGGTAATCGCGGCGTGGACGTTCATGCTCTTCGTGTCGAAATTGGCGGTCGTCAGCGTCGCGCCGCTTTGCGTTCTGTCGGCGGCTTGATTCAAACTGCCGTTGAACGTGATTTTGCCGTCTTTGTCGATGTGCATCGTCGCGAACGACGTCTTGCCGTCGTTATAGGTAATGTTCGTGTTGCCCGTCGGGGAAACGTCGACGTCGGTCGCCGCCGCGCCGTTGACGCCGAAACCGGCGCCTGTCGCGTTTTGCGCGTTGACTTTCGCCAGCAGGTCGTCCAGACGCACCGTCGGAGTCGATGCGGTTTGCGGCGCGAAATGCGCGGAAACGGTGTCGACCGTCTGTTCGACGGCGTCTTTCGCCGCGCCGAACGAATGGGAAATGCAGTCGTTGACGGCGTTCGCCACGTCGTCGTTCGCATACGCCGCAACTGCCGAAACCGTCAGCAGACCGATCGCCGCGCCGCCGACTTTCAGCCAAGCGGATTTCGAGCCGCCGCCGTCGCGCAGCTCCTTGACGCTGTTGCGCAGGTTGTCCGAATTTTTGACGGCGCCGAGCGCGATGCCGACGGCGCGCATGCCGGGAATGACGCGCAGGGTGTTCTGCCCGATCTCCATCAGTTTCTGCCGTCCCTTCGGCGAACGGACAAAGTCCCACAGACTTTTTTTCTCGGTCGCGTCGCCGCGTTTGTATTCGGCGAAGTCTTTGCGCATGGCGTTGATGCCCGCAACGGCTTTGTACGCCGAAAAAACGCGCCCCAACGTCATCGCCGCCGCCGTGTTGCCGACCAGTTTCGCCGCGATGTAGGTTTTGGGGTATTTCTGTTTGAACGACGCGTCCAGATCGCGCACGCGCCGGACAAAAGGCGAATCTTTCACCCGTTTTTCCAGCGCGTCGGAAAACGTTTGCAATTCCGCGCCGGCGAACGACAGCGTAGCGCCCTTGAAATCCGCGCGGTCGGATTCCGAATCGGGCAGACCGAACCGTCCGGCGATGTCGGCTTGTTTCCCGCCGCGCACCATATCGGCGATTTCGGCGATGTCGCCGATCGTGCGGCGGTGATAGTCCGCGTCGTTTTCCGGCTGCTGCGGGCGCGCGTCGAAATAGCGGGCGGCGTAATATTTGATTTCCAGTTCCGTTTCGACCTCGCGCCGAATCGCCATGAAGTTCGTCAGCGTTTTAGGCGTTTGCGCGTATTCGTCGGACGCCATTCTTTTCGCCGCCAGCAGAATCGCCGTCCGCGAAAAATCGTTTTGCGGCGCCTGACGTTCGACCAGCCCCGTCAGCCCGATCAGAACCTGATGGTTTTTCGCGAAGTTGTCGACCGTTGAACGGGCGAAGGGCTTCGTGTTCGAATCGATGTCCGCCTGAAAGCGTTTGCGCGCCTGTTTGTAAATCTCTTCTTCGGATTTGGGCGTCAGAGCGCCTTTTTCGGCATTCAGGCACTGCGTCAAAATCAGGTTGCGCAGGGACGCGGGCATGCGGTCGAACGGCAGATTCAGCTGTTCCATAGGGATATAGTAGTTCGTCTGCAAAAAGTCGATGACATACTGCGGTAATTCCATGACGCGCCCCTTTTGTGAAAAAAAGACTCTTATTGACAGAATATCAGAAAAATTTGTCGAAACAATCTTTTTTTGATGATCCGTTTTGAAATCCGGTGAAATTTTAAGGTTTCTTTTTCGCTCTCCGCTATGCTATTTTATCCGAAACCGATTGTTAAGGAGTTTCTATCCATGAAAGGCATTATTCTGGCGGGCGGATCGGGAACGCGGCTGTATCCCGCGACGATCGCGCTGTCCAAACAGATGATTCCCGTTTATGACAAGCCCATGATCTATTACCCGATGTCGCTGCTGATGCGCGCGGGGATTCGGGACGTGCTGGTCATTTCCACGCCGACCGACCTGCCGGGATTCGAACGGCTGTTCGGCGACGGGGCGCATTTGGGCATGAACGTTTCCTACGCGGAGCAAGCCGTTCCGAACGGGCTGGCGCAGGCGTTCGTCATCGGCGCGGACTTCATCGGAAACGACACGGCGGCGCTGGTGCTGGGGGACAACATCTTTCACGGGCACGCGCTGACGCAGCAGCTGGAAAGCGCGGCGCGAATCAAGGACGGGGCGGTCGTCTTCGGCTGTTACGTCCAGGATCCCGAACGCTACGGCGTCGTCGAATTCGACAAGGATTTCAACGCCGTCAGTATCGAGGAAAAGCCCGCCAAACCTAAATCGAACTACGCCGTTCCGGGGCTGTATTTCTATGACAACGGCGTCGTCGAAATCGCGAAAAGCCTGAAACCGTCGGCGCGCGGCGAATACGAAATCACCGACGTGAACAAGGAATACCTGCGCCGCGGAAAGCTGAAGGTCAACGTGTTTTCGCGCGACATCGACTGGTTCGATACGGGAACGCACGACAGTCTGTTGCAGGCGTCCTCCTACGTCGAGGCGATCGAAAAGCGCAAGGGGATCAAAATCGCCTGCTTGGAGGAAATCGCATTTGTCAAAGGGTTCATTTCCCGCGAAGAACTGCGCGAACGCGGCGAATCGATGGCTAAAACGGGATACGGACAGTATCTGCTGAAACTCGCCGCCGGCGAAATCCGCGCGCCGGAGATCTGACCATGCCGTTCATTCAAACGAAAATCAAAGACGTCGTCATTTTCGAACCGCGCATTTTCACGGACGACCGCGGCTATTTCTTTGAAACATATAACGAAAAGCTGTTCAACGACAACGGCGTGACGGCGAAATTCGTGCAGGACAACCAGTCGAAATCGTCCTACGGCGTGATTCGCGGTCTGCATTTCCAAAAGGGCGAACACGCGCAGGCAAAGCTGGTGCGCGTTTTGCAGGGCAGGGTGCTGGACGTCGCCGTCGACTTGCGCAAAGATTCCGAAACTTACGGCGGGCACGTCGCCGTGGAGCTTAGCGACGTCAACAACTTGCAGTTGTTCATTCCGCGCGGATTCGCCCACGGATTTTCCGTGCTGTCGAAAACGGCTGTGTTCGCGTATAAATGCGACAACCTGTATTGCAGGGAATCCGAAGGCGGCATCGACAGCGCCGATCCCGATCTGGGCATCGACTGGCAAATTCCCGCCGAAGACCGGATTCTGTCCGAAAAGGACAAACTTCACCCGCTGTTCAAGGATTTCGAAACATGCTTTTAATCACGGGGGCGAACGGTCAGCTGGGAACGGAATTGCGGGCTTTGCTGCCCGACGCGCTGGGCGTCGACATGCCCGATCTGGACATTACGGACGCGGCGGCGGTCAGGGCGTTTGTCAAGGAACACGGCGTTGACACGATCGTGAACTGCGCCGCCTACACCGCGGTGGACAAAGCCGAGGACGAACCCGAAAAATGCCGCGCGGTCAACGTGGACGGCGTCGCGAATTTGGGCAAATCGGGGGCGAAGGTCGTTCATATTTCGACCGATTACGTTTTCGACGGGACGGGACACCGCCCGTATGTCGAAACGGACGCGGCGAATCCCGTCAGCGTGTACGGCGTCACCAAACGCGACGGCGAGGAAGCCTTGAAAGCCGCGGCGAAAACGTGCGCGGTCGTTCGCACGGCGTGGCTGTACAGCCCCTACGGTAACAACTTTGTCAAAACGATGCGCCGGCTGGGGGCGGAACGCGACGGTCTGAACGTCGTTTTCGACCAGATCGGAACGCCGACCTGCGCCGCCGATCTGGCGCGGGCGATCGTCGATCTGCTGCCCCTGATCAAGGACGGCACAAAGGAAACCTATCACTTTTCGAACGAAGGCGTGTGCAGCTGGTACGACTTCGCCCGCGAAATCATGAAGCTGTCCGGACTGAAATGCCGCGTCGAACCGATCGAATCGGCGCAATATCCGACAAAGGCGAAACGTCCGTTTTATTCCGTTTTGAACAAAGCGAAAATCAAATCTTTGGGAATTAAAGTCCCGCATTGGCAGGAGAGTTTGGAAAAATGTCTGACACGATTTTAATCACGGGCGGAGCGGGCTTCATCGGTTCGAACTTCGTTCCCTATTTTTTGGAAACCCACCCCGAACTGACGGTCGTCAATCTGGACGCGATGACCTACGCCGCCGATGAGCGCAATTTGACCGAAGTGCGGGAAAATCCCCGCTACATCTTTGTCAAGGGCGACATCGCGGACAAGGAACTGGTCGACGCTTTGTTCGACAAATACGACTTCAAGGGCGTGATTCACTTTGCCGCCGAAAGCCACGTCGACAATTCGATCAAGGGGCCCGAAATCTTTGTCAAAACGAACGTTTTGGGGACGTTCACCCTGCTGGACGCCGCGCGCCGCCATTGGATGGACGCGCCGAACGTCGTCAAGGCGGGGTACGAAAAATGCCGTTTCCACCACATTTCCACCGACGAGGTGTACGGGACTTTGGGGGCGACGGGATTCTTCACCGAAACGACGCCCTACGCGCCCAATTCGCCCTATTCCGCGTCGAAAGCGTCGTCCGACCTGCTGGTGCGCGCGTACCACCACACCTACGGCATGAACGTGACGACGTCGAACTGTTCGAACAACTACGGTCCGAAACAGCACCCCGAAAAGCTGATCCCCCACATCATTCAAAGCGCGCTGGCGGAAAAGTCCCTGCCGATTTACGGCGACGGAAAGAATATCCGCGACTGGCTGTACGTCCTTGACCACTGCAAAGCCATTAACCTGGTGTGGACGAAAGGGCGTTCGGGCGAAACGTACAACATCGGCGGGCGCAACGAACGCGACAACATCGCGATCGTGACGACGATCTGCCGCATTCTGGACAGGGAAACGCCGCGCGCGAACGGTCGCAAATACGAAGAGCTGATCACGTTCGTCAAAGACCGCGCGGGACACGACCGCCGCTACGCCATCGACGCGACGAAGCTGGAAAACGAACTGGGGTGGAAAGCCGAAGAAACGTTCGACACCGGCATCGTCAAAACCGTCGAATGGTACTTGAAAAACCGTCGGTAAAGGCTTTTTTCGACAAAAAATATCCTTGTCAAGCCCGCCTTTTTTCGCTAAACTTTGTCTAATCAAGCGAGAAAGGGCGGGTTTTTATGACTGCTGAAATTTTAAAGGGAAATCCCGAAAAACTGGGCGCGACGTATGACGGAAAGGGCGTGAATTTCGCGCTGTTTTCCGAAAACGCGACGAAAGTCGAACTGTGCCTGTTCGATGAAAACGAAAACGAAACGCGAATCGAACTGCCGAGCCGGTCGGACGACGGCGTTTGGTCGGGGTACCTGCCCGACGCGAAGCCGGGAATGCGCTACGGCTACCGCGTGGACGGACCTTACGACCCCGACCGCGGCATGCGTTTCAATCCGAACAAGCTGCTGATCGATCCCTACGCCCGCCAGCTGGATCGCGAATTCGAATGGGACGACGCTTTTCTGGCGTCTTATCCCGACGACAAAAAGTCGAAAAATACCGTCGACACGGGTAAAATCGCGCCCAAGGCGATCATTCAGGATCCCGCCGCGCTGAAAGCCGTCGGCACGGTTGAAAAGCCGAACGTGCCGTGGGATCGGACCGTCGTCTACGAAACCCACGCCAAGGGCTTTACGATGAAGCACCCCGACGTTCCCGCCGCCGACAAAGGCAAATTCGCGGGGCTGGCGAATCCCGAAGTCATGAAATACATCGACGAACAGGGGATTTCGTCGGTCGAATTGCTGCCGGTTCAGGCGTTCGCGACCGACGGCGCCGTCGCCGAAAAAGGATTGTCGAACTATTGGGGGTACGAACCGATCGCGTATTTCGCGCCGCACCCCGATTACGGCGACCCCGTCGAATTTAAAAAAATGGTCAACGCCTATCACGCGGCGGGCAAGGAAGTCATCATGGACGTCGTCTACAACCATATGGGCGAGGGCGACGCGCACACGCAGATGTTGAGCCTGAAAGGCATCGACAGCGCGTATTACTACGTTCACAATCCGAACGACAAATCCGAATACCGGCAGGAAACGGGTTGCGGCAACGCGTTGGACATGACAAAGCCGATGGCGCGCCGTCTGG
>DJRZ01000046.1:0-30047 GCA_002440235.1 Alphaproteobacteria bacterium UBA6347
TCGCCTTGTCGGGCAGACCGACGGCGTCCAACAGTTCGACCGCTTTGGCGCGCGCCCTGTCCGGCGGCGTCTTTTTCAGCAGGACGGGGGCGAGCGTGATGTTTTCCAGCACCGTTTTGTGGGCGAACAGGTTGAACTGCTGGAACACCATGCCGATCCGCCGCCGCACGAGGTCGATGTCCGTTTTTTTATCCGTGATGTCGGCGCCTTCGAACAAAATCCGCCCCGACGACGGCGTTTCCAATCCGTTCAGCATGCGCAGAAAAGTCGATTTGCCGCACCCCGACGGACCGATGATCGCGACGACGTCGCCCCGCGCGATCCGCGCCGACACGTTTTGCAAAACGACGTGCGGTCCGTAAGCTTTGCCGACGCCCCGCGCGTCGATCAGAATTTCACGTTCAGCGTTCATTTCTTTTCAGCCTTTTTTCCAAACGGGACACCCCCGCCGTCAAAACGACGACGAAGAACAGGTAGATCAGCGCGACCGCCGCCAGCGGCAGGAACGCGTCGTAGGTCACGCTGCGGATCACGTCGCCGCCGCGCGTCAGGTCCATCAGCCCGATATAGCCGCAAACCGACGTTTCCTTTAACAAAACGATAAATTCGTTCGCCAGGGCGGGCAAGACGTTTTTAAACGCCTGCGGCAGAACGACCAGCCGCATCGTCTGCGCGAAGCTCAATCCCAGCGAACGCCCCGCCTCCGCCTGTCCGCCGTCGACGGACAGAATGCCCGACCGGACGATTTCCGCCACGTACGCCGCCGAATTCAGTCCGAACGCCAGCGCGGCGACGACCGTTTTGTTCACGTCGGCGGTCGCGAAAACGACGTAGTACATGATCAGCAGCTGAATCACGGCGGGCGTGCCGCGAACGACGGTCAGATAAACGCGGCACAGGAAATTCAAAACGGGGAAAGATCCGTTTTTATCGCGCGACACGCGGACGACGCCGATCAGCGCCCCCAGAACCACCCCGATCAGCGCGGCGAAAAACGTGACGGTCAGCGTCGTTTTCAGCCCCGCCGCCAGATAACGCCAGCGCGCGTCCCGCAAAAAGTCGGCTTTGAACTTTTCAACAAGGGAAAAACCCGTTTCCGCCGCGCCGGACAAAACGACCAGCACCTGTTTCGACGACGCGTAACTGTCCGTAAAATCGATGTTTTTCAACCGTTCCGGCGTCACCGTCATGCCCGCGACGCCGATGTCGGCTTTGCCCGACTGCACCGCGCCGACGACGGCGTCGAACTCCATGTCCTCAAAAACGGCGCATTTGCCCAGCTTCGCGGCGGCAAGACGCGCCAGATCGATGTCGATGCCCGCGATCTTTCCGTTTTCGTAAAACTCGTAGGGCGGGAAAGTCGCGTTCGTGGCGACTTTCAGCTTGCCGTTCGGGCATTTTTCCGTTTCGGCGACGGGATAAGCCCCCTTTTCGTCGCCGACGTGGTTTTTGAAAACGCGTTCCAGCGCGCCCTCCGCCTTCAATTCCGCGATAGCGGCGTTCAGTTCCGCTTTCAGTTTCCGGTTGCGTTTTGCGACGGCGACGGCGTATTCCTCGCGTTCGAAACCGTCGTCCGAAACCGCCAGCTTCGGATTGTTCGCGACAAAAGCCGCCGCGGGCTGTTCGTCGATCAGAACGGCGTCGACTTTGCCGCGCAACAGGGACTGCACCGCGTCGCCCGCCTTGTTGTAGCGTTCGACCGCCGCGCCTTCGACGTCGCCCGCCAGCGCGTCGCCCGTCGTTCCCAGCTGGACGCCCACGCGTTTGCCGCGCAGAGCGTCGCCGATATCCGCGACGGCCGCCGACGACGCCAGCCAGACCAGCGCGAAAAACAAAACCGCTTTTTTCATTTCGCCCCTTTCGTTTTTTTTCAGACAGCCCGTTTGTAAAACAACCGCGCGGGAAAGGCAAGCCCGCCTTTATCCGAAAAAAGCTCTTGACTTAAAGTCAGGTCGAAGTTCTAAACTGTTTTTGTTTTCAAACGGGAAAGGATCAAAATCATGACGGAAAAACTGGTTTTCAATTACCGCAAAAGCGGCGGTTTTCTGTGTTTCGGTCTGCTGTCCGTGTTCGCGGCGGCGTTTTTGGCGGTTCCGATGCTGACGTGTCCGTGCGCGTGGAACTGGCGCTGGGCGGTTCATTGGTGGTACTGGTATCTGATTCCGCTGGGATCGGCGGCGGCGTTTCTGTTTTTCGGCGTTTCCAGCCTGCTGTTCTGGTTCAACCATATCCGCAAAAAGCCCTACGTCGTGATTTCCGGCGGCGTCGTGCGCATCGACGCGGAAACGGACATCAAAGCCGACGACATCGTTTCCATCGCCGAAAAAAGCTTTTTGGGCTGTAAAATGCTGTGTCTGGAAATCAAAAATCCGCAAGACTACAAATTTTCGTGGCGTTTCAAGGCGGACCGCCTGTTCCACAAAAAATACCATGCCTTCGTCTGCCCCGAAATGGTCGCGAAAGATCAGGTTCAGGCGTTCACGGAATGGTTTTCCGCGCGCTATCCCGCCGCGAAATGACAAACCGCGTTAAAAAAAGGGGGCTTTTCCAAGCCCCCTTTTTTTCACGTCACTTTTCGGATTTTTGATTCGTCACCGAAAAGATGTGCAGCAGATTCGTGTTGCCCGTCACGTTGAACGGCAGCCCCGCCGTCATGATGATCTTTTCGCCGACTTTCGCGCCGAACAGATCCCGACAGTAGCCGGACGCCCTGCGCGCGACGTCGACCAGCAGGTTCATCGGTTCGCAAACGACGCTTTCGATGCCCCAGAACAGGCTCATCTTGCGGGCGACGGATTCGTCGGGCGTCATGCACATCACGGGGATATAGGGGCGTTCGCGCGACACGCGTCCCGCCGTCGCCCCGCTGATGGTGTAGGAAACGATCGCCGCCGCGTCTTCCAGCGTTTCGGCGGTCACGCGCGCGGAAACCGTAATCGCGCTTTCGGGCGTGTGTTCGGGTTCCAGACGCGCCGCGTCCAGATACCGGCGGTACAAATCGTGCGATTCCGTTTCCATGATGATTTTGTTCATCAGCGTCACCGCTTCGACGGGATAGGACCCCGCCGCCGTTTCGGCGGACAGCATCACGGCGTCCGCGGCGTCGAAAACGGCAGTCGCGACGTCGGACGCCTCGGCGCGGGTCGGCGTCGGGTTCGACACCATCGATTCCAGCATCTGCGTCGCGACGATGACGGGCTTTCCGCCTTTGCGGCAGGCGCGAATGATCTTTTTCTGCAAAACGGGGACTTTTTCGGGCGGAACTTCGACGCCCAAATCGCCGCGCGCCACCATGATCCCGTCGGACAGGCGGATAATTTCGTCCAAATGTTCCAGCGCCGCGGGTTTTTCGATTTTGGAAACGATCCACGCCCGACCGTTGATCAGCGACCGCGCCAGCAGCAGATCCTCGGGTCGCTGGACGAACGACAGTCCGATAAAGTCGGCGCCCATGTCCAGCGCCGCCTGCAAATCCAGCTTGTCCTTTTCGGTCAGCGCGTCGATCGGCAGAGGAACGCCGGGGACGTTCACGCCTTTTTTATTCGACAGGCGTCCGCCGATCACCACCGTCGTGTCGGCGTAATCCTTGCCGAAAGCGTCGACGCGCAGACGCACCAGCCCGTCGTTCAGCAACAGATCCATGCCTTCCGTCATCGCTTGGAAAATTTCGGGGTGCGGCAGACAGACGCGCGTTTTGTCGCCGGCTTCGGGCGACATGTCCAAACGGAACTTGTCGCCGATATGCAGTTCGATCGCGCCGTCTTTGAAAACGCCGATGCGCAGTTTCGGTCCCTGCATGTCGCACAAAATCGCCAGCGGGCGTCCGATTTCCTTTTCCGCCGCGCGGATATGGGCTACGTTTTTGCGGTGGTCTTCGTGACTGCCGTGCGAAAAGTTCAAGCGAAAGACGTTGACGCCCGCCCGCGCCAAAGCTTTGATGGTTTCGGGCGTGTTCGACGCGGGTCCCAGCGTCGAAACTATTTTTGTGAAATGAGACCGTTTCATCTGTAAAATCCTTGATAAAGTTATAAATCGGACACCGTCAAAGTCAGCGTTTCCGTCAGACTTTCGTCGGGGTCGAGGGTTTTGATCCCCGTTCCGGCGATGCCGCGCGACGCCAGATTGAACGCGTCCGTCGCGTTGGTCACGGGTTCGACGCAGAAAAAGTCCCGCCCCGCGGGCGACCAGACGACGACGTGACCGAAATCGCTGTACGCCGTCATGTTGATTTTGCGTTTGCGCGCGGGCCAGACGATTTCCGCCTTGCCGTCGAATCCGCCGAAGCAGGTGTCCAGCTCCAGCTGCGAAATTTTCAGCCCTTTGTCGAACTGCCATTCGGCGGGCGTTTTGATCGGGCGTTCGCGGGGCGGCGCGCTTTCGTGCGCCCAGACGTTTTTGTTTTTAAACGTCACGATCGTGTCGTCGTCTTTCGGAAAAAACGGGTGCCAGCCCAGTCCGCAGGGCATGGGAATCCCGCCTTTGTTCGTCAGCGTCAGGGAAACCGTCAGCGATCCGCCGTCCAGCGCGAATTCCTGTTCGGCTTTGTACGCGAAGGGAAAGCCGGATTTGCCGTTGTGGTCGAAAGCCAGTTTCGCCGCGTTTCGCGCCGTTTCGACGACGTCCCAAGCCGTCTGCCAGCCTTCGCCGTGCAGGGGATCGGCGACGACGGGGTGGTTTTTGGGGACGGTTCTGCGGATTCCCCAGTAAATGAAGTACCCGCCCCTGATTCTGTTGGAATACGGCACCAGCGGGAACATCGCCGTTTCGTCGGCGGCGCGGCGTTCGACAGCGTCCGAAAGCGCGGGACGCATCAAATCGTCGCCGTTTTTCCTCCAATACAACAGCGTTCCGCCCGCCGCGGGGCTGACCGCCGCGGAAAACCCGCCGTCCGTCAAAGAAAGAATGTCCGTATCTGCCATATCTTCGCCTTTTCGTTTTAAAATGTTTCCGTCCGTTTTAAACTGTAAGCGCGCCGACCGCAAGCTCTTTTCCCGTTATCGCCGCGCCGCCTTTAAAAAAGCGTCGCGGCCGTCGTATTCGCGACCGTCCGCGACGGCGCGTTCGAACCGAACGGCGTTCAGCGCGGCATCCGGCAGGGCGACCTTCGTCAGCTCCGCGCTTTGCGCCGCGAATTTTTCGTCGGGATTCGTCAAGGTCAGCGCGGCTTTGCGCACGAAAGCGGCGTCGATCGTCAGCACCGCCGGTATTTTGTTGTTCGGATCGTTCACGACCGCGCCCGCCAGCACGCCGTCCAGAACGATCTCGCCCGCGTCGAAGCGCAGAGACCGCTTGGCATCGCTGTTTTTGACAAACAGAGTCATGTCGGATTTGACGCCGGTCAGACCGACGCGCGTCAAAATCAGCTTTTGTTCCATGATCAGCTTTCTGACTTCGGAAAAATCGACTTTGACCTTTTCCGCCTCGAACGTCCCGCGCACGTTCAGACGATCGACGACGATTTTAAATCCGGACAGGACCAGATCGCGCGACGCGTCGATTTCCAGAAAACGGTAAGAGATGTCCAGCCCCGCGAACCGTTTAAAAAACTGCGTCAGCATGAAATCCGCCACGGAATCGGCGATGTTGTCCTTTGTCCGTTCGGAATGGAGCAGCCGGATCTTGACGGGCGATTCGGGCGCCGGAGCGTTCGCGTCCGCCGTTTCGGCGCGCGCCGCGCACGCCGTCGAAAAAAGCGCGATGAATGCGAAAAAAAATTTCATTCGTTTTGACCTTTGGCAAACAATCCCTTAAACTCCGCAGAAAAACAGCATAGCATTTTTTTTGCCGAAAGAAACGGGTTAAAACGCGGGGATCGCGAAAAATGGACTTTCAATCGCCCTTGTACAGGGCTTTTCTGATCAGGCGGCACGCCAAAGTGTTGGCGGACGCGCGGCTGGAAACGGGCGAAACCGTGACCGCGTTCTGTTCGAACACGACGCGCATGACGGGGCTGTGCGCGCCGGACACCGAAATCGGTCTGTCCTACCGCCCCCGCCCGTTCAGACGCCTGCAATTCGTCTGGGAAACCGCCGTCGTCAACGGAACGACCGTCGGCGTCAACCAGGGACTGCAAAACGGACTGGTCGCCGAAGCCGCGGCGAACGGCGCGCTGTACGAGCTGGGCGGATACGAACGGATCGAACGCCCCGCCGCGTTTCCGCACGTCGATCTGCTACTGACGCCCCGCGAAAACAGCGGCTATCCCGTGTGCAAAGTCGCCGTCGCCCCCGTTTATCAAAAGGACGGCGTCGATTTGCTGTTTCCCGACGGCGTCGACGTCGCCAACCATTACGTTCTGCGCGCGCTGGAAAACGCTTTGCGCGCGGGCGAACGCGCGGTTTTGCTGCTGCTGGCGCAGCGCATCGACGCGATCGGCGCGCGGGCGGCGTGGAACGCGGACGCGCCCTATTTGGTAAAGTTGCGGGATTTGTGCGATAAGGGCTTGGAAATTATCTGTTGCGGTTGTAGTGTATCCCCGCAGGGCGTGCGGATCGCCGCGCGTTTGCCCTTTATGTTTTGAAAAGGCTTGAAATCGCTATGTCAAAGGAAAAAATCATCATTCACTCCGCCGAAGATTACGAAGGCATGCGCCGCGCGGGCAGGCTCGCCGCCGAAACGCTGGACATGATCACCCCTTACGTTCGGGCGGGAATCACAACGGGCGAACTGGACAGGCTGTGCGACGACTTCATCAACAAAAACGGCGGCGTGTCGGCATGTCTGGGATACCGCGGCTATCCGAAATCCGTCTGCATTTCGCTGAACCACGTCATCTGCCACGGCATTCCGGGCGACAGAAAGCTGGTCAACGGCGACATTTTGAACATCGACGTCACCGTCATTCTGAACGGGTGGTACGGCGACACCAGCCGCATGTACGCGGTCGGGAAAGTCCCCGTCAAAGCCAAACGCCTGATCGACATCACCTACGAAACGATGTGGCGCGGCATCGAACAGGTGCGCCCCGGCGCGACGCTGGGCGACGTCGGACACGCGATGCAGGCTTACGCCGAATCGCAAAGATGCTCGGTCGTCAAGGATTTCTGCGGTCACGGGCTGGGTCGCGTGTTCCACACCGCGCCGAACGTGCTGAACTACGGTCGCCCGCATGACGGGCTGGTTTTGGAAGAAGGCATGTTCTTCACCATCGAACCCATGGTCAATCTGGGCGGCGACGATCTGAAAATCCTGTCCGACGGCTGGACGGCGGTCACGCGCGACATGTCCCTGTCCGCGCAGTTCGAACATTCGCTGGCGGTCACGGCGACGGGATACGAGATTTTCACGGGTTCGCCGAAAGGGCTGGACCGCCCGCCCTACCGGATCGACGCCGAATGACGGACAGGGACGCCGAACCGCTGTTGGATCTGATCGCCGAAACCGCGGACGTTTCGGGCGATTTTTCCGACGCGGACGACGCGGCGCATTATCTGGGACACCGCGAACGGCTGCGGCGCAAGGTCGTCGCGTTCGGCGTCGACGTTTTGCAGGATTACGAATTGCTGGAATTTTTGCTGATGTACGCGATTCCCAGACGCGACGTCAAGCCGCTGGCGAAAGAACTGATCGGACGGTTCGGATCCTTTTCCGCCGCTCTGAACGCGTCGCCCGACGAATTGAAGCGGGTCAAGGGCGTTAAGGACGGCGCGGCGGCTTTGCTTTCCGCCGTGCGCGGCAGCGCCGTCCGTCTGGCTAAATACGAAATTTCCTCCGCCCCCGTCATCAAAGACTGGAAATCCCTGATCGACTATTGCCGCGTCGACATGGGGCAAAAGAAGACGGAATGTCTGCGCGTTCTGTTTCTGGACGCGCGCGCCCGCCTGATTCGGGACGAAATCCTGCAAAAGGGATCCGTCAGCCAGACGCCCGTCTATCCCCGCGAAATCGCCAAAAGAGCGCTGGACCTGTCCGCGTCGTCCGTCATCATGGTGCACAACCACCCCGCCGGCGACCTGCGCCCGTCGAAAAACGACGCGCTGATGACCAAAGCCGTCGCCGACGCTCTGGCTGTTCTGGACGTCGCGCTGATCGACCACCTGATCATCACCAAAGCCGGCTATGTGTCGCTGAAGGACTGCGGCTGTCTGAAATGACGGAAAGCTTCCGCCCGCCGGCAACGGACTGTGCGGTTCAAAAAAAGCCCCCGCGTTCGAATTTCCGCGGGGGCTTTTTACGGGTTTTCGTCAGCCTTTGACCAGACCGTGTTTTTTCTTGCCGACGGACAGCTTGATTTGTCCGTCTTTCAAATCGGCGGCGGTCAGGACGATATTTTCGCCCGCCGCGGCGGCGTCGTTGATTTTCACGCCGTTCTGCGCGATCAGGCGTTTCGCCTCGCCCTTGCTGGCGGTCAGCTTCAGCCGCACCAGCGCTTCGGTCAGCGGCAGGTTTTCGGCAAAGGCGATCACGGGCAGATCGCCGCCCGCCGCGCCCTCTTCAAACGTTTTGCGCGCGGTTTCCGCGGCGGCGCGGGCGGCTTCCTCGCCGCGGCAAAGCTTGGTCGCCTCGAACGCCAGAACCTTTTTCGCTTCGTTGATTTCCTTGTCTTTCAGCGTTTCCAGACGGCGCACCTCGTCCATCGGCAGGTCGGTGTAAATGCGCAGGCATTTGCCGACTTCGGCGTCGCCGATGTTGCGGAAATACTGGTAATAGTCGTAGGACGACAGCTTTTCCTCGTTGATCCAGACGGCGTTGCCTTCGGACTTGCCCATTTTCTTGCCCGACGAATCCGTCAGAATCGGACTGGTGAATCCGAACAGCTCGACGTCGTACTTGCGCCGTCCCAGCTCCGTCCCCGACGTGATGTTTCCCCACTGGTCCGATCCCGCGATCTGCGCGCGGCAGCCGTATTTTTCATACAGCCGGCAGAAATCGTACCCCTGCAGCAGCTGGTAGTTGAATTCCAGAAACGTCATCTGCTGTTCGCGTTCCAAGCGGGTTTTGACGCTTTCCATCGTCAGCATGCGGTTGACGGAATAATACGTCCCGACATCGCGCAAAAAGTCCAGATAGTTGACGTCCTTGAACCAATCGTAGTTGTCGGCGACGATCGCGCCGTTTTCCGCGTCGTCGAAACGAATGAACTTCGCGTAGGACGATTTCAGCCCCGCGATGTTGCGCGCGATGGTTTCGGGCGTCATGAACGGGCGCAGCTTGTCCTTGCCCGACGGGTCGCCGATGCGCGACGTCGCGCCGCCGACCAGCATGATCGGCTTGTTGCCCAGCTTTTGAAACCAGCGCATCATCATCACGGGCACCAGATGCCCGACGTGCAGACTGTCGGCGGTCGGATCGGATCCCAGATAGCCGACGGCAGGCTTTCCCGTTTTTTCGCATTCGCACAGATAGGCGTCGAAGCCCTCTTCGTTCGTGCATTGGTTGTAAAAACCGCGTTCGGTCAGAATGCGCAGAAATTCGGATTTGAACTGAGTCATCAATAAACGTCCCGTTTGGATTTTATTAAACTATTTTGCCTATGGTATTTACCAACAAACACGACAAAACTCAACACCAAAGAAGACGAAAGACAAAAGATGGAAGTCATCAAACCTTTGACGGCGCTGGGACTGACGAGCGGCACGTCCATGGACGGCGTCGACGCGGCTCTGCTGGTCACGGACGGGGTCGACGTATTCGAATACGGCAAGGCGCTGAACCGCCCCTACGACATGAACATGCGCGCCGACCTGCGTTCCGTGACGGGGCGCGGCGCGAGCGGGGACGGCGAACGGCTCAAAGACGTCGAACGCAAAATGACCCTGTTTCACGCGCAGGTCGTGTCCGAACTGCTGGACGCGGCGGGACTGCGCGCGCAGGACGTCGACGTCGTCGGCTTTCACGGGCACACCGTGTTTCACAGCCCGTCGGAACACGTTTCCGTCCAGATCGGCGACGGCGACCTGCTGGCGCGGCAGACGGGCATTCCCGTCGTCAACCGTTTCAGAAACGCCGACATCGCGAACGGCGGACAGGGCGGTCCGATGATGGCGTCCTACCACGCCGCTTTGGCGCGGGATCTGGAAAAGCCGGTCGCCGTTTTGAACATCGGCGGCGTCGCGAAGATGACGTGGATCGGGGAAAACGGCGAACTGCTGGCGTTCGACACGGGACCGGGGAACGCGCTGATCGACGACTGGATGATGAAAAAGCACGGCACGAACATGGATTTCGACGGCAACATGGCGGCGAGCGGAACGGTCAACGAAAAAATCGTCGCCGCGCTGATGAAAGACCCTTATTTCAAAAAACAGCCGCCCAAAGCCCTCGACCGCGACGAATTTTCCGCGAAAGCGACGGAACAGCTGGCGGGCGAAAACGTCGCGGACGGCGCGGCGACCCTGACGGCGTTTTCGGCGCAGGCGGCGGCGCAGGCGGCGGCGGACTTTATGCCGAAACCGGCGAAACGCTGGATCGTCTGCGGCGGCGGCGCGCACAACCCGACGTTGGTGCGTTTTTTGCGCCAGCGGTCGGGGGCTGAAATCCTGCTCGCGCGCGAAGTCGGCTGGAACGGCGATTTTCTGGAAGCGCAGGGCTACGCCTTTCTGGCGGCGCGGTCGCTGTTCGGACTGCCGATTTCGTTTCCGACGACGACGGGCGTGCCGCATTCGATGTGCGGCGGCACTCTGCACGGCGTCCCCGATCCGCTGAAAAACAAAAAAGCCAGATAACGCCGTTTTTTCAAACGCCCGACCGTCCCGCCCCGCGGCGGGACCGGCGGCTTTTTCAAAAAAAAACGGGCTTGACCCTTTAAGGAAAAGGGAATAAACCTCATTTACTTTTTTTGATCCACTTCGAAAGAAAGGACAACGCGATGATTGACGAAGAAGATTACGGCAAAATTATCGAAGCGCACGCCCACATCGGGACGTGGTGCGCCGACAACGCCGATTTCACCGAAGAAACGCTGAACAACGTCATGGGCGAACCGTTCACCGTGTCAATCAACGGCGAAGAGGAAGAAAACGAAGTCGTCGCCGTCATGGTTTCGAACATGAGCGGCATCGACCTGAAACCCGACGGATCCCCCAAAATCACCGAAGACGAAGCCAACGCGGAAATGCTGGACATCGCGCGCGAAAACCCGAAATTCAAACCGCTGATCGTCGGACAGCCGGGGTACGGGAACGCCGACAATCTGGCGCGCATGATCGAACTGCGCGGCGACGAGATCTACGGCGTCAAACTGCACCCGAACACGCTGGCGCTGGACGCAAACGATCCGCAGTACGAACCGTATATGGAAGTCGCGCAGGAATACGGTCTGCCCGTCCTGTTCCATTCGCAGGACAACTATTCAGATCCGCTGTACATTTTGGAAACGGCGTGCAAATACCCCGAAGTCCCCACCATCATGGCGCACATGGGCATGGGCGGCGACGACAATCATTGGTACACGTTCGGCATCATGCAGTCCGCCCTGCTGACCGAAACGGCGAATTTGTACGCCGACGTGTCGTGGATGTCGCCGGAAATGATCGTCGCCGCGCTGATGCGTTCGGACGAGGAAACGATTTACCACCTGATGTTCGGCACGGACATTCCGCTGGGTCCCTATTCCGACCCCGCGATCTATCCCGCCCGCGTCAGCGAAGTCAAATCCGCGATCGCCGCCTCGTTCGACGAAGAGGACGCGCGCGAACTGATCCACCGCCTGTTCTACCAAAACGCCTACGACCTGTTTTTGGCGGGACGCGACGGCGAATAACGCCGGAGCAAATCCGAAAAAAAATCCCTTAAAAGCTTTTTAAGGGATTTTTTTTATTTTCGTGCGCAAGTTTTTTGAAATCCGACCGTTTAACCTGACGGATTGCATTACGGAAGACATGCCGATGAATACGCAAACGCCGACGCCGTCGGCTGAAATCATAGGGTTCGCGCAAACGGACGCCGATTTGATGCGAAAAATCGCCGCGGGCGGCGAAAAGGCTTTCCGCGCGCTGACGGAACGGCACGCGAAACGCGTGTTCGCTTTGCTGTGGCGGCTGTGCGGCGACCGTTCCGACGCCGAAGACCTGACGCAGGAAACTTTCCTGCGGGTCTGGAAAAACGCGGAAAGGTGGACGCCCGACGCGCGGCTGGAAACATGGTTGTACCGCATCGCCTACAACCTGTTCATCGACAGCCGACGCAGGGAAAAGCCGCAAACGACCGTCCTTGACGACGATCTGCGCAGCGACGCCGACACGCCGGAACAGGCTTTGATGCGCCGCAACGACGCCGAACGCGTCAAACGCGCGCTGGACAGTCTGCCCGACCGGCAAAGGGAAGCGCTGGCGCTGTGCTATTATCAGGGATTGAAAGCCAAAGACGCCGCCGAAATCCTGTCCGTGACGCAAGGCGCGCTGGAATCGCTGCTGTTCCGCGCCCGCCAAACGATGAAAGAAATCCTGTCCGCCGACAAAGGAGGTTCGCCATGACAAGCTTTGAAGACTTTGAAAAACAGGTTCGGACTTTCGGTTCCGCCGGCGCCGGCGCCGATCCGTGGGCGCGAACGCCCGAAGGCGCCGCCGTCGTCGCGCAGGAACGCGCTTTGGACGATTGGCTGGACAAGCTGGTCACCCCCGCCATGCCCGTTTCGGTCGACGCGATCTGCGCCGCCGTTCTGGCGAAATCGCGAAACCTGACGCCGGCGTTCGTCCGCCTGTCGACCGCGGCGTCGATTCTGCTGGCGATCGGCGGGTTCATGCTGGGACGTTACCAGATGGCGCGGGATCTGATCGATTCGCAATACTACTTCACGACCATGTTCGACATCGGCTACTAAACACCGGAGGATAACAATGAATAAAAAATTACTGACCGCGCTGGGGATTTCTCTGGCGATCAACTTCATCTTCATCGGGTTCGAAGCGGCGAGGATCGTCTACCGCCCCGCTTTTCCCGCCCTGCCGCGCGAACGTCCCGCGTTCATGCCGCGCGGCGACCGCGACGCGTTCGAATTTCGGAACAAACGCGTGTTTTCCGAAGCGTTCCGCCGCGCCGTCAAAGAACACGGCAAGGAAATGGCGGACGCGAAACGCGCGGTTGAAAACGCGATGAAATCCGATCCGTTCGACGTTGACGCGTTCAAAGCCGCGTCGCAAAAAGCCGCGGACGCCCGCGCCGTCATCGACGCCGCCGTCACCGAAAACATCGCGCGCATGCTGGCGGACATGAATCCCGACGACCGCCGCGCGTTCGCCGAAAAGTTTTCGAAATGCTGTCCGAAAGCGAAAAAGCGCGGCGAGAGAACGCCGGCGCATCATCGCGAAGCGGCGCTGCCGCCTCCGCCGGCGGACGCGGACGACGGAATGCTGCCTCCGCCACCGCCGCCTTTCGAAACGACGGCTGACGGCGACCGCCCCGCGCCACCCCGCGCGCGTCCGGGCATGAAAAAGCCGTGCCCCTGCATGAAAAAAGGAAAGCGTCCCGAAAATCCCGTTCCCCCTCAACATCGGGAATAACGGGGCTTTCCTTCGGAACGCGGTCGCGGCGGGCGTTTTCTCCTCCTTTTTACCGCGCGTCCGCGCCGCGTTCGCTTTTTCCCCTTTCGGCGTTTTCCGTCGAAAGGGGATTTTTGCGATTCATCTGAAAAACGAAACAACTTTCGCGTGTCTTTCGAACAAAAACCGAATCAAAAATTTTATTTAAACTTTTGTTCTTCCTCCGTTCGCGCGGCATTTGAAAAAAATTGCGACTCGTTGATTCTTTTAAAAAATCAAAAAGTCCTTATGCGGCAAGGCTTCCGAGTCGTTTTCGATTCGCCCCGCCCGCCGCGGTGCAACTTTTTTTATAATCGCGTTCATTTTTTGCTGGATTTGCCGAGTCGCCCCTCTATATAGTGAAAAAAAACAAACCGGATTATTTAAGGATTTCACCATGGGCACGACCCCTTCATCAACAAAGGTTATTCCGATCGTATTGGAAGAATCGCTTTACCAACTGATTGAAACGCAAGCGAAAATCGCCGGCGAAACGCCGGAGACGTTCATTCTGAACCGCCTGCACGATTCCATCGAAGCGTGGACGGATTACTGTTCCGCCGTATCGATGTTGAACAACGAAGAACAGGAACATTTCCATCTGCGCGTCGCCGACTGACTCCGCTTGCCCGAATTGAAAAGACCCCCGCCCGCGGCGGGGATTTTTTTTCGCCCGTCCCGATCCGGATTTCCTTTTTGCTTTTTTAACGATTCAAGGGTACTATCGCCCGCGTGAAAGCGCCGCTTTCATTTTTTCGGACGAGAGGAGTACATTTTATGCGTAAAAAATATCTGTTCACCAGCGAATCCGTGTCCGAAGGACACCCCGACAAAGTCTGCGACAGCATTTCCGACACTTTGCTGGATCTGTTTCTGACCCACGACCCGCAGGCGCGTTCCGCCGTCGAAGTCATGGCGACGACCGACCGCGTCATCGTCTGCGGCGAAGCCCGCCTGCCCGAAACCGTCGACAAACGCATGATGGAAGACGCGATCCGCAAATGCGTCAAGGACATCGGCTACGAACAAAAGGGATTCGACTGGCAGACCGTCGAAATTCAAAACTATCTGCACAAACAGTCTTCCGACATCGCGCGCGGCGTCGACGAATCCGAAAACAAAGAGGAAGGCGCCGGCGATCAGGGCATCATTTTCGGCTACGCGACAAACGAACTGGCGGGCGCGGAATATTCCCCCGCGACGCTGTTCCTGTCGCACGGCATTTTAAAAGAACTGGCGCGTCTGCGGCATTCGGGCGAAATCAAATGGCTGCGCCCCGACGCGAAAAGTCAGGTCACCCTGCGCTATGAAAACGGCGTTCCGACGGGCGTCGACACGATCGTCGTGTCCACACAGCACACCGAAGACGTCCCCTACGACGAAATCCGCGAAACCGTGCGGGGCGTCGTAGCGAAGCTGCTGCCCGACGGCTGGACGGTCGACGACGCGAAATTTTACGTCAATCCGACCGGACGTTTCGTGACCGGCGGTCCCGACGGCGACACGGGGCTGACGGGGCGCAAGATCATCGTCGACACCTACGGCGGCGCGGTCGCGCACGGCGGCGGCGCGTTTTCGGGCAAAGATCCGACGAAGGTTGACCGTTCGGCGGCTTACGCAACGCGGTATCTGGCGAAAAACATCGTCGCCGCCGGTCTGGCGGACAAGGCGGTGATCCAGCTGGCTTACGCGATCGGCGTCGCGCGTCCTCTGGCGGTGTATCTGGACACGTTCGGAACGTGCAAGGTCGACGAGGACAAGCTGGAATCGATTTTGCCCGAAGTCATGGATTTGACGCCGCGCGGCATTCGCACGCATTTGAAACTGAACCGTCCGATCTATCTGCCGACGTCCCGCTACGGGCATTTCGGCAGAACGCCCGACGTCGAGGGGGCTTTCCCGTGGGAAAGAACGGATCTGGCGGACGCGCTGAAATCGGCTTTTTGACATAAGGAATTGACGGGAATGGAAGAAAACAAAGCCGGGGGATACCGGTTCTACGGTCGCCGCAAAGGCAAAAAACTGAAACCTTCGCGCGAAGTGCTGCTGGACGCCTTTCTGCCCAAAGTGCGGCTGAACGTCGCGGGCGAAAACGTCGATCCCGCGTCCTGTTTTTCCGTCCCCGTCAAATCCGTGTGGCTGGAAATCGGTTTCGGCGGCGGCGAGCATCTGGCGGAACAGAGCGCGCGGCGTCCCGACACGGGCTTCATCGGCGCCGAAGTGTTCGTCAACGGCGTTTCGTCCCTGCTGACCCACCTGACGGGCAAGGAACGGTCGGGCGACGTCGACGAAAACGTCGGGCTGAAAGCGGGACGCGTCGACAACGTGCGCGTTCACGACAACGACGTGCGCGACATTCTGCCGAAATTTAGGGACGGGTCGTTTGAACGGATCTACGTCTTGTTCCCCGATCCGTGGCCCAAGAAAAAACATGCGAACCGCCGCTTCATCGGTCCGAAAAACCTGCCCGTTCTGGCGCGTCTGCTGAAATCGGGCGGCGAACTGCGAATCGCCAGCGACGACATGAACTATATCCGCTGGTCGCTGGAGCACCTGATGAAATCCGACGATTTCGAATGGACGGCGCAAACCGCCGACGACTGGCGCAAACCTCCCGCCGACTGGGTGAACACCCGTTACGAGTTAAAGGCGCTGGCGCAAGGCAAGAAACCCGTCTATCTGGTGTTCAGGCGCAAATAATGGACGTGACCGTCAAAACATCGAAAAACGAGCGCGCCTATTTCGTCAAGGGCGTTTTTTCCGCCGGCGACGAAGACCGCTTTTACGACGTTTTTCTGCAAATCCGCGCGATGACCGAACCGTGTCTGGCGTTCGACCTGTCGCTTTGTCCGTCGGTCGATCCGGCGGCGATGGGCATGCTGGTCGTCGCCGCGCAGGAGGCGGCGCGCCGCAACATCGCCCGCGTGATCCGCCGCGCCCCCGCGTCCGTCAGGGAAGTTTTGCAGTCCGCGGGATTCGAAAAATTTTACGTTTTTCAATAAAATGAAAAAAAAGCTTGCCCGAACGCGCGCGGACTGGTATATCTCTTGATTGTACATTCTTATAGTTTCTATGAGGGTGGGCTGAAAAGCCCGCTTTTTTTTATGGTGAAAACCGGAGGACACATGACTCTGAACGAAACGCTGAACGAACTGATCGCGCCGGTTTGCGACAAACTGGGCTATGACGTCGTGCGCCTGCAAATGCAGGGCGGCAATTCCCGCAAGGTGTTGCAAATCATGGCTGAACGCAAGGACCGCCGCGCGATGACGGTCGACGACTGCGCCGAACTCAGCCGCGCGATCTCTCCGGTTCTGGACGAAAAGGATCCGATCGAAGACAACTACACGCTGGAGGTCAGCTCCCCCGGCATAGACCGCCCGCTGGTCAAGCCGGCGGATTTCGACCGGTTCAAAGGGTTTGAGGCGAAAATCGAATGCCTGAACGCCATCAACGGCAGAAAACGCTTTCAGGGACGCCTGCGAGGCGCCGACGGCGACCATGTCGTTTTGACGTTCGACGGCGCCGATCTGCGTTTGCCGTTCGACCAAATCGCGAAATCGAAATTGGTTCTGACGGACGATCTGCTGGCGGCTTTCGCTTCGCAAGACGAGGAATAACAAAGGAAGGACAGATATGGAAAACACGGCAGCTTTACCGCGTCCCGAACTGTTGCAGGTGGCGGACGCCGTCGCCCGCGACAAAGGCATCGAAAAGGACGAAGTTTTAACCGCGATGGAATTCGCCATTCAAAAGGCGGGACGTTCCAAATACGGGCTGGAACACGACATTCGCGCGGCGATCAGCCGCAAAGACGGTTCGATCACGATGGCGCGCTTTATCGAAATCGTTCCCGACGACGCGGAAATCGACGTCGAAAACGAAGAAGCGCAGATGACGTACAAAAAATATCTGGCTTCCCCTTGGCACAGAAAGTATCCGAATTTGAAAGTCGGCGATTTCATCGTCGACCCCCTGCCCCCGATCGATTTCGGGCGCATCGCCGCGCAGACCGCGAAACAGGTCATCGTGCAGAAAGTCCGCGACGCCGAACGCATTCGCCAGTACAACGAATTTAAAGACCGCATCGGCGAAATCGTCAACGGCGTCGTCAAACGCGTCGAAACGGGCAACATCGTCGTCGACATGGGGCGCGCCGAAGGCATCTTGCGCCGCGACGAACTGATCCCCCGCGAAGTCTTCCACAACGGCGACCGCATTCGCGCCTATCTGCTGGACGTGCGTCAGGAAACCAAGGGACCGCAGATTTTCCTGTCCCGCACCCACCCGCAATTCATGGCTAAACTGTTCACGCAGGAAGTTCCCGAAATCTACGACGGCGCGATCGAAATCAAAGCCGTCGCCCGCGACCCCGGTTCGCGCGCGAAGATGGCCGTCGCCGCCCGCGATTCCGGCATCGACCCCGTCGGCGCGTGCGTCGGACAGAAAGGCGCGCGCGTTCAGGCGATCGTGACCGAATTGCAGGGCGAAAAGGTCGATATCATCAAATGGTCGCCCGAACCCGCCGAATTCATCGTCAGCGCTCTGGCGCCCGCCGACGTCGTCAAAGTCGTTTTCAACGACGAAAACAACATCGAAGTCGTCGTTCCCGACGACCAGCTGTCTTTGGCGATCGGACGCCGCGGTCAAAACGTGCGTCTGGCGTCCCAGTTGACGAACCTGCACATCGACATTCTGACCGAAACCGAAGAATCCGAACGCCGTCAGAACGAACTGAAAGTCCGCACCAAAACGTTCATGGACGCTTTGGGCGTCGACGACATGATCGCGCATCTGCTGGCGGGCGAAGGCTTCACCTCCGTCGGCGAAATCGCTTTCGTCCCCGTCGAGGAAATCGCGGGAATCGAGGGCTTCGACGAAGATTTGGCGGAAGAGTTGCAGAAACGCGCCAAAGACTTCATCGAAAAGCAGAACGCCGAATTCGCCAAACGCAGCAAAGAACTGGACATCGACGCCGGTCTGATCAACTTTGACGGGCTGGATCAGGGCATGATCGTCAAACTGGCGGAAAAGGGCGTGAAAACGCTGGACGATTTCGCCGATTTGGCGGGCGACGAACTGCTGGAAATCTTGGGCGACGACGCGATGACGCCGCACGACGCCGACGCTTTGATCATGAAAGCGCGCGAACAACTGGGCTGGTTTGCTGATGACGGCAAAGAAAACGCCTAAGCCCAAAAAAGCGAAGAAAAACTGGCGGGGGACGCCGTCCCCCGACGGTTTGTCGCATAAAAAGAACGAAACGGTCAGACGCTGTCTGGCGACGCGCGAAACGTTGCCGCCCGAACGCCTGATCCGTTTTTGCGTTTCTCCCGACCGCGCGCTCGTCCCCGATCTGGCGCGCAAGCTGCCCGGTCGCGGACTGTGGGTGACGGCGGACAAAGACCTGATCGCCGAAGCCGTCGCCAAAGGGCTGTTCGCGAAAGCCGCGCACGCCAAGCTGACCTATCCCGACGATTTGGACGCCCTGATCCGGACGCTGTTCGTCAAACGTCTGCAATCCCTGCTGGGCTTTGCGAAAAAAGCGGGGCTGGTCGTTTCGGGTTTCGAAAAATCAGCCGAGGCTTTGACGAAAAAACAGGCGTTCTGCCTGTTGGAGGCGACCGACGCCGCGACCGACGGGCGGGAAAAGCTGAACCGCCTGCGGGGCGACACCCCCGTCCTGTCCGTGCTGAGCGCCGACGAAACGGCGCGGGCTTTGGGCGCGGGCATGGGCGTCCACACCGTTTTAAAAGCGGGCGGTCCGGTTGATTTATTTGTTGCAGAAGCCAAGCGTTTTGGGGCATATTGCAAAAACGAACAAGTTTAACGCGAAGAAAAGGCTGATTGATTAAATGACAGACGAAAAGAAAATCCTTTCCTTGAAGAAAACGGTTGACGTCAACCGCGCACATTCCAACGCCGGTTTTTCATCGGGACGCAAAGTCCAAGTCGAAGTGCGCAAAAAACGCACCATCGTCACCGACGCCCACGGCAAAATTCAGGGGGTCAGAGAAGGCGCCGCCGCTTCGGGGTTGCTGGACAGCGAAAAGGCGCACCGTCTGAAAGTCTTGCAGGACGCGATGAAAGCGGAAGAGGAAAACCGCATCAAAGCCGCCGAGGAAGCCAAACGCAAAGCCGAAGAGGACGCCAAGCGCGCCGCCGAGGAAGCCGAACGCAAAGCCAAAGAAAAAGCCGAAGCCGAACTGCGCGCCGCCGAAGAAGCCAAAAAAGCCGCCGCGGCGCCCGCCGCCGCGGTTCGTCCCGCCCAGCCCGCGCAAAAACCCGCGGTCGTGAAAAAAGACGCCCCGAAAAAGCCTTTCGCCGCGAAACCCGCCGGATACAATCAGCCCGCGATGAGCCCCGAAGAAGCCGAAGCCGCCGAACAGCACCGCATGAAAACGGGCTTTAAACGCCGCGAAACTCGCGACGACGACAACCGTTATTCCAAACGCGGCGGCGAAGACGACAAATGGCGCGGCGGACGCAACGTGTCCGCTTTGATGCGCGGCGACGACGAAGAGGGACGCGGCAGAAGTCTGGCGTCCATCAAGCGCGCGCGCGAAAAAGAACGTCAAAAGATGTTCGGCGCGCCCAAACCCGCCGAAAAAGTCTACCGCGAAGTCGTCATTCCCGAAACGATCACCGTTCAGGAACTGGCGGCGCGCATGAGCGAACGCGGCGCCGACGTGGTCAAGGCGCTGATGAAAATGGGCGTCATGGCGACGATCACGCAAACGATCGACGCCGACATCGCGCAAATCATCGTCGAGGAAATGGGACACAAAGCCAAACGCGTCAACGAAGCCGACGTCGAAGACAACCTGCGCGACGCGCCCGACCCCGAAGAAACCAAAATTCCCCGCCCGCCCGTCGTGACGGTCATGGGACACGTCGACCACGGCAAAACGTCTCTGCTGGACAACCTGCGTTCGACCGACGTCGCCGCGCACGAAGCCGGCGGCATCACGCAGCACATCGGCGCGTACCAGATCACGCTGGAAAACGGGCAGAAAGTCACGTTCATCGACACGCCGGGGCACGCCGCCTTTACGGAAATGCGCGCCCGCGGGGCGAAAGTCACCGACATCGTCGTGCTGGTCGTCGCGGCGAACGACGGCATTATGCCGCAAACGATCGAAGCGATCACCCACGCCAAGGCGGCAGGCGTTCCCATCGTCGTCGCGATCAACAAAATCGACGTTCCGGGGGCGAATCCCGAAAAGGTGCGTCAGGATCTGATGCAGCACGGCGTCTATGTCGAAAGCATGGGCGGCGACGTCCTGTCCGTCGAAGTGTCGGCGAAAAAGAAAATCAATCTGGACAAGCTGGTCGAAGCCATTTTGTTGCAAGCCGAAATCCTCGACCTGCGCGCGAACCCCAACCATTCCGCCGAAGGCGCGATCATCGAAGCCAAGATGGAAAAGGGACGCGGTTCCGTCGCGACGGTTCTGGTTCAGCGCGGCACGCTGAAGCCGGGCGACATTTTCGTCGCGGGCAAAGACTGGGGACGCGTGCGCGCCATGGTGGACGAACGCGGACAACGCGTGACCGAAGCCGGTCCGTCCTTCCCCGTCGAAGTGCTGGGCTTCCAGTCCACGCCGTGCGCGGGCGACGACTTTATCGTCGTCGGCGACGAAGACCGCGCGCGCGAAGTCGCCGCCTACCGCCAGCGCAAGGAACGCGAAGCGTTGCAGGTGCGTTCGACCCGTTCGGCGATGGAACAGATGTTCGACAAGATCAAAGCCGGCGAAGCCAAGGAACTGCCCGTCGTCATCAAAGCAGACGTTCAGGGCTCCGTCGAGGCGCTGACCGCGACGCTGAACAAGATTTCGACCGACAAAGCCAAAGTCCGCATTCTGCACGCGGCGGTCGGCGCGATCAACGAATCCGACGTCACGCTGGCGAAGGCGTCCAGCGCGCTGATCATCGGGTTCAACGTCCGCGCGAACACGCTGGCGCGCACGGCGGCGAAACGCGACGGCATCGAAATCCGCTACCATTCCATCATCTACAACGTGGCGGACGACATTCACGCGGCGTTGGAAGGCATGCTCGCCCCCGAACTGAAAGAAAAGATTTTGGGCTACGCGAAAATCCGCGAAGTCTACAACATTTCCAAAGTCGGCAAGGTCGCGGGCTGCATGGTCAAGGAAGGCATCATGAAACGCGGGGCGCACGTCCGCCTGTTGCGGTCGAACGTCGTCTACCACGACGGCATGATGGCGGCGCTGAAACGGTTCAAGGACGACGTGAAAGAAGTCCGCGAAGGCTACGAATGCGGCATGAGCTTTGAAAACTTCAACGACATTCAGGTGGACGACACCGTCGAATGTTACGAAATCGAAGAAGTCGCCGCCAAGCTGGAAGAAGTCAAACTGTAAGAGGTCGCCCATGCGTTCCAATTCCAAGCCCGTCACCCAGCGTCAACTGCGCGTCGCGGAACAGATCCGCCACATTTTGGCGGATTGTTTCCAGCGCGGCGACGTGCCGGACGATTTTTTGAACTGCCCGCCCGTTTCCGTGATGGAAGTCAAGGTGTCGCCCGATTTTTCGTTTTGCAAGGCGTTCGTTTCCGTTTTGTCGATCGAACCCGAAACCGCGGTCGAACTGGCGAAAGCGTTGAATAAACAGGCGGGATTTTTCCGCAAAATCCTGGGGACGAAAATCCGCCTGCGCCTGACGCCGGAAATCCGTTTTTACGCCGACGGCGCGCAAGCCGAAGCCGACAGGATCGAAATGCTGCTGGCGAGCGAAGCCGTCCGGCGCGACCTGACCGACCGCGGCGACGCAGAGGACGCCGGCGGCGAAACGGAAGAGAACGCCGATGGTTAAAGCCGCCTTTTTCGACATCGACGGCACGCTGGTCAGCTTTAAAACGCACACGATGCCCGAATCGACCAAACGGGCTTTGGCGGCTTTGCGCCGAAACGGCGTCAAAGTTTTCATCGCCACGGGACGCGCGCCGAACAACATCGAATTCATCAAAAAAATGTTCGACTTCGACGGTTTCGTGTGCTTCAACGGTTTGCTGTGTTTCGACGCGGACGGAACGGTTTTGTACGACCGCCCGCTGCCGCGGCGGGACATTGACGCCGTTCTGCCCTATATGAACGAACGAAAAATAGCGTGCTGTTTCGAAATGGCGGACCGGCAGGTGTTCAATCTGGTCGATCAGCGCGTGCGCGATTTGCTGGCTTTCGTCAACATGCCCGACGTCGCGCCCGAAGACATCGTCGACGTGTCGAAAATCGCGAAAAGCTTTTACCAGCTGTCCGCCTACGTCCTGCCCGAAGAAGAAGCCGACCTGATGCGCCATATGCCGGACTGCAAAGCGATGCGCTGGCACGAACTGTTCGTCAACATCGTCGGCAAAGACGGCGGAAAGCCCGTCGGCATCGCCAAAGTCTGCGAAAAATACGGTTACGGCATCAACGACGTGATCGCGTTCGGCGACGGCGGCAACGACATCGACATGCTGAAATCGGTCGGCATCGGCGTCGCAATGGGCAACGCGGGCGAAAACGTCAAGGAAATCGCCGACTACGTCACGACGAGCGTCGACGGCGACGGTATCCGCAACGCCTTGAAGCACTTTGAACTGATTTGAAAAAAGCGGGAAATTCCCGCTTTCTTTTTATTAAAAATTCAGTTTGAAATCCAGCGTTCCCGCGTGATCCTGATAGTCTTTTCTGAACTTTCCGGCATAGGACAGGGATATTTCGGCTTTGACGCCGAACGCGAACGACACGCCCGCCCCCGCTTCCGCTCCGAAACGGTCGAGCTGTCCGCCCGCGACGTCGTACGCCGTTCCGCCGGACGAAACGATTTCCCCCTTGACCGCCGTTCTGGCGAAATCGTACGTCGCCGCCGCTTTCAAATACGGAGTGACGCCGACGTTCGGCGCGGCGTTCAGACGGTAATCGCCCGACAGCTTCAATCCGCCGACCGCCGTCCAAATGTTTTGCGCGGTCGTTTTAACGGTCAAATCCGACGCGTTCGTAAAGTTGTCCTGTTCCACCGTCGTGAACCGCACGGCGATTTCGGGGGTCAGCGGCGCGTCATAGCCGGCGGAGATCTGCGCGGCGAACGCCGTCGCGTCGTATTCGCTTTTCAGCCGCGCCGTTTTCGTCGTTTCGTCGTATTCCGACAGTCCCAAGACCAAAACCGCACTGATATAGGCGCGTTCCGGCTGATAGATCCCGTAGAGGAAAGTCGAATGCGTTTTGACGTCCGTATCGCGGCTGTCCGTGGAAATGTCCGTTTTCGTGTAAGCGTATCCCAGTCCGAATTTGAAATTTTCGGACGTGTTGTTTTCAATTCCCGCCGCGACGCCGTATGTCGACGCGTCGAACCCGTCCGATTGCCTTTCGCGGGCGTCCTGCTTGACGTATCCGCCCAGTCCGACCGCCCACGGCGTGACGCGTTCGGGATCGAAACCGCCGCCCGACCGTCCGCGGTACACGCCCGCATGAGGGGACGAAAAGAAACGGTTGGTGTCGAAACCGCCCATGCGGTTTTGGGCGACGTCGACAACGGACAGCGCCGTTCCGCGCGCCGAACGCCAAACAGCTTGCGTCGCGTCGGGCAAAACCTCCGCCGTCGGCGCGGCGGCGGCGGGGAAAGAGAACAGCGCGGCGGCGCAACAGACGGACGGCGAAAATCTGACGGGCATAAGAAAGCTTCCCTTTTTAAGAATTAAAGAACGCCAGCATTATGGCGCGAACACTTTAACAAAAACTTGCGCCGCCATAAAACCGCATGAAAAAGCCGCCCCGAAAGGCGGCTTTTCGAAAAACGGCGGCGATCAATCCGCGCTTTCGTCGTTTTCGTCGTTTTCGCTTTCCGCCGAAGCCGCCATCGCTTTGACCAGATCCAGCAGGCGTTTCGCGGCGCGGCGGTCGGGAATCATGTAATAGCACCGCACCAGTTCCAACGTTTCGCGTTTCGTCATCGGATCGAAATTGAACGCGACGGGTTCCTCCGCCAATTCGCCCGCGCCCGCCAGCATGCGCGGCGACGCGCCGGCGATCTGATCGTCCATGTCTTCGAAAAAGAAGCTGATCGGCACTTCCAGCACTTTGCCGATGTCGAACAGACGGCTGGCGCTGATGCGGTTCATGCCGCGTTCGTATTTCTGCACCTGCTGAAAGGTCAATCCGATCTGCTCGCCCAGTTTTTCCTGGCTCATTCCCAGCAGGGTGCGGCGCATTTTAACGCGCGCGCCGACATAAACGTCGATCGGATTAGGCGCGCCGTCCGCCGTTCTGCCCCGCGATGATTTTTTTGTTCTGCCCATAAGCTTGTTCCCCATACATAAAAAGCCCAAGCACCTGATTTTTCCCTGCAACGGATAATCACCGCTTTTTGTCCGAAAATCAATTAAAAAAAAGGGATTGCGGAAAAAAATCAGTCGCCGATTTTCTTTTTTATTTTGCCGTTTTCAACAAAGCGCGCTATTTTAAAAAAATGTTAACGGCTTGGGATTCAATTCTTGCGAAAGTAATCGTTTCGGTGTTTTTTCACCCGAAAACGCTGATCTTTGTCTGTCTGGCGGTCGTTTCGGCGATCGCCGCGGCTTTTTCCGTTTTAATCCGCCGTTTGAAGCGGGCGCGTTTTATCGCCGAAAAGTTGAACACCGCCGAACTGGCTTTGGACGCCTTTCCGGACGGGTATTTTCTGTGGATATACGATTCCGTCGGATTTTTGCGCAAAACGCACTGTTCCCGACGGCTGGCGGTCATGATGAATCTGGCGCGCGGTTTCGATTCGCCCTTTGACGCGCTGCTGGAGCATTTTTCCCCCGACGGCGCGGATCTGCTGACGGCGAGCCTGAACGAAATGCGCGCGAACGACGCGCCGTTCGCCGTCGAACTGCCCGACGCGGCGCGGACGCGCGGCTTTCGCGTGACTGGTTTCCGCAACAAATCCGCCGGCAAAGAAACGGTCGACGTCCTGTGGGTGCGCGAAATCACCGAAACGACCAAACGGCTGGCGGCGCTGGAAAACGAAAACAAATCGCTGGAATCCCGCAACGCCCTGCTGAAACAGATGTTCGACGCCCTGCCCGTTCCGATATGGACGCGCAACGAAGACTATCAGATCGTCCTGTGCAATCCCGCCTACGCCGCCATCGCGCGCGCCGACAGTCCGGAACAGGCGGTTCTGCGGGGCAGCGAACTGGTCTACGAAAAATCGTCGCACGAGGCGAAAGTCATCGCGTCGACCGCCCGCGCCACGGGGAAACGGTACGACACGAACGAATACGTCGTCATCGACGGAAAACGCCGGCTGGTCAACGTGAACGAAATCCTTTTGCCCGCCCGCGCCGGCGCGAAAAGCGGCACCGTCGGTTTTTTGAAAGACGTCACGCGGGAACACGAACTGCAGGCGTCCCTGTCGCGCCAAGCCGCTTCGCACGAAGAGGTTTTGGAACACCTGAAAACCGCGATCGCCGTGTTCGACGCCGGCATGCGCCTGCAATTCTACAACATGGCGTTTTTAAAGCTGTGGAATCTGGACGAAAAAGTGCTGGACCAGTCGCCGACCTACCCGCACTTGCTGGACATTCTGCGCGAAAACAGAAAACTGCCCGAAAACCGCGACTTCGCCGCCTATAAAAGCCGCGAGATCAAATTTTTCACGACGCTGGTTTCGACGACCGGCGACGTCATGCACCTGCCTTCGGGCGTGACGCTGCGCCGCACGCTGACGCCGCACCCGACGGGCGGACTGCTGATCACCTACGAAGACGTGACGGGACATTTGACGATGGAACGGTCGATGACCGTTTTGAACGAAACGCAGCACACCGTTTTGAACCACCTGCGCGAAGCGATCCTGCTGTTCGGCGGCGACGGACGTCTGCGTCTGGCGAACGAAGCGTATCTGACGCTGTGGGAAATCGGGGACGCGGGGTTCAATTCCCGCCCGATGACGATCGGCGAAGTGCTGGACAGCCAAAAATCTTTTTTTGAAAACGAGGACGACTGGGAATTGCTGAAAGAACAGTTGCTGGGCGTCGTCAACGCGCACACGGGCGAAGTGTTCCAAATTCTGCGCCCCGACGGCAAAGTGCTGGAATTTCTGGCGGCGGGACTGCCCGACGGCGGAATTTTCGTTTCGTTTCTGGACGTGACCGAAGTGGAAAAAAATTCGTCCCTCGCGGTGGAAAAGGAGGCTCTGCTCAGCCGTTTCAAACAAACGACCGTCCAAGCCGAAAAACTGCGCGCCGTCTTTCTGGAACAGCTGGGGCGGGAAATCAGTCCGCAACTGACGGCTTTGGACGGCGCGGCGCGTCTGCTGGGCGATTCGCGGCGGCGCATGAACCAGAAACAGAAAGCCTGTCTGCAACAGGTCGCCGACGCGACGGCGGAACTGAAAACCCTGTTCGGCGACATGACGGATCTGGCGCTGATCGAAACCGGATCCGCCGTTTTGGAACTGGACAGCGTCGACATTCCCGAACTGCTGAACGGCGTTCTGTCGGGCGTGCGCGAACAGGCAAAAGCCAAAAACGTCGCGCTGAACGTGACTTTGCCCGAAAAAGCCCCTCTGCTGATCGCCGACAAAAAACGCCTGAAACAGGTGCTGTTCTATCTGGTCGGCAACGCCGTCGGCGCGGCGTTCAAGGACGGCGCCGTCGACCTGTCCGTGGCGGAGGACGACGAAAACCTGACCGTCACGCTGACGGAACGGTCGCTGGACGTGAAAAACGAATCCGACACCGTGAATTTCGCCGCGCGGAACGGCTTTGCGGCGGCGCTGATCCGCGGGTTCATCGAAATGCACGGCGGGACGCTGGGCGTTTCGGACAAAAACGGGACAAAGAAAACGCAAATCCGTCTGCCCGTCCACCGCGAAATTTAGAATTTCCCACCCTTCGCCCTTTTCGTTTTTTGTCGATTTTTATCAAAAAATCTTTTCATTTGACTCCGTTGCTGTATAATGAAAGCAAAAGGCAAAAGATTTGCCGCTCGTTTTTCACGGGGTTTTAAAATGGAAGAAAACAAGAAAAAACGCATTCGGCTGTCGGACGACAGCAAACTGGTCTGGCAACAGCGCCATGCGGACGATAAAAACGTCCACGCCAACATCGTGCGCAACGACAACGTGCTGTACCGCAACGCCCAAGCCGCCAAAGCGGCGGAGGATCGCATGTACGCCGAACGCCTGAACCGCGAAAGGGAATCGCGCGAAACGCCCGCCGCCGAAAAACAGCGCCGCGAGGATTTGCGCCGAATCGAGGAAAAACTGGAAGTCCGCAACACCATCATGCGTCAGGAACACAGACTGGGCATGGACGGTCTGCTGTCCTACGAAGACATTACGCGGGCGCAGGAATCGAACAAATACGTCGGCACGAACAAACCGCTGAACATCAAAAAGCGCGACGTGCGCGGGCTGACCGGGAAAACGAAACGCAAACGCTCGTCCAAGCGGCTGTTGCCGTCCGAACGCAGACAGCGTCTGTCGCGCGCCAGAATCGAACGCGGGCGCAAAAAAGAACTGGAAAAGACCGCGCGGCGCGAATTGTACGTCAAGGACGCCAACGGCAACAAGATCAGCATCGACCGTTTGCGCAAACTGCGCGGACTGGATAAAAACCGCGCCGTCACGAAGCGCGACGCGCAGGTCGTCCAAAAACAGATTTCCAAAGAAGCGGGACGCGGCAACGCTTTGCGCATTCGCAAACGCGACGAATACACGCGCTGATTTTTTAACGCGGAAAAGAATAAACGGAAACAGCGGATTCTTGACTTTATCCGCTGTTTTCTTTTTAATGGCGGAAATTGTTTTTTTTGATCGAAAGGATTTCGAATCGTGTTGTTGCGTTTGACGCTGTTGGTTATCGGTTTGGCGTCGTCCTACGGCGGCAGTTTGTGCTTTAAAACGGGGAATCCCGGGGACATGGCTGTCGGCGCCGGCGCGATTTTGATCGGGATTCTCAGCTTTTTCTTCCTCAGCAAAGGATTGTGGAAGATTTTGGGCTGTCTGACGACGTTCGTTTTGATGGCGGTGCTGGTCGGTGCCCTGTTTTTCTTCGTTTCGGGATCCGATCTGATCGGCAACGTGTCGGACGCGGTCAAAACGCAAATCGCCAAAGCCAGAGGCACGCCCGAATCCGCCGCCGCGGAACAGACCGCCGCCGCCCCCGACGGCGTCCCCGCCGAACAGCAGCCGGCGCCGCAGCAGCGTCAGATGCCCCCGATCACGGGCAAGATTTCCGCGATTTCGTCGGGCGACGTTTTCAAAATCGATCAATACGTCCTCCGCCTGTACGGCGTGGCGACGCCGATGAACGGTCAGAACTGCACGGACGCGAACGGTCATTCCTATGAATGCGGCTATGTCGCGGCGCGCAAGTTGAAGGAATTCGTCAACGGCGACGACGTGACCTGCCGCGTGATGAACATCAACGCCGCGGGCGAACTGATGGCGGCGTGTTCCGTCGGCGCGTTCGACATCGGCGCGGCGATGGTGCAGGAAGGCTGGGCGGTCGCTCTGCCCGCCGTGACGCCGATTTACGTCCCCTATCAGAATCAGGCGCAGGAAAAACGCAACGGTTTGTGGGCGGGTCGTTTCCAAATGCCGTGGGAATGGCAGCAGGAACAGATCCAGCAGCGCCAGGCCGCCGCCGCCGTCACCGTCCCCGACGTTCCCGCTCCGCGCGCCGCGGGCGGCAAGAAAAAGAAAAGCATTTTCGATGTCTTCTGATCAAACGGAACGTTTTGTTTTCGAACGCCTGACGCAGCCGCGGCTGGAAAAGGTCGCGGCGATGCTGGCGCGGTCGGCGCGGTCCCGCGACGTCTTCGCGCTTTACGGCGATCTGGGGGCGGGAAAGTCCGTTTTCGCGCGCGCTTTCGTCCGCGCTTTGACGACGCCCGACGAGGACGTCCCCAGCCCGACGTTCACTTTGGTGCAGACGTACGACGGCGAAAACGGGGCGGGCGAACCGCTGACCGTGTGGCATTTCGATCTGTACCGCCTGAAAACGGCGGACGAGATTTACGAAATCGGTTTCGAAGAGGCTTTGTCCGACGGCGTTTCCGTCATCGAATGGTCGGAACGCGCGGCGAAACTGCTGCCCCGCGACAGAATGGAAATCACTATCCGCCCCGACGGCGACGCGACGCGAACGCTGATCGCCGTCCCCATGGGCAAAGCGCTGGATAAAACGGAGGTTTTAAACGCATGCAGGAACGCCTTGACCGCCTGAACGCCTTTTTGAAACAAGCCCGCTGGGACGACGCCGACCGGCGTCTGCTGGCCGCCGACGCGTCTTTCCGCCATTACGACCGGCTGACGCGCGGCGGCGAATCGATGGTTTTGATGGACGCCCCGCCGCCGATGGAAAACGTCCGCCCGTTTCTGACGATCGACCGAAAGCTGGAGGAACTGGGATACAGCGTCCCCCACGTCCACGCCGAAGACGTCGACGACGGTTTCGTTCTGCTGGAAGACTTCGGCGATTCGACCTACACCCGTCTGCTGAAAAACGGCGCGGACGAACGCGCGCTGTACGAACTGGCGACGGATCTGCTGATCGACCTGAACCGCCGCGACGAATCCGAAACGGTGCCGGCGGGG
>DJRZ01000046.1:30126-32032 GCA_002440235.1 Alphaproteobacteria bacterium UBA6347
GCTGTTCACGGACTGGTTTCTGCCCGCCGCATCCGGTCGCGAAACGGACAAAGCCGCCGTCGACGATTTCGTCCTGCTGTGGGAAGAGCTGTTCCCGATCGCGAACAACGCGCCGCAAACGCTCGTCCTGCGCGACTACCACGTCGACAACCTGCTTTTGTTAAAGAACCGCGCGGGCGTCAAAGCCTGCGGTCTGCTGGATTTTCAGGACGCTTTGCACGGCGCGGCGACCTACGACGTCATGTCGCTGATGGAAGACGCGCGCCGCGACATCGATTTCGACCTGCTGACCGCCATGCGCGACCGCTATATCGCGGGCATGGGGGACAGACTGCCCGACCGCGACGCTTTTCTGGCGTCTTGGGCTGTTTGGGCGGCTCAACGGCACGTCAAGGTGCTGGGCATCTTTGTCCGGCTGTGCGTGCGCGACGGCAAAAACCGCTATTTGCAGCATCTGCCCAGATTGTGGCGTTTGCTGGAACGCGCGCTGGAACACCCCGCGCTGGGCAAAATGAAAGTCTGGTTCGACAAAAACGTCCCCGCCGAATACAGAAAGATTCCCGCATGTCTGCAAAAATAACCAAAGCCATGATTCTGGCGGCGGGACGCGGCACGCGCATGCGCGAATTGACCGACGAACTGCCGAAACCGCTGATTTCCGTGAACGGGGAAACCCTGATCGACCGCGTCGCCGACAAAATCGCCGCGTTCGGCGTCAGGGACTGCGTCGTGAACCTGTGCTATCTGGGCGATAAAATCAAAGCCCGTTTGGAACGGCGGAACGATTTGCGCTTTTCCTTCTCGACCGAAGAAACCGCGCTGGAAACGGGCGGCGGCGTGAAAAAAGCCCTGCCGTTGCTGGGGAAAGATCCGTTTTTCGTCGTCAACGCGGACCCGCTGTGGACGGACGAAACGCCCGCTTTGGAAAAAATGGCGCGGGCGTTCGACGCGGAAACGACGGACATTCTGCTGTTGCTGTGGTCGATGGACCGCGTGTTCGGTCACGACGGCAAAGGCGACTATTTCATCGAAAACGGCGTCCCCCGCCGCAGACGTCCGGACGAACCGTCCGCCCCGTACGTGTTCGCGGGCGCGCAAATTCTGCACCCGCGCGTTTTTGAAAACGCCCCCGACGGCAGGTTTTCGCTGAACGTCCTGTACGACGCCGCGCAAAAATCGGGACGTCTGCGCGCCGTCGTCGGCGAAGGCGACTGGTATCACGTCGGGACGCCCGAAGCGTTGTCTTTGGCGCAAAACCGTTTAAAGAAGCACCCGTCATGACGGCGAAACGCGTTTTCACGATTTCGCCCGCCCTGCCCTTTGCCGACACGCTGGCGGCGGAGCTGTTGCGGCAGAACCGTTCCGATCCGGCGGAACTGGCGCGCACCGTTTTGTTTTTGCCGACGCGCCGCGCCTGCAAAACCGTGCAGGAGGCTTTTTTGCGTCAAAGCGGCGGAAAACCGCTGATGTTGCCGCGCCTGATTCCCTTTTCCGCGATCGAAAAACCCGAAACGCAGGCTTTGCTGGGACTGCCCGCCGCCGACCTGCCCGACGCGATCGCGCCGTTGCGCCGCCGTCTGCTGCTGGCGAAGCTGATCAAACGGCGCGACGGGACGCTGAGCGCGCAAAAGGCGCTGGATCTGGCGGACGCTCTGGCGGCTTTTCTGGACGAAGTCTATATCGAAAGCATGCCGTTCGACCGGCTGAAAGACATCGTTCCCGTCGAACTGGCGGCGCATTGGCAGGAAACGCTGACCTTTTTGGAAATCGTCACGGACGTCTGGCAAAACATTCTGGCGGAGGAACGCGTCATCGACGCCGCCGACCGGCAGGTTCGCCTGTTTTCCGCCCTCGCCCGCCATTGGCGCGAAAATCCGCCCGAATACCCCGTCGTCGCGGCGGGGTC
>DJRZ01000046.1:32064-58441 GCA_002440235.1 Alphaproteobacteria bacterium UBA6347
CGCGTCCCGCCACCGCCGATTTGCTGGACGCCATAGCGTCGGCGGAAAACGGCAAAGTCGTCCTGCCGGGGCTGGACACGCTGTCCGACGACGAAAGCTTTGCCGCCGTCGAACCCTCTCACCCGCAGTACAACTTGAAAAGACTGCTGGAACGCATGGGCGTCAACCGCCGCGACGTTTTGCCGTTCGGCGCGAAGACCGCGGAACGGACGGAACGTCTGCGCCTGATTTCGGAAGCCATGCGTCCCGCCGCGACGACGGACGGCTGGCGAACCGCGCCGAAATTCGAACCGGACGTTCTGAACGGCGTGCGCCGGATCGACTGCGCCGACGAACGCGAGGAAGCTCTGGTCATCGCGCTGATTTTGCGCCAAACGCTGGAAACGCCTGAAAAAACGGCGGCGCTGATCACGCCCGACCGTTTTCTGGCACGCCGCGTCGTCGCCGAAATGAACCGCTGGGGCATCGAAATGGACGATTCAGCAGGGACGAACCTGACCCTGACGCCGACGGGGACTTTTCTGCTTTTGCTGGGGCAAACCGCGCTGTCGAACGCCGCCCCCGCCGATCTGCTGGCGTGTTTGAAACACCCGACGGCGCTGGGCGGAAAAAGCTTCGCCCCGTTCCGTTCGACCGTGCGCGAACTGGAACGCCGCCTGTTGCGCGGCAGACGCCCCGGAAACGGTTTGGCGGGACTGCTGACCGCGGCTGAAAACGACGAAAACGGAAGCGCGCGCCTTGTCCCGTTCGTCACCGGTCTGATCGACCGGATCGGCGATTTTATCGATTTGATGAGCGGCGGCGCCCCTCTGCCTTTCGGTGAAATGCTGGACGTCCACCTGACCGCCGCCGAACGGCTGGCGCAAAGCGCGGACAAAACCGGCGCGGAACGCCTGTGGTCGGGCGACGCGGGCGATGCAGCGGCTGATTTTCTGACGCAAATCAAGGAACAAGCCGATTTGATCGGCGACATCGCCCCCGCCGAATACCTGCCTTTGCTTTACGCACTGTTCAAGGGCGTGACCGTGCGTCCGAAATACGGCACGCACCCGCGGCTGGACATTCTGGGGACGATGGAAGCGCGCCTGATTCAGCCCGACGTGATGATTCTGGGCGGTCTGAACGAAGGCGTCTGGCCGCAAACGCCCGAAGTCGATCCGTGGCTGTCCCGTCCGATGCGGGAAAAGTGCGGTTTGCCGCCGCCCGAACGGAAAATCGCGCTGTCCGCCCACGACTTCGCGCAGGCGTTCTGCGCCGAAAACCTGATTATGACCCGCGCGGTCAAAAGCGGCGGCACCCCCGGCGTTCCGTCCCGCTGGCTGTCGCGTCTGCAAACCGTTCTGGGCATTTCCGGACTGAAATTCGACGGCGGCGACGAACGGGACTGGGCGCGTGAAATCGACAAGCCCGCGGCGTCGCTGTCCTTTTTGCCGCCGAAACCGACGCCGCCCGCGTCCGCGCGCCCCCGGCGTCTGTCCGTGACCAGAATCGAAACGCTGATGCGCGATCCTTACGGCATTTACGCGCGCTACGTGCTGGGACTGAAAAAGCTCAAAGACGTCGACGAACCGTTTTCCGCCGCCGATTTCGGCACGATCGCGCACAAGGTCGTCGAAGTGTTCTGCGAACGCCACGCGAACGGCGTCCCGCCCGACAACGCCGAAGACGAAATTCTCGCCGTCGCGGACGAACAGATCGACGCGCTGGGCTACGCGCGAACGGACGCGACGTTTTGGAAACCGCGTCTGCGGTCGGTCTTGATCTGGTTCGTCAAGCGAATGCGCGAAAGCGGCGACATCAAAAAAATTCATTGCGAACGCGACGGGAAACTGCGCTTTGAAACCAAAGGCGGCGAATTCGCATTGACGGGCTGCGCCGACCGCATCGATTTGCTGAAAGACGGTTCGGCGCGCATCGTCGACTATAAAACGGGCGCGCCCCCCAGCGAAAAAAGCGTCGTCGCGGGATACGCGCCGCAGCTGCCGCTGGAAGCCGCCATTTACAAATACGGCGAATTCGACGGCGTTCCGCGCGCCGACGTCGGAACGCTGGAATACTGGCGTTTGATCGGGCGCAAAGAGGGCGGAACCGTCAGGCGGCTGAAAGCGGACGCGCGGGAACTGGCGGACGACGCCCTGAACAGGCTGAAAGATCTGATCAACGCCTACGACGACGAATCCACGCCTTATTACGCCACGCCCGACACCAGCCTGTCGCTGAAATACAACGACTACGAACATCTGGCGCGGTTCGACGAATGGGCGACGGCGGCGCGGGACGACGATGACGACGGCGACGACACGGAGGACGACAATGGTTGATTCGACAGATCCGAACGCTTTGCAGCGCATGGCGGCTAACCCGTTTGAATCCGCCTGGGTGGCGGCGTCGGCGGGATCGGGAAAAACGAAAGTCCTGTCCGACCGCGTGCTGAATCTGCTGTTGACGGGAACGCCGCCCGAAAAAATCCTGTGCCTGACTTTCACGCGCACGGCGGCGGCGCAAATGGCGAACAAGATTTCGGAACGGCTGGGCAGGTGGGCGGCGGAGGACGAATCCGACCTGATCAGGGATTTGACCGACCTGCGCGACGCGCCCCCCGACGCCGACCTGATCGCGCGCGCCGGACGGCTGTTCGCGCGTCTGCTGGACACGGCGGGGGGATTGAAAGTCACGACTTTGCACGGCTTTTGCCAGTCCCTGCTGAAACGATTCCCGTTAGAGGCGGGCGTGTCCCCGCATTTCGACGTGCTGGACGAAGCCGGCGCGAAAGATTTGATCGCCCGCGCGCAAACCGACGTGCTGGGCGCCCCCGCCTACGCGGACTGTTTGAAAACGATCACCATGATGACGGACGAGGACAGTTTTTTGAAACTGCTGGCGGAAATGACGTTCCACTTGTCGAAACTGCGTCGGATCGACGAACGGTTCAAAACGCCCGAAGCGCTGAAAGCCGCCTATGAATCCGCCCTGTCCCTGCCGCCGGGCGCGACCGTCGAAAGCCTGACGCGCGATTTTTGCGATATAAGCGAAGAACGCGAAAGCGCGCTGAAAACAGCCGCCGTCGTTCTTTCCGCGTCCAAAAAGCCGACCGACAAACAAAAAGGCGCGGTCGTCGCGGCGTTTCTGGCGGCGGACGAAGCGGACAGACCGGAACGGCTGAACGAATACACGGACGTCTTTCTGACGCAAAGCGACACGATCCGGTCAAGGCTGGTCTGCAAAGAATCCGAAACCGTCCTGCCCGACATGCTGAAAGAGGCGGATCTGGCTTTGACCTGCCGTCAACGGGTGAAATCGCTGGAAACGATGGCGCGGTCGACGGATCTGTTGAAAATCGGCGCGGCGATTTTGAACCGCTACACGGCGCTGAAAGCCGAACGCGGCGTCATGGACTACGACGATTTGATCGCGTCGGCGAAACGCCTGCTGGAAACGTCGGACGCCGCGGCGTGGGTTTTGTTCAAACTGGACGGCGGCATCGACCACATTCTGGTGGACGAGGCGCAGGACACCAGCCCCGACCAATGGGCGATCATCAAAGCGCTGGCGGACGAGTTTTTCGCCGGCGCGGGACGCGAATCGCGAAACAGGACGATTTTCGCCGTCGGCGACAAAAAGCAGTCGATTTTCAGCTTTCAGGGCGCGGTTCCCGAAGAATTCGAACGCATGCGCCTGTTTTTCAAACAAAAGGTCGAAAGCGCCGGTCAAAAATGGAACGACGTGCCGATGTACATTTCGTTCCGTTCCGTCCAAGCCGTCATCGACACGGTGAATCTGGTTTTGAAATCGCCCGTTCCCCGCGACGGCGTCGCCGCCCCCGACGAAGACGCGACGCACGTTTCCTTTCGCAAAAAACAGGGCGGGCTGGTCGAAGTTTGGGCGTTGGAGGAAAAAAATCCCGACGACACGCGCCAGCCGTTCACCAAACCCGTCGAACGGACGTTTTCCCAAACGCCCGTCACCCGTCTGGCGCAAAAAATCGCGCGGCGGATCGCGCGCATGGTTCGCGGCGGGGAAATTCTGGAATCGCAAAACAGACCGATCCGCGCGGGCGACATCATGGTTCTGGTGCGCCGCCGCAACGCCTTTATCGAAGATTTGTCCCGCGAACTGAAAACGCTGGGCGTTCCCGTTTCGGGTGTCGACCGGTTGAAAATCACGACGCATGTCGCCGTCAAGGATCTGATGGTTCTGGGCGATTTTCTGCTGTTGCCCGAAGACGATCTGGCTTTGGCGACCGTGTTGCGCTCTCCCTTATGCGGCACCGCCGCCGACGATCTGACCGACGCGGATGCCGGCGCGGCGGCGCGGGCGGGCATGCCTCTGACCGGCGTTTCGGAACGGGATCTGTTCGATCTGGCGTTCGACCGCGGCGGGCGGACGCTGTTCGACCGGCTGAAAACGTACGAAAGCCGCCCCGACACTCCGCTCGGCAAAGCGTATCTGTTTTTAAAAGATTTGCTGGGTCGGGTCGACAAAATGCGCCCGTTCGAACTTTATTCCTACGTTCTGGGACCCAAAGGCGGACGCGCGGCGTTCGTCGCGCGGCTGGGCGAACAGGCGCTGGACGCGCTGGACGAGTTTATGGCGCTGGCGCTGAAATTCGACATGAGTCAGCCGCCGTCGCTGCAAAACTTTTTGATTTCCCTGCGCAAAAACGACGTCGAAATCAAGCGCGACCCCGAACAGGCGGCGTTCGACGCGGTACGCATCATGACCGTCCACGCGTCGAAAGGCTTGCAGGCGCCGATCGTCTTCCTGCCCGACACGCATCAGCTTCCGACCGTCAAAGACCGCACGTTCTGGACGGACGACGACGGTCTGCTGCTGTGGTCGCCGTCCAAGCCGATCCGATGCGAGCGCGTCAAAGACGAAATCGCCGCCGAAGAACGAAAACAGCGGCGTGAATACAACCGCCTGCTGTACGTCGCGCTGACGCGCGCCGCCGACCGTCTGTACGTCGCCGGCTGGGAAAGCAAGGGATCGCCGACCGAAGACTGGTACACGTCGGTTCGAAACGCGCTGAGCGGACACGCGCCGGACGCCGAAAACGACGGACCGGACGCCCCCGTCCTGCGCCTGACATGCGAACAAACGGAACCGCCCGCGCCCGCGCCGGAACGTTTGGAAAACCGCGCGCCCGCCCCTCTGCCCGAATGGGCGCGCCGCCCCGCGCCGGACGAACCGACGCCGCCGCGCCCCCTCGCCCCGTCGCGCCCCGACGTGGACGATCCCGCCGCGCCGTCCCCGCTGACCGCCGGACGGGTCAAAGCCGTCAAGCGCGGGATTTTGGTGCATTCCCTGTTGGAAATCCTGCCCCGTCTTGGCGAATCCGACCGTTTCGCCGCCGCGCGGCGGCTGATCGCCGTCCGCGCCCCCGACCTGCCGGACGACGAAGCCGGCGAACTGGCGCGATCCGTCGTTTCCCTGCTGACCGCGCCGGAATGCGCGGGCGTGTTCCGCCCCGATTCGCTGGCGGAAGTCCCCGTGTCCGGCGTCGTGGACGACCGCGTCGTGAACGGCAAAATCGACCGCGTCGCCGTTTCGGACGGCGAAGTGCGCCTGTTCGATTACAAATCGGGCAGCCGCGTTCCCGAAACCGTTGACGAAACGCCCGAAGCCTACGTTTATCAAATGGCGGCGTACAAAGCGCTGATGCGCGAAATTTACCCCGATAAAACGGTGCGCTGTTTCCTGCTGTGGACGGAAGCGCCGAAAGTCGTCGAAATCACGGATTTGGTTTCGCGGTACGAACGGACGTAGCAAAAGCGGGGCTGTTTGACAGCCCCGCCCGTTGTTTTCAGACTTTTAAACTTTATTTGTTCAGAACGGAATTGATCGTCTTGCCGTTCACGAACGAAACGATGCTTTCGTCCGCCGTTCTCAAAATGCGGTGCACCGCGTCAATCGAGTTGAACGCGACGTGCGGCGTGATGATGACGTTTTTCAACTGCAGCATGCGCAGGTTGATCAGCGAACGCAACAGCGTGTCGGATTCGTGCGTTTCGATCGCGGACAGATACAGGTCGTCGTGAATCAGCGGCGATTCGTATTCCAGAACGTCCAGCCCCGCGCCGTACACTTTGCCGCTGGACAGCGCCTTGTACAACGCTTCGGTGTCGATCAGCTCGCCGCGGGCGGTGTTGACGATGACGACGCCCTGTTTCATCTTGGCGAACGCCGCGTCGTCCAGCAGGTGGTAGTTTTCCTTTGTCAGCGGGCAATGCAGGGTAATGACGTCGGACTGCGTCAGCAGTTCGTCCAGCGAAACGTATTTGAACCCGTATTCCTGCGCGAATTTTTCGTTGGGATACGGATCGAACGCCAGCAGCGTCATGTCAAAGCTTTTGGCGATTTTGGCGACGTAGCGTCCGATCGCGCCCGTTCCGATGATGCCGATCGTGCGCCCGCGCAGATCGAATCCCAAATAGCGGTCGGTGCTGACGTGGCTTTCCTGAACCGCGCGGAAGGAACGGCTGATTTTGCGGGTCACGTCGATCAGCAGACCGAACGTGTATTCCGCGACGGTCGAATCGCCGTACCCGGGGACGTTGACGACTTCGATCCCGTGTTCGCGGCAGTATGCCAAATCGACATTGTTGTATCCCGTCGAACGCAACGCGATCAATTTCAGATTCGGGAAGTTCGACAAAACGCGCGCGCCGACGTCGACGGCGTGGACGAACACCGAAATGATGTCCGCGTCGGAAACCCGTTTGATTTCCTCTTCGGTCAAATCGGCGGGGCTTTTTTCCAGATAGACGGTCTGCGCGTCAATCGGCAGCGGATTTTTTTTGTAATAATCGGCGGCGATTTCGGAAACATTGAAATAAACGATTTTTGTCATGGCGTACTCCATCAATTTCAAACCTTTGACGCGTGAAATATAGAACGGTTTTCAAAAAAATCAATATGGCTTATATGACAAACATCACAAAAAAGGCGCCGCGGCACCGCCGGACGCCTTTTATCCGCCTTATTCCTGACGATAGGTCGCCAGAAATTCCTTCAACCGTCCCAGCGCCTTTTCCAAATCGTCCGCGCGCGGCAGGAAAACGACGCGGAAATGATCGGGCTTTTCCCAGTTGAACCCCGTTCCGTTGACCAGCAGAATCCGTTTGTCCATCAGCAGATCCAGCACGAATTTCTGATCGTCGTAAATATTGAACTTCGCCGTGTCGATTTTGGGGAACATGTACAGCGACCCCATCGCCTTGACGCACGAAATTCCCGGAATGTCGTTCAGCAGTTTGTGGCACAGCGTGCGCTGTTCGTACAGCCTCCCCCCCGGTTTGACCAGATCGTTGATGCTTTGATAGCCGCCCAGCGCGGTCTGAATCGCGTACTGCCCCGGCACGTTGGAACACAGCCGCATGTTCGCCAGCAGATCCAGCCCGTCGATGTAGTCTTCGGCGATTTTCTTGTTGCCGCTCAGCACCATCCAAGCCGCGCGGAACCCGCAGGCGCGGTAGTTTTTGGACAAGCCGTTGTAGGTGACGCACAGCGTGTCGCGAACCATGGACGCCAGCGACGTGTGAACCGCGCCGTCGTACAGGATTTTGTCGTAGATTTCGTCGCAGAACACCGCCAGTTTGTGCTTTTCGGCTATGGCGGCGATTTTTTCCAGAACCTCTTTCGGATAGACGGCGCCCGTCGGGTTGTTCGGGTTGATGACGACGATTCCCTTTGTTTTGGGCGTGATTTTGCTTTCCAGATCGTTCAAGTCGGGATACCAGTCCGATTCTTCGTCGCAAACGTAATGCACGGGCTTTCCGCCCGCCAGACAGATCGCCGCCGTCCACAGCGGGTAGTCCGGCGCGGGGACGAGGATTTCGTCGCCGCCGTCCAGAAACGCCTCCATGCTGAGCAGGATCAGGTCGGAAACGCCGTTGCCCAGATAGATGTCGTTGATCTGGACGCCGTCGATGCCCTTTTGCTGGCAATAGTGCATGACCGCCTTGCGCGCGGGAAAGATGCCCTTTGAATCGGAATAGCCGTCGGAAAACGGAATGTTCAAAATGACGTCCTTGATGATTTCCTCGGGCGCGTTCAGGTCGAACACGGCGGGGTTGCCGATGTTCAATTTCAGGATTTTATAGCCCGCCTCCTCCAACCGGTTGGCGGCTTTTAAAACGGGACCGCGGATTTCGTAGTGAACGCCGTTCAGACGCGACGATTTTTGAAACTCTCTCATCATCAAAGCTCCTTGCTCAAACACTTTCCGCGGCGGACTCGACCGCTTCCGTTTCGGGGATTTCCGCCCCGCCGACAATCTTGTAGGCGCATTTCAGCCCGTCGACGGCGGCGGACATGATGCCGCCCGCGTATCCCGCCCCTTCGCCGCAGGGATAGACGCCCGCGATCGACACGCTTTGCAGCGAAGCGGGGTCGCGGATCATGCGCACGGGCGACGACGTTCTGGTTTCCGCCGCGGTCATCAGCGCGTCCGGCGACGCGAACCCGCGGATTTTGCGGTCCATTTTTTTAAATCCCATTTTCATCGTTTCCAGCACGAAATCGGGCAAAACGGCGCGGAAATCCGACATTTGCACCCCCGGCAGATAGGACGGCTTGACCGATCCGTACACGGTCGTTTCGCGGTCGTTCAAAAAATCGATGACGCGCTGAACGGGAGCGCGGAACAGCCCGCCGCCCGCCTTGAACGCGTCTTCTTCGATCCGGCGCTGAAATTCGACGCCCGCCAGCGGGTGGTCCGAACCGAAATCGGCGGGACGCACGTCAACCAGCAGCGCGCTGTTGGCGTTGATTTTGTCGCGGGCGTAAGTGCTCATGCCGTTGGTGACCAGCCGTCCCGCTTCGGACGCGGCGGCGACGACCGTTCCCCCCGGGCACATGCAGAACGTGTACATCGACCGTCCGTTGTCCAGATGCACCGCCAGCTTGTAATCGGCGGGACCGACGACGGCTTTCGGATTGGCGACGCTGTACTGGCTTTTGTTGATGAATTTTTGCAAATGCTCGATGCGCACGCCGACGGCGAAAGGCTTTTGCACCATCTGCAATCCGCGTTCGTACAGCATTTCGAACGTGTCGCGCGCGCTGTGCCCCAGCGCCAGAATCACGCTGTCCGCGGCGATTTCCTCCGTTTCGCCCTGCGCGTTTTCGACCTTGACGCCCGCGATCCGCCCGTCTTTGACGATCAGGTCGGTCAGGCGCGTTTCAAAACGGTATTCCCCGCCCAAAGACATGATTTGACGGCGCAGGTTGCCGACCATGTAGCCCAGCTTGTCCGTGCCGATGTGGGGTTTGTTCAGGTACATGATTTCCTCGGGCGCGCCGGCGGCGACGAATTCCTGCAAGACCTTGCTCGTCCAGCAATCCTTTTTGATGCCGGTCGTCAGCTTGCCGTCGGAAAAAGTCCCCGCGCCGCCTTCGCCGAACTGGACGTTCGAATTTTCGTTCAGTTCGCCGATTTTCCAAAAGCGGTTCACGTCCTTGCGGCGTTTGGAAACGGGTTTGCCGCGTTCGATCAAAATCGGGTTCGCCCCCGCGCGCGCCAAAGCCAAGCCCGCCATCAGCCCCGCGGGTCCCGTGCCGACGACGACCGGACGCAGCGCCTTGCCCACGCGCCAGACGGGTTCGGGCAGCTGGGCGGGCGGCGCGAAGACGACGACGTCCTTGTACGGGCATTCGGCGACCGCCTGATTTTCGTCCCCGTCCAAAGCGACGTCGAAAACGTACTGCAACATCAGATTCTGGCGTTTGCGCGCGTCGACCGATTTTTTGGCGATGCGGAAAAAAACGATGTTTTTAAAGCCCGTCAATTCCTCGATATAAGCTTTGAAATCGTCGGGCAAAGCCTTGGGTCTGAATTTTATGTTGGCGATTCTGATCACGGAAAGCGTCCTTGTTCAAATGAAATTCCTATCGTTTTACCCTTGTCGCGTCCTTTGTTCAAGACGAAAAGCGTTTGCAACGCGGGGGAATTGCCTTTATACTCCGAACGTCTGACGCCAAAGGACGCCCCTGCGGCGCAAGAGGAAAAATTCAATGGAAACAAGAGTCGCTTTGATCGGCATCGTCGTCGACAATCCCGAATCCGTCATGACGCTGAACGCGCTGCTGCACGAATACGGCGCGTACATCATCGGGCGCATGGGAATCCCGTACCGCAAGCGCGGAATCAGCGTCATCAGCGTCGCCCTCGACGCGCCGCCGGACGTTGTCAGCGCCCTGTCGGGCAAGCTGGGCATGCTGGACGGCGTGTCGACGAAAACCGTTTATTCAAAATGACCGCGCTGACGGGCAGGGTTCGCCCCGACCCGAAAGGAGATAAAAAAACATGTACGATCCGAAATCGTTAAAGGCGGAGGAGTTCATCTGCCACGACGAAATTCTGGCAACGCTGGATTACGCCGAAAAAAACAAACGCAACGCCGAACTGATCGACCAAATCATCGACAAGGCGAAACTGTGGAAAGGTCTGACCCACCGCGAGGCTTCCGTCCTGCTGGCGTGCGACCTGCCCGACAGGAACGACCGGATTTTCAAACTGGCGGAACAGCTGAAAAAGGACTTTTACGGCAACCGCATCGTTTTGTTCGCGCCGCTTTACCTGTCGAACTATTGCGTGAACGGGTGCGTGTACTGCCCCTATCACGTCAAAAACAAACACATTCCCCGCAAAAAGCTGACGCAGGATCAGATCCGCGCCGAAGTCGTCGCCTTGCAGGACATGGGACACAAACGGCTGGCGCTGGAAGCCGGCGAAGACCCCGTCAACAACCCGATCGAATATATCCTTGACAGCATCAAGACCATTTATTCGATCAAGCACAAAAACGGCGCGATCCGCCGCGTCAACGTCAACATCGCCGCGACGACGGTCGAAAACTATAAAAAACTGCACGACGCGGGAATCGGCACCTACATTCTGTTTCAGGAAACCTACAACAGGGAATCCTATGAAAAACTGCACCCGACGGGTCCCAAGCACAACTACGCCTATCACACCGAAGCGATGGACCGCGCCATGCGGGGCGGCATCGACGACGTGGGACTGGGCGTTCTGTACGGGCTGGAAAACTACGCCTACGAATTCGCCGGACTGCTGATGCACGCCGAACATCTGGAAGCCGTCCACGGCGTCGGTCCGCACACGATTTCCGTGCCGCGCATCTGCCCCGCCGACGACATCGACCCCGCGTCGTTCAAAGACGCCCTGCCCGACGACATTTTCGCCAAAATCATCGCCTGCATTCGCGTTTCGACGCCGTACACGGGCATGATCATCTCCACCCGCGAAAGCCAGAAAATGCGCGAACGCGCCCTGCATCTGGGAATTTCGCAAATCAGCGGCGCGTCGTCCACGTCGGTCGGCGGCTACGTCGTGCGCGAAACGGAAACGGCGCAGTTCGACCGCGCCGACACCCGCACGCTGGACGAAGTCATCAAATGGCTGATGGACATGGGCTACATTCCCAGTTTCTGCACCGCCTGCTACCGCGCGGGACGCACCGGCGACCGTTTCATGGATTTGTGCAAATCGAAACAGATTCTGAACTGCTGCCACCCGAACGCGCTGATGACGCTGAAAGAATATCTGGAAGACTACGCGTCCCCCGAAACCAAAAGGGTCGGCGAAGAACTGATTAAACGCGAGCTTGCCAACATCGCGAGTCCCAAGGTCCGCGACGTCTGCCAGGACCATTTGATCCACATCGCCGCCGGCGAACGCGATTTCAGATTTTAACGGAAAAGTCCGAATGAAACGCTTGTTTTCCGCCGTTTTGACCGCGTTCTTTCTTTTCGTCCCCCCTGCCCGCGCGCAAACGGACGGATTCGGGATTTACCCGCTGGACGAAGCGGTCAGGCGGCGGATTACGGGCGTTTCTTTCCCGTCCGGCGCGGACGCGCGAATCGCTTACGGCGATTTGCGGCTGATTCGCGTCAGGCATTACGGCTTTGACGGCAAAGTCGGGAACGGCGAACTGATCTGCGCCGCCGACGCCGCGCCGAAAATCCTTGCCGTTTTTCGCGAACTGTTTGAAAACAAATACGAAATCGAAAAAATAAAGCTGATCGACGATTACGGCGCGAACGACGAAAAATCCATGACGGACAACAACACGTCGTGTTTCAACTACCGTTTGATCGCGGGGTCGAAAAAGCTGTCGAATCATTCGTTCGGGCGCGCGGTCGATTTGAACCCGCTGTACAACCCCTATGTTAAGATCAAAGCCGACCGCGTCATCGTTTCCCCGACGGCGGGCAAATCTTACGCCGACAGGACGCGATCTTTCGCCCGCAAAATCGACGCGGACGATTTGGCGGTCAAAGTGTTTAAAAAGCATGGGTTCGTCTGGGGCGGCGACTGGAAATCCGTCAAAGACTACCAACATTTCGAACTGCCGGAAAAATAAACCGTTCGAAAGAATCGGCGCATAACAAAACCGCAGACTTTCACCTGCGGTTTTGTTATGGTGGAGATGAGGAGAATCGAACTCCTGACCTACGCGATGCGAACGCGTCGCTCTCCCAGCTGAGCTACACCCCCACGACGTCAGGTAATATCCGCCTTTTATCCGTCTTTGTCAACAGTTATTTTTCATTTTTTCATAAAAAAACGAAACCGGAAAAAAACGCGTTTTTTCCGGCTTCGCCACAACTTTTTTTCAGTCCTGCTCGCTTTCCAAAAAAGCGGAGTAAATCGCTTCGGCGTTGTCGCTGCCGCGCAACAGGGTGCGCACCTTTTCATCGCGCAACAGCCGCGACGCCTTCGCCAGCGCCGTCAGATGATCCCCGCCCGAATTTTCCGGCGTCAACAGCAGGAAAACCAAATCGACGGGCTGTCCGTCGGGGGCGTCGAAATCGACGGGATTCGCCAGTCTGGCGAAAGCGACGTACAACCGGTTCAGGTCGGTCATCTTGCCGTGCGGAACGGCGACGCCGTATCCGACCGCCGTCGACCCCAGCCGTTCGCGTTCCAGCAAAACGTCCAGAACGGCGCGATCCTCCAATCCCAGCCGGCGCGCGGCAAGGGACGCGATTTCCTGCAACGCCTGTTTTTTGCTTGTCGCCTTTAAATCGGGCAAAATCGATTCGGGCGTCAACAATTCGGAAATCAACATGACCGAAAACCGCGGAATCAGTTCGCCTGCGGGTCGACCCAGCCGATGTTTCCGTCGGCGCGGCGATAAACCATGTTCAATCCGCCGTGGGCGATGTTTCTGAACATCAAAGCGGGAACGTCCGCCAAATCCATGCGCATCACGGCGCCGCTGACGGTGCACAGCGGCAGTTCGGACTGCATTTCGGCGACGACGACGGGCGCGGCTTCGTCCTGCGGCAAAGATTCCTCGTCGGATTCTTTTTCCGGTTCGATAACGGCGAAGTTGACCGTTTCGGCGCTGGCTTTATGGTCGGTCAGGCGTTTTTTGTAACGCTGCAGCTGTTTGGCGATGCGGTCGTTGGCGGCGTCGAAAGCGGCGTAGGCGTCGGCGTTCGCGGACGTGCCCTGAATCAAAACGCTGCTCATCGGGTGGGCGGAAATGTCAGCTTTGATCAAGTTGCCTTCTTTGGAAAAGGCGACGGAAGCGGTCAAAGGCGTGTCGAAATACTTTTTAACGGTATTTTCGATGCGTTCTTCAACATAAGAGCGCAAGCTGGTTCCGATGTCGATCTGTTTTCCTGTGATAGAAATTTTCATGGTGCCGTTCTCATAAGTTAATGGTTGAACCTGCGGCGGACGCGCCGCCTAAACCGAAAAGGTACGACCCCGCGCGCGCTAAGTCAAGAAAATGTTGCGTTCGCCGCGATTTAATCGCCGCCGCGGCGTTTGTCGCGCTTGCGCTGCGCGGACGTCGGAATCCCCATGGATTCGCGGTATTTGGCGACCGTCCGGCGCGCGATTTCGATCCCTTCGGATTTCAGCGCGGCGACCAGAGCCTCGTCCGACAGAACGCCGTTTTTGTCTTCGGCGCCGATCAATTCCCGAACGCGCCGTTTGACCGCCTGCGCCGAAACGGCGTCGCCGCCGTCTTCCGTTTCCAGCGCGCGGGAAAAAAAGTATTTCAGTTCGAAAACGCCCGCGGGACAGGCGATGTATTTTTGCGCCGTCACGCGGCTGACCGTGCTTTCATGCAAGCCGGCGGCGTCCGCCACGTCGCGCAGGATCATCGGTTTCAGCGCCGCCTCCCCGCGCAGGAAAAAATCGCGCTGACGGTCGACGATTTCAGCCGCGACCTTTAAAATCGTTTCCGCGCGCTGGTTCAGCGCCCTGATCAGCCAGTTCGCGGCGGACAGGTGCTGCGTCAGGAACTTTTTCGCCGCCTTGTCGCCCTTCGCCAGTCCCGCCACCCGCGCGGCGTAGGACCGGTTGATCAGCACGCGGGGCAGGACGGCTTGGTTCAGTTCGACGACGAAATCGCCGTTTTTCGCGCGCCGCAGCAAAACGTCGGGGACGACGGCGGCGGGAACGGCGTCGTCGAACGCCGACGCTGGACGGGGATTCAGCCGCTTGATTTCGTCGATCATGTCTGCGACGTCGTCCGCGTCGACGCCGCAGATTTTCGCCAGCTGTTTGTATTCGCGCTTCGCGACCAGATCCAGACGCGCGATCATCGCCGCCATCGCGGGATCGAAGCGGTCGCGCTCTTTCAACTGCAAAGCCAGACATTCCGACAGATCGCGCGCGAACAGCCCCGTCGGCGCAAACGATTGCAGCGTCGGCAAAATCCTGTTCAGCGTTTCGGCGGAACAGACGTCGTCGGTCTTTTCGCTCAGCCACCCGTTGGAATCCAGCCGTTCCGCCAGCGCGCGGGCTGTTTTCCGGTCGTTTTCGTCGCCGAAAGCCAGCCTGATCTGCCGTTCGACGGATTCGGACAGGGACGGCGGTTTAGCGGCGCACAAATCGACGGCGGAAAAATCGGCGTCGTATCCCGCCGCGCCCGCGCCGGTCGACGGATTCATCGAAAAATCCGGTTCGAAACCGGGGTCGGCGTCGGACGCCTGTTCGTAAAAGCTGTCTTCGGTCGGCTCGTCGTTCGTGTCGGGCGGACATTCCTCCGCCCCCGTCGAATCGAACAGGTCGGGCAAGCCGTCGCGGTCGCCGGATTCCGAACCGGCGAAAGGCGTTTCCGCGGGATCGTCGGCGTCAAGCGCGCCCTCGCGTTCCAAAAAAGGATTGTTTTCCAGCTCTTCGGCGATCGCCGTTTCCAATTCCAGCGACGACATCTGCAACAGACGAATGGCTTGCCGCAGCTGCGGCGTCATCGCCAAAGCCTGCGACTGCCGTAAATCCAGACGAGGTGTCAAGGACATCTGCCGCCCCCTGTCTTGCGAAGTCACAGCGCGAATTTTTCACCCAGATAGACGCGGCGGACGTCTTCGTGGCGGACGACGTCCTGCGGGTCGCCTTCCATCAAAACGACGCCATCGTGCAGAATATAGGCGCGGTCAATGATGTCCAGCGTTTCGCGCACGTTGTGGTCGGTGATCAGGACGCCGATGCCGCGGTGTTTCAGATGCGACACCAGATCCCTGATTTCGCCGACGGAAATCGGATCGATCCCCGCCAGCGGTTCGTCCAGCAGAATGAACGACGGCGACGACGCCAAAGCGCGCGCGATTTCGACGCGGCGCCGTTCGCCGCCCGACAAAGCCAAAGCGGGCGCGCGGCGCAAATGGGCGATGGAAAATTCGTTCAGCAGCTCTTCCAGCATTTCTTCGCGCCTGTCCCAGCGGGGTTCGGCGATTTCCAAAATGGCGCGAATGTTGTTTTCGACGTTCAGACTGCGGAAAATGGACGCTTCCTGCGGCAGATAGCCGATCCCCAGACGGGCGCGGCGGTACATGGGCAGGGACGTGACGTCGATGCCGTCGACCGTCACCGTTCCCGAATCGGGGGTGATCAATCCCGTGATGCAGTAAAAGGACGTCGTTTTTCCCGCGCCGTTCGGTCCCAGCAGTCCGACGGCTTCGCCGCGGTCGACTTTGAACGACACGTTGCGCAGAACGGGACGTTTTTTGTACGCTTTGGACAGGCAGGTGGCGCGCAACCCCATTTCGGTCGTCGCCGCCAAACGCGGCGCGCTGTTATTCCCCGTCGGAGGAACTGAGGAGTTTTTCGTTTGATTCGCGTCCGTCATCGTCACCGCTGTTGTTTCCCTTTAAAACGGTCGGCGCTTTGGGCTTTTCGATTTCGACGGGCTTTTTGCCGCTTTCGGGAACGAAAACACCGCGCACCTGTTTTTTAGATTTACCCTTTTCGGACATCATTTGCAAGCGGCTTACGCCCGTTTTCATATTTATATCGGCGACTTCGCCGACGATGAAGTTTTTGCCTTGCGATATTTTGACGTTCCCCTGCAGGGTCGCCGTTTCCTTGTCGACCAGATAAACGCCCGCGTCGCCTTGGACTTTTTCCTTGTCGTTCGAAATAACGACGTTGTTTTCGGCTTCGAAACGCTCGACCTGAGTCGCGTCGCCCTTTTTGACGAAATAGGCTTTGACGACGTCGGCTTCCAGACGGCGGGAATCCTTCAAAGCAGTGACGCCGCGTCTGGCGACCGCCATGTTTTCGTTTTGCCACAGTTCCAGAACTTTCGCCGTCACGCGTTCCTGACCCGCGAACAGCTTAACGGGATTTCCTTTAAGAATGATTACCGATTTTTCGATTTCATAAACCGCCGAATCCGCGTAAACCGTCTGTTTCGGCGTCGTGATGATGACGTTTCCGAACGCCTTGACCAGATAGACGTCGCCGTCTTTGCCGTTCGCGTCGCGGTAGAAAGCGGTGATTTTATCGGCGCCCATCAACGTGTCGCCGCGCGTGACCAGCGCTTTTTTCTCGGCGGTCAGCGTTTTTTTGACGCTGTTCCATTCCAGTCCGCCGTCGCTGGTCAGGACGACCTGCTGTTTTTGCGGCGTTTTGGACGCGCGGGCGCGCGCCGCCTGCGAAAACGCGAAAACGAAAGCCAACGTCAAACACCAAAAAAGACTGCGGCGCATTTATTTTTTTCCTTTCGTTCTGTTTTCGGGATAAAACACGGCGCGCGTCTTTCCCGTCAGACGGATCACGGTTCCCTTTTGCGAAACGGAAAAGCCGTCGGCTTCGGCGCTGCCCGCGGGCATGCGGACGAACACCTTTTCGCGTCCCGAAATATCGCGGGTTTTCATATTGACGACGGCGCCCGTCGTTTCGATTTCCTCGCCCGTTTCGGTGTACAGATAGACCTGTCCGGACAGTTCCATCGTGTCGTCCTTTTGCGAATAGACGCCGACGTCGGAATCCAAAGCGAACCAGCGGTTGTCCCTGCGCAACAGGTCGGCTTTGATGTCGTTCAGCCGGACGCGGCGCGTTTCGCCGGGCAGTTCGAAAGCTTTTTTGGCGACCAGATTGAACGGTTCGCCCTTTTCGTCAACCGAGAAAAAACGCGGATTGACCATCGCCTGATCGTCGGGGACAGCCATATCCTTGATGTCCGACGCCAGCAGGGAAATCTGTTCTTCCTGCTGGGCGTTCAGCTGCGGCCAGACGATCACCAGCCCGATCAGAACCGCCGCCAGACTGGGAAATAAAATTTTCAGGGAAACGACCAGCCGGCTGTGGGTGCGCATGCGCCTTTTCTGCCTGCGCTGCCAGTCCGCCGCGCCGCCCGTGCGCGTTTTTCCCCATTTCACATCGCTGATGTCGACGACCTTTTGCGCCATCAGGCGACTCCGGCGCGCAAGCAGTCGTGCATGTGCAGCAACCCGATCGGCTTGCCTTCGCCGTCCAGAACGAACAGTCCCGTAATGCCCTTGCCCGTCGTGTTCATAATGCGCAAAGCGTCGATCGCCAGCGTCTGCGCCGTCGTCGTGCGGGGATTCGTCGTCATCACGTCGCCGACCGTTTTCGTCAGCAGGTCGGGCGCCATCGCGCGGCGCAAATCGCCGTCGGTGAAAATGCCGCAGAATTTGCCGGAACCGTCGACGACCCCCAGACAGCCGAAGCCCTTTGAGCTCATCTCAACCAAAGCGTCCGCCATGTTCAACCCCGGTTCGACCAGCGGCATTTCGTCGCCCGTGTGCATCAGGTCGGCGACGGTCAGCATCATCTTGCCCAGTTTGCCGCCGGGGTGGCGCAGTTTGTATTGGTCTTTGGAAAAATTGTGCAGTTTCAGCAAAGCGATCGCCAGCGCGTCGCCCAAAGCCAGCATCAGCGTCGTCGACGTCGTGGGCGCCATGCCGAACGGGCAGGCTTCGCGAATCGGCGGCAGGCACAGGACGACGTCCGACTGACGTCCCAGCGTGCTGTCGCGCCGCCCCGTCATGCCGATCAGCTTGATGCCGAAACGGCGGCAGAACGCGATGATGTCGCTCAGTTCCGGGGCTTCGCCCGAATTGGACAGCGCGATGACGATGTCGTCGGGTTCGATCATGCCCAGATCGCCGTGGCTGGCTTCGCCGGGGTGGACGAAATACGCCGTCGTCCCCAAAGACGCCAGCGACGCCGCGATTTTGCGCGCGATGTGTCCGCTTTTGCCCATGCCGGTGACGATGACGCGCCCCTTCGCCGCGTTGACGGCGTTGACGGCGTCGACGAACGAACCGTCGACGCTGTCGCTTAAAAGCTTTAACGACGCGCTTTCCAAATCCAAAACATCGTGGGCTGTCTGCAATATTTCGCCGGAAGTCATCATTCGCGTCGTTCCCTTGTCAAAAAATCAATGTGAAAACACGGTGCCGCATTCAAATCCCGCGATATCCATCATACCGACGTGCGGCAGAAAATCGAAACACGCCCGCGCCATTTCCGTCCGCCCCTCGCGCGCCAGCAAAGCGTCCAGCTTTTCTTTCAGCGCGTGCAGGTAAAGAACGTCGTTCGCGGCGTATTTCAGCTGTTCGGGCGACAGTTCGTCCGCCCCCCAGTCGGAACACTGCTGTTCCTTTTCCAGTTCGACGCCCAGCAGGGATTCGCACAGCGATTTCAGGCTGTGTGACGGGGCGTTCGTCCGCGCCAGCTTCGACGCGATTTTCGTGCAGTAGACGGGACGGCAGACCGCCCCCAGATATTTGTACAGCGCGGCGACGTCGAACCGCGCGTATTGAAAGATTTTCAGAACGGACGGATCTTCGATCAGCGCCTTCAGATTCGGCGCGTCGTAGCACCCTTTTTTGAAACGGACGATATGGGCGTTTCCTTTGCCGTCCCCCAGCTGAACCAGGCACAGCCGGTCGCGGTTCAATTCCAGTCCCATCGTTTCGGTGTCGACGGCGACGGCTTTTTCGAAACGGACGTTTTCGGGCAAATCCCCTTCGTGAAAGTAAATTTGCGTCATTGATTTAAATTCCTTCCGTTCAAAAAGAAAGGGGCTTTAACCGCCCCTTTGTCTTGAAACTTGTTTTGGTGCCCAAAATAGGACTCGAACCTACACACCCTTGCGAGTACTAGCACCTGAAGCTAGCGCGTCTACCAATTCCGCCATTTGGGCAAAACAAGAAACAGGTAACTGTCTATTACGTTTTTATCCTCCCGTCAACAAAAAAATTTCAAAAAATGCAAAAAAGATAAATTCCCAGCAAAACGCGGTAGATCGCGAACACCGCGAACGACGACGTTTTCAGCCATTTCATCAAAAAACCGATCGCCAGAACGCCGCCCGCGAACGAAATCAGCCCGCCCGTCAGAATCATCGTCCCCGACAGCGCGCCCGCGGTTCCGCCGCCCGCCAGAATATCCAAAATCCCCAGCGTTCCCGCAGCGCCGATGGTCGGAATCGACAACAGCATCGAAAAACGCGCCGATTCCCCCCGCTCGATTCCCAGCGCGCGCGCCGCCGTCATCGTGATGCCCGACCGGCTGACGCCCGGAATCAACGCCAGCATCTGCGCGCAGCCGATCCAAAAGGCGTCTTTCAGCGTCATCGCGGCGACGTTTTTGCCCGCTTTGCCGATTCGGTCCGCCGCGTACAGCAGGACGCCGCCCGCGATCGCGGTCACCGCGACGACCGTCGGATTTCGGAGATTCTCCTCGATGTACGAATGAAACAGCGCGCCGGCGGCGAAAACGGGCAGACACCCGACGCCCAGTTTCAGGGTCAAAGCGGCGGCTGGCGTTTCGAACCGCCGTTTCAGGACGTCGACGCCGCCCGAAATCATCGCCGCGACGTCCGCGCGGAAATAGATCATCACGGAAAACAGCGTGCCGACGTGCAGGGCGATGTCCGCCGCCAGCCCCTGGTCCCGCCAGCCGAACAGCATCGGCGTCAAAATCAGGTGCGCCGAAGAGCTGACCGGCAGAAATTCCGCCGCGCTCTGCACCAAAGCCAGAACAACCGTTTGCAACATGGGCGTTTCCTCCGTTTGAAAAAACCTTTCGCGTCAGGATAAGTTTTTTTTCGATATTTACAAGCTATAAACTATTCCAATATAAGAATCTTAGAACAAGTTTGCTTTCGGAAAGACGGCGCATGTACACATTGTATCAACACCCCGCGGATCCTTTTTCCAACAAAGTGCGAATGCTGTTGGGAGAAAAAGGTTTGCAATTCAACGAGATAACAGAAGCTTTTTGGCTGTACCGCCCCGAATTCGCCGCCGTCAACCCGTCCGGCGAAACCCCCGTTCTGGAAGAACCCGACGGCACGCTGATCTGCGGACACCGTCCGATCTGCGAATACGTCGACGAAACGACGTCGCGCCCCCTGCTGGGCAGCTATCCGCGCGACAAAGCCGAGGCGCGCCGCCTGTGCGACTGGTTCGACGACAAGTTTTACAACGAAGTCACCCGCTATCTGGCGGGCGAAAAAATCATCAAGCGGCTGACGGGCGGCGTTCCCGATTCGGAAACGATCCGCGCGGGAAAAATCAACATCGCCGGTCATCTGGCTTACGCCGAATGGCTGTTGAAACAGCGCAACTGGCTGGCGGGCGACGCGTTTTCCATGGCGGACATTTCGGCGGCGGCGCAGTTCGCGATTCTGGACTACATCGGCGAAGTCCCGTGGGACAAGCCCGCGCCGGACGGCGGCTTGGCGTTCAAAGAAACCCGCGACTGGTACGCGCGCGTCAAATCGCGTCCGTCCTTCCGCGGCATTTTGACGCTTCGCATCGCGGGAATCACCCCCGTTCCCCACTACACGAACCCCGATTTTTGACCGACGGAGCTGAACCGGAAATGAAAAAACTGTTTTTGCCGTTATTCCTTTGCCTGTGCCTGACCGCCTGTTCGACGCCGACGCGCGTCTATTATTGGGAAAAGGCGAACACGGGGGCGGAACGGTTTGTGCGGGATCACAACAAATGCCTGGAACAAGCCGATTTCTGGCCGTGGTCGCTTTCATGGGGCGGCGAAGCCACCACGCTGGATCTGCGCCTGCGGCTGAAAGACGGCGGCATCTGGGCGAATTTCATTCCCTACGTCGGATCCATGCCGATTTTCGTGAATTCCGCCCACCCGTCCGGCACCGTGATTTACTGGCGTTACGCATCCTGCATGCGCGACAAAGGCTACACCGAACGCCGCCCCTACGGCGGTCCGCTGTGATCAAAGAATTTTGTTTGCTTTAAAAAATAATGGAAAAAAAAGCTATGACCGAAAACAAGAAAATCGTCGTTATGCAAGTCCTGCCCCGTCTGGAAACGGGCGGCGTCGAACGGGGGACGACCGAAATCGCCGCCGCGCTGACCGACGCGGGATTCGGATCAATCGTCGTTTCGGGCGGCGGACGTCTGGTGCACGACTTGGAACGGGGCGGCACGGAACACATCACTCTGCCCGTGTATTCCAAAAACTGGTTCACGATCCGCCGCAACGCCGCAAAGCTGGCGAAAATCATCATGGAAAAGCGCGTCGACATCGTCCACGCGCGCTCCCGCGCCCCCGCGTGGGCGGCGAAGCGGGCGTGCGAAATGACGGGCGTCCCGTTCATGACGACGTTTCACGGCGCGTACAACATGGGACCGTTCAACATCAAAAAAAGATACAACAAAGTGATGACGGACGGCGTCGTGACGATCGCGGTGTCGAACTTTATCAAAAACCATATCCTGAGCAACTATGAAAACGTCGATTCCGACAAGATCCGCGTGATTCACCGCGGCGCGGACGTCGACCGGTTCAACACGTCGCAGGTGACGCAGGGGCGGCTGATCGCCCTGTCGCAAAAATGGAACCTGCCGGAGGACAAGCCCGTCATCATGCTGCCGGGGCGTCTGACCCGCTGGAAAGGTCAGCTGCTGTTTCTGGACGCGCTGGCGCAGATGAAGCACAAAAACGACGTGCGCTGTCTGTTCGTCGGATCGGATCAGGGGCGTTCGGGCTACCGCCGCGAATTGGAACGCAAGATTAAAAAGCTGGGATTGAGCGCCGCGGTTCAGCTGGTCGACCATTGCAGCGAAATGGACGTCGCCTACATGCTGTCGGACATCGTCGTGTCCGCGTCCACCGACCCCGAAGCGTTCGGGCGCGTCATTCCCGAAGCGCAGGCGATGGGGCGTCTGGTCGTCGGTCCCGACCACGGCGGGGCGACCGAAACGATTCGGGACGGCGAAACCGGATTTTTGTTCAAGCACGGCGACGCCGCCGATCTGGCGCGCAAGCTGGACGCCGCGCTGGACCTGCCCGCGGACGAAAAGCGGGCGATGACCGAACGGGCGATGCGGGGCGTGCGCGACGACTTTTCCAAAACGAAAATGTGCGAAAAGACGCTGGCGCTGTACCGCGAGGTCGCGGCGGCTTTCCCCGTCGGCGGGAAAACGGCGTAAATCGTTCATTCGGCTTTGATTCCCTCTTGAATGCGGGACAAAGCGGAATTACAATGCGCGCATCAAAAACTTTAAATGAAAGAAGATTGTTTTCATGGTTTCGATTAAACTTCCCGACAGCTCGGTGCTGTCATTCGACGGGGCGACCGACGGGGCGCAAATCGCCGCCAAAATCGGCGCCGGTCTGGCGAAAGCGGCTTTGGCGATCAAAGTCAACGGAAAATTGCAGGATTTGGCGACGCCGATCGCGTCCGACGCCGACGTCGACATCGTCACCGCGAAATCGCCCGAAGGTCTGGGCATTATCCGCCACACCTGTTCGCACGTCATGGCGCAGGCGGTGCAGGAACTGTACCCCGAAACGCAGGTGACGATCGGACCCGCCATCGAAAACGGATTCTATTACGACTTCGCCCGCGAAAAACCCTTTACGCCCGCCGATTTGGAAGCCATCGAAAAACGCATGGCTGAAATCGTCGACCGCGACGAACCGATCGCGCGCGAGGAAAAAACGCGCGAAGACGCCATCGCCTACTTTAAAAACAGGGGCGAAAAATACAAAGTCGAACTGATCGAAGACCTGCCCGCCGACGCGGTGATCAGCTTTTACCGTCAGGGCGACTTCGTCGACCTGTGCCGCGGTCCGCATCTGCCGTCCACGGGAAAGGTCGGCAAAGCCTTTAAACTGATGAAGGTCGCGGGCGCGTACTGGCGCGGCGATTCGTCGCGCGAACAGCTGCAACGCATTTACGGCACGGCGTGGGCGGACAAAAAAGCTCTGGACGCCTATCTGGTTCAGCTGGAAGAGGCCGAAAAGCGCGACCACCGCAAGCTGGGACGCGAAATGGACCTGTTCCATTTCGAAGACGTCGCCCCCGGCGACATTTTCTGGCACCCGCACGGCTGGACGCTGTTCCAGACGCTGATCAACTATCTGCGCAAACGGCAAAACGACGTCGGCTACGTCGAAATCAACACGCCGCAGATCATGGACCGCGTTTTGTGGGAAACGTCGGGGCACTGGGACTGGTACCGCGAAAACATGTTCACCACGACGATCGAGGACCGCGTTTTCTGCGTCAAGCCGATGAACTGCCCCGGCGGCATTCTGGTGTTCAAACAGGGCATCAAATCCTACCGCGACCTGCCGCAGTACATCGCCGAATTCGGTCGCGTCCACCGTTACGAGGCGTCCGGCGCCCTGCACGGGCTGTTCCGCGTCCGCGCGTTCACGCAGGACGACGCGCACATTTTCTGCACGCCCGAACAGCTGGAGGACGAATGCCAGAAGGTCGTCCGCCTGATGCTGGACATCTACGACGCGTTCGGACTGAAAGACGTCAGCATCAAACTGTCCACCCGCCCCGACGAACGCATCGGCGCGGACGAACTGTGGGACAAGACGGAAACCGCTTTGGCGCAGGCGCTGACCGACATGGGCTACAAATACACGCTGAACCCCGGCGACGGCGCGTTCTACGGTCCGAAGCTGGACTTCAAGGTCAAGGACGCGATCGGTCGCGAATGGCAGCTGGGCACGCTGCAGGTCGACATGAACCTGCCGGAACGCTTTGACGTCACCTATATCGGCGAAGACGGCGAAAAGCACCGCCCGATCATGTTGCACCGCGCGCTGTTCGGTTCGCTGGAACGCTTCACGGGTATCATGATCGAACATTACGCGGGCAAATTTCCGTTCTGGCTGGCACCCGTTCAGGCGGTCGTAGCAACGATCACCGACGACGGCGACGAATACGCCGCGGAAGTGGTCAAAGCCTTGAAAAAGGCGGGCATTCGCGCCGAAATCGATCTGCGCAACGAAAAAATCAGCTACAAGATCCGCGAACATTCGCTGAAAAAAGTTCCCGTCGTGCTGGTCATCGGCAAAAAGGAAGCCGCCGACAAAACCGTCACGATCCGCCGTTTGGGTCAGGAAAAGCAAGAAACGCTTGCACTTGGCGACGTAATTGCTAAACTGACCGCCGAATCGGCGTGGCCGCATATCGAAGAATAACTTTTAACCTAATGGAGGCTCTTCATTTCTAACGAAACGACACATGGCTCGCCCACCCGTGAGGGACCGCGCGCCAATACAGACATTACGGCGAAAGAAGTCCGCTTGATCGGCGCCGACGGTGAAAACGTCGGGGTGGTTTCCGTGCGCGAAGCGTTGAAACTGGCTGACGAGGCGGGATTGGATCTGATCGAAATTTCGCCGAACGCCAATCCGCCCGTTTGCAAAATTCTGGATTTGGGCAAATTCCGCTATGAACAGCAGAAGAAAAAGGCGGAAGCCCGTAAAAACCAGAAAGTTGTCGAAATCAAAGAAATCAAGCTGAGTCCGAACATCGACACGCACGATTACGAAGTCAAACTGCGCAACGCGCAACGCTTTGTTTCCGAAGGCAACAAAGTCAAATTCACCCTGCGTTTCCGCGGTCGCGAAATGGCGTACATCAAACAGGGCGAGGAAATCATGGCGCGAATCGTCGCCGATTCGGATCTGTACACCAAGGTCGAACAGCCCGCGAAGTTGGAAGGCAAACAAATTTCGATGGTTTTGGCACCGAAGTAACCGCCGTTTCAATCGGTCGAACCCGCGAAGGACACAATCTTTCGCGGGTTTTTCATATCTTTTTTCTCTTGTTTTAAGTGTGTGACATATCACACATACACATTGTGATATAAAACACATTTAAAATGTGACAAAAATCATATACAAAATATTTATATACTACATATAAAAATATTTTTCATTTTAAAAAGAAAAATTTTTAGAAAAAAGTAACGTTTTATAAAACGATAAAATATTTATATACATAAAAATTAAAGAAAAATTGTTTTTCATAAATTTCAACAGAATGGCAACATATTGATTCAAAACGATAAAATCGAATTATGGCTAAAATGTGTCAGTTTCGCTTTACTTTTGTCAGAAAAGTAATGTAGTCTAATAGTCAGAGGAAAAACTTTAAGCGAAGGGATCCGGAGATGAAACATTCTTTTTTGACATTATGCGCCATCGCTTTCGCCCTGCAAATCTGCAACGCGAACGCCGCCGGCGTTTTTAACGATTCGGAATCATTCGTCGTCGCCAGAGCTTTCAAACTGGGACGCGGCAAAGCGGCTTCAATCTATTCCGGCGGAAAACTGGGCACCGTCGACGCCAACAAAAAAACCGTCGACGAAAACGGCGGCGAAACCGAAAACACGTTCCAAATCCCCTGCGACAAAAATTGCGCGAGCTGCGACACGAAAACGGGCACCTGTTCGGCGTGCAAATCCAGTTTCAAACTGGAAAACAACGCCTGCGTCTACGTTCCGTCCGCGCAGGATCTGGACACCGGCTGCCTGATGAACTGCGGTCAGGGATTTTCCTATTCCCGTCCGGGGGACAAGAACAACGGTCAGGAACTGGTTTGCACCAAATATCCCAAGGACTGCGGCTACGGCTGCACGACGGGTTGGGACATCGACTATCTGGTCAACGGCACGAACTACACCTGCCAAACCGCCATTCAGAAAGAAGACAACAAGTCCGCCTGTGAACAATATTGCGGCGAAGGGTTCGGCGAACCGCGTTCCGGATCAAAGAACAACGGTCAGGAAATCGTTTGCACCAAATACCCGAAATCCTGCGGTTACGGCTGCACGACGGGCTGGG
>DJRZ01000046.1:58468-58861 GCA_002440235.1 Alphaproteobacteria bacterium UBA6347
TCGACTATCTGGTCAACGGCACAAACTACACCTGTCAGACCGCCATTCAGCCCGACGAGGACGACACGTCCGACGCCGCCTGCGTCAAACACTGCGGCGACGGGTTCGGCGGCGCGCGTTCCGGGTCGAAAAACAACGGCAAGGAAATCGTCTGCACGAAATATCCGCTGTCCTGCGGCTACGGCTGCACGACGGGCTGGGACATTGACTATCTGGTCAACGGCACGAACTACACTTGCCAGACCGCCATTCAAGCCGGCGAAGAAGCCGAATGCGTGAAACACTGCGGCGACGGGTTCGGCGAACCGCGTTCCGGGTCGAAAAACAACGGCAAGGAAATCGTCTGCACGAAATATCCGCTGTCCTGCGGCTACGGCTGCACGACGGGCTGGG
>DJRZ01000046.1:58914-63259 GCA_002440235.1 Alphaproteobacteria bacterium UBA6347
GAACTACACCTGCCAAACCGCCCGCCAATCGGGCAGAGACGCCGACTGCGTCAAATACTGCGGCGACGGATTCAGCTACGACCGTCCGGGGGACAAGAACAACGGTCAGGAACTGGTCTGCACCAAATATCCGAAATCCTGCGGCTACGGCTGCACGACGGGTTGGGACATCGACTATCTGGTCAAGGGGACGAATTACACCTGCCAGACGGCGATTCAAATATAAAGGTCCGAAATCTCGACGCGAAAGGCGGGGACCGATCCCCGCCTTTTTCGCGCGCGGGAAGGGAACGGCGTTTTCCGCCCTTGCGTTTCGAAAAAATTTCCCTTATATTTTTCGTGTCGGGATTTCCCGACTATGATGCTAAACGCCTTGTGGAATAGGCGTAGCGGACCCGGGGGCGGTACCCGGCGTCTCCACCATACGGGGACGAAACAGGATCGACGCGCGTAGTAAAGGTAAGGTTTGCATCCGGCATTGTACCACCGTTATCGGGCTGAATTTATAAATGCGAACGATAATCGCACTCAGGCTGTCTTGGCTGCGTAACGCGGTCGGGCTACCGAACTTAATTCCTTCGGCTTGAGCGCCGCGGGTGGGGCGGGGACTTGCCTAGCAACAGAAGTGTCCCGCTTTTTCTTTGTCCCGATTAAAAAAGGAACCGCCGATGACCGAAATTTCCTACGAACACCTTGTCGAACGGGCGTTGCTGCACGTCGTGCGCGACGCGCTGGAACTGGCGCGGGAAAACGGGCTGGACGGCAACCATTTTTACATCACTTTTCAAACCGACCGCCCCGACGTCGTTTTGTCGAAACGGCTGAAAGCCGGCTATCCCGACGAAATGACCATCGTTTTACAGCACGAATACAGCGATTTGGACGTGTCGGACAAGGCTTTTTCCGTCACGCTCAGCTTCGGCAACGTTCCCGAACGCATCACCGTCCCGTTCGACGCCGTGACGCGCTTCGCCGACCCCTACGCCAAATTCGCCGTGTCGTTCAACGCCGCCGCGCCCGAAGAACCGGAGCCGGTCGAGGCTGAAACGCCCGCCGACGTTCCCGAAACGGACGGGGACGGCGAAAACGTCGTCAGCCTCAACGCGTTTCGCAAAAAGAAATAAGCATGCTGTTTCCCGCTCCGACGGAATACCGCAAAATCGACGCCGCGCCCGTCCGTTTTGAAAACGGATACCTGCGCGTCCCCGCCGAAACGTTCGAAGATTTGGCTTTCGCGGCGTTCCGCGACGCGTCGCACCTGTTGCGCGCCGACCACTTGCGGGCTTTGCGCGCCGTGTTCGACGACCCGTCGTCCTCGGCGAACGAAAGATTCGTCGCCGTCCAGCTTTTGAAAAACGCGAACGTCGCGGCGGGCATGGTTCTGCCGCTGTGTCAGGACACGGGAACGGCGGTCGTTTTTGGGGAAAAGGGACATCTGGTTCTGACGGACGGCGAAGAAGCCGCGGCGGTCGAACGGGGAATCAAAAAAGCGTACGCGACGCTGAATCTGCGTTATTCCCAAAACGCGCCGACGTCGTTTTTCACGGAAAGAAACACGGGCGACAACCTGCCCGCGCAAATCGACCTGACGGCGGCGAAAGGAAACGAATACCGTTTTTTAATGATCGCCAAGGGCGGCGGTTCGGCGAACAAGACGTATCTGTTTCAGCAGACGCGCGCTTTGCTGAACAAGCCCGCTCTGATTTCCTTTTTGCTGGAAAAGATTCGGGAAATCGGCACGGCGGCGTGTCCGCCCTATCATCTGGCGATCGTCGTCGGCGGCACCGGCGCCGAAGCGAATCTGAAAGCCGTCAAACTGGCGTCGGCGAAGGCTTTGGACGCCATGCCCGCGACCGAATCGGGCTTTCGCGACACGGATTTGGAAAACGAACTGCTGCCCCTGATCAACGCCAACGGTTTGGGCGCGCAATTCGGCGGCAGTCATTTCTGTCTGGACGTCCGCGTTATCCGCCTGTCGCGGCACGGCGCGTCCCTGCCCGTCGGCATCGGCGTTTCATGCGTCGCGGACAGAAACGTTCTGGCGAAAATCACGCCCGACGGCGCGTTTTTGGAACGGCTGGAAACCGATCCGGCGCGATACCTGCCGGACGTCGGGGACGGCGCGCCGGACGACGCCGGAACGACGCTGGATTTGAACCGCCCGATAGCCGAAACGCTCGCCGATTTGGACAAGCTGAGCGTCGGGGATCGGGTGATGCTGAACGGCACGCTGATCGTGGCGCGCGACATCGCCCACGCGCGTTTTCGGGAAATGCTGGAACGGGGCGAAGACCTGCCCGACTATTTGAAACGTTTTCCGATTTACTACGCGGGTCCCGCCAAAACGCCCGCGGGTCTGCCGTCGGGGTCGTTCGGTCCGACGACGGCGGGGCGCATGGATTCCTATGTCGATTTGTTTCAAAAGCGCGGCACGTCGCTGATCATGCTGGCGAAAGGCAACCGTTCCGACGCGGTGACGAAAGCCTGCCGCGACAACGGCGGTTTCTATCTGGGCGCGACGGGCGGCGCAGCGGCGCAAACGGCGGCGGAACACATCGCGGACTGCCGCTGTCTGGCTTTTCCCGAACTGGGCATGGAAGCCGTTTGGCAAATCACGGTCAGGGACTTTCCGGCTTTTGTGCTGACGGACAACAAGGGCAACGACTTTTTCAAACGGATTTTGAAAAAATGAGCGCGCGCAAATACTCCGTCATGATTTCGGGACACCGCACCAGCGTTTCTTTGGAACCCGAATTTTACGCGGCGTTAAAGGACATCGCGGCGAAACGGGGAATGACGCCCGCCGAACTGATCACGCGAATCGACGCGGACAGAACGGACAGCCTGTCGTCGTCGATCCGCGTTTTCGTCTTAAAAACCGTATCAGGGAATTAAAACGGGTCTGTCGCGGCATTCAAACGTCGCGCGGCGGAAACCGTCCCGTTTCGTCAGCCGCATATCCACCAGAATCAAATCGCGCCCCTGCCCTTCGCAAAAACGGCGGGCGTGGTCTTCCATCTGCGTCAGGCGGACGTTCGCGTCGTTGTATTCGTAGGCGATGCGTTTGGCGCGGACTTCGGCGACGCGGATATCCTCGGTCTGCAAAATCAGCAAATCGCTGTTGACCGCCGTTTCCAGCATCAGCGGCGTTTTGTCCCGCGGCGCGCCGGAAACGCACGCCGACGCCGCCAGAACCAAAGCGGTTAAGAGAAGCCTTTTCATTTTTTCTTCGCCGTTTTGGATTTTTTGGACGATTTCTGCGCGTCCTCTTCGGCTTTGATTTTGTCGCCCAGCCGCTGAACCGCCTTTATCCTGTTCAGATTCTGCTCCGTTTCGTTCGCTTTTTTGGCGTCGTAGGACGCGCGCGACGAGATGATGTCCTTTTCGTTGTACGGAACGCCTTCCTCCAAATCGACGGTGTAGGTGTAAATCTTGTCGCCGTTCTGGTTGAAAACGGAAAAGACCGCCCGCCCCCGACCGATTTCGATTTCGGGCTGACCGTCCGCGTTTTTCATTTTGACGCCGCGGCGCTCCATGCGTTTTTCGACCGTTTCGACCAGATAGCTTTTGATTTCGGCTTCGCTGCGTTTGCGCAGAACGTTGCCCGCCGCGTCGCGTTCATAGACCAGATTGCCCAGCCCGCCCAGTTCGGAACAGCCGGCGAACGTCGAATCCGCCCCGTCCATGCCGCCGGAGCAAACCGCGAAAGCCCGCCCGTTCCACGCCAAAACCGCCCCGAAAACCAAAGCCGCCGTTTTTGATGTTTTTGTCATTCCGTCCCCTGTCGTTTAATGGTGATCCGTTTCAGCACGTCCTGTTGGCGCGCCTGACTCAGTTTGTCGAATTCCGGATTGTCGACCGTGAAATTCAGCACTTTGTCCTCGTCCTTTTCCTGAAAGATTTTTAGCCCCGTTTGGTGAATTTTTTGTTTAGGCGCGTCCTCTTTTTTCAAATCCGCCTGTTCTTCCGGCTCCGCCGCCGCGTTTTTTTCCGGCGCGGCGAAAGCCTGCCGTTCGGCGACCGCGCGCCGGCGGACGGCGGGCTGTTTCGGCTGATACGCGGCGTATCCCCTCCGACGGCTGAGCGCGCGCATGTCCGCCACCTGCGCCGACGCGTCCGACCAAACCGCCGTCAAAACCCAAAAAAGCAAAAAAATCCGCATCAAATCCCCCCTTGAATGTCGGGCTGGACCTGCGGATTGTTTTTGATGTATTCCATCATTTCCCGCGTTTGATATTCCGACGGCGCGTCCGCGTTTTCCGTCCGCGCCTCCTCCGCGCCGGCTTCGGGAACTCCGGATTCGGCGGGAGCGGGTTCGGGCGCCGTTTCGGCGGCGCGCTTCGGC
>DJRZ01000046.1:63286-66175 GCA_002440235.1 Alphaproteobacteria bacterium UBA6347
CCCCGCCGTTTCGGCTGGTACGCGACGTATCCCCTCTGACGGCTGAGCGCGCGCACGTCCACCACCTGCGCGGCGGCGGGCGCCGTCAATCCCAGCAGAACCGAAACAAGGCAGATCGCTTTCATCGGCATATCCTTTCGTTGAAAAATTCTAGCATTGAAACAAACCGCCGCAAACCCCTTTTTTGAACAAACGGCGCAAAGAATTCTTAACCTTGCGTTTTTGTTATGGTAGAATACAGGCGGATTTTGAAACATCGGATTGTGCCATGATTGACAAGACTGCGATTTCACGCTTTTTCAAACAAATCTTCCGACGGGCGAAGGAAACCGCCCCGTCCGTTCCGCAAAAGGCGAAAGCCCTGATCGACGGCGTGAAAAACAGCGAAAGGACGAAACGTCTGGTCGAATCGCTGAAATGGCGCAACCTGCGTCCCCGTCTGGTCGAGGCGCGCGACATCGTCGCCGCGTTCACGCGCGAACAGCCAAAAACGGCGGTGTTCATGTACGTCTGCCTGTTCAGCGCGTTTTCCATCGGCTTTCTGGACAAGCCGTTCGCCCTGTCTCGTCTGGGGGGCGGCGGATTTTTTCACACGCTGGCGGCGTTCAACCCGTCGGGCTGGTGGTTTTTGATTCTGGCGGCGCTGTGGCTGTTTTACATGGCGGTCGCGGGGCTGTCCCTGACCACGGACGTTTTTGAACGCAATCTGGTCAAAGCCCGCCGCGTTCTGTTCGTTTCAATGACGCTGGGGCTGTCGTCCGCCTTTACGCTGATCGCGAACATTCTGACGGGACGCTACACGCCCGAATTTTTGGAAACGATGCACCTGTACGGCTTTTCCGCCCTGCGTTTCAACGTCGTTGAAACGTCGTTCCCCGATTTCGGCGTCCAAAGCCTGTGGGCGGTCGCCGCCGCCGCGGCGTCCTTTTCGCCGAAATTCGCCAAGGCGTTCCTCGCCGCCGCCGCCGTCATGACGGTCGCCGTCGTTTTCGCCGCGAAATGCTTTATCAGCGACGCCGTCACGGGCGCGTACGTCGGCGTGATCGCCTATTACGCCGCCGCGTGGATCAAATCCGAAAACCGCGAAAACACGCCGCTGATTTCGCTGTGATCACTCCGCCAGAATCTTCGTCAAAGCCGCGCGGTTCATTTTAATCAGTTCGTATTCCTCGGGCGAAACGGGGGCGGTCGTCGACGTCGCCGCGCGCACCGACCGCGTTTGCGCCACGTACTGTTCGCGCAGGCGGGCTTTTTCCTCTTTGCCGATCGTTTCGTTCGAATCCAGCTGGCGGATTTGCAGTTCCAAATGGTTCAGCAGGCTGGTCTGCTTGTTTTCCTGCGCCATGACGGACAGAGTGACGCGGAATTTGCGTTCCAGCAGGAAAAACCTGTCCGCCGCCCAGCCGTGTTCGTCCATCCAGCGCACGACTTCGACCGGATAGTCCGCGTTTTTCGACACGCCCAGATAAGCGACGGCTTTGTATTGATTGCCGTCCGTTTTCAGCCAGCGGGAATACTTGCGCCAATCGGCGACGAACCGCCGCAGTTCGGGAAACCGGACGGGCGCGGCGGCGCGCAGGTCGCGCATCGGCATTTGCGACGCCTCGGGCGGCGGGGCTTTGCGGTCGGCGTAGTTGGGTTCGGAGGAAAACTGCAGGCTGGGCGTTCCCGACCCCGAATATTTCGCGGCATCGGCGACCGACGGCAGCAATGCCGCCGCCAAGCATAAAGCGCAAACACGTCCCGACACGTTCGTCATTTGTCTTTTCCTGTTTTTATTTTCATGAATTTCCGGTATTATATGCCTTTAACGCAAAAAGTCCACAGTCAACAAGCGAAGAAAAATGCGGCGGATTTGTTTTTTGGCGGACACGACCGGCATCGCGCAGGCGTCGCTGTCGCGCCTGCGAAAGCTTTACGGCGACGCCCCGCGCGCCAAAGCCGACGTTTTCGTCGTTTTGGGCGGCGACGGTTTTATGTTGCAAACCCTGCACAAACACATCGGCAAAGGCGTTCCCTTTTACGGCATGAACCGCGGCAGCATCGGTTTTCTGATGAACTCCTACCGCGAAGAAGGGTTGATCGAACGGCTGGAAAACGCCGACAGCGCGACTTTGCGCCCGCTGGTGATGAACGCCTGGTCGGTCAAAGGGCGGCACAAGCGCGCGCTGGCGTTCAACGAAGTGTCGCTGTTGCGTCAAAGCCGGCAGGCGGCTGACATCTCGATCAGCATCGACGGCGCGCGAAAACTGCCGAATCTGATTTGCGACGGCGTTCTGGTGGCGACGCCCGCGGGCAGCACGGCGTACAACTTTTCCGTCCACGGTCCGATTCTGCCGATGACGTCGAACGTGCTGGCGCTGACGCCGATCAGCCCGTTCCGCCCCCGCAGGTGGCAGGGCGCGGTCATTCCCCGCCACGCGACGGTGACGTTCGACGTCATGCAGAACGACAAACGCCCCGTCAGCGCGGTCGCCGATTTCACCGAACTGCGCAACGTTTCGAAAGTCACAGTGGCGGAAGACCCCGACACGGGGCTGACTCTGCTGTTCGATCCCGAATACAATCTGGAAGACCGCGTTTTAAACGAACAATTCTGGGAATGAAAATTCCGGATTTTTCACCAGACGAAAGCGGGCATTACCGCCGCCACGTCGCACCCGTACCGCCGCATCAGCGACAGGACGCGGTCGGGGGCGGGCTGCTGTCCGCGGGAAACGCCCAGTTCTTTGGCGTGGACGCCGCCGGCGACGAAAAGGGCGTCCAGCCCCGCCAGATTGGCGCCGTAAATATCGGTCTGAACGGTGTCGCCGACGACGGCGACGCGGGATTTGTCGGCGTTCAACCCTTCGACGCAATAGTCGAAAACGGCGGGATCGGGCTTGCCGC
>DJRZ01000046.1:66209-69005 GCA_002440235.1 Alphaproteobacteria bacterium UBA6347
CTTGCCGCGCCAGAAAACGGACCCGCCCATTTTCTGGTACTGCGCCGCCAGCGCGCCCGCCGCCATTTGCAGAACGCCGTCCTTTAAAACAAACGAATCGGGGCAGGCGCAAATCATGGGCAGACGGCGGGAAAGACACGCTTTAAAGAAAGGATCGTACTTGCCCAGTGTGTCGCGCGGTCCCGGCGTGCCGGTGATCAGAACGAAATCGGCTTCGTCGATGTCGGGAACGGGGACGCACCCCAAATCGGAAAAGGTCGTCCAGAGCTCGTCGGGTCCCAGATGAAAACAGCGGTCGCCCAGATTGGCGAAAAAGGGATCGACGCGGCGGTTCATTTCGTTCCAGATCAGTTCGCCCGCCGTCAGGACGCCGCGGTAAAGGTAGCGTTTCACGCCCATGCGTTCCAGCGTTTTGACCATGTCCGCGCTGCGGACGGGGGAATTCGACAGAAAGACGACCCGTTTGCCGGCGTCGTTCAGCTGGCTGAGCGCGTTGAACACGCCGAAACAAAGCCGCCGTTCTTCGTACACGACGCCCCACAAATCGACGATAAAGGCGTCGTACGACGGCGCGGCGGCGCGCAAACCTGCGATATAGGGGATTTCTTCGGTCAAAGGGGGACACTCCGTTAAACAGCGACGAAACCAGAATACACCGCGGCGTCCCGTTTTGTCAAAGGTTGCCTTCGGCTTTCGGGGGACAGGGCAGGTCGGGCAAACGCTCCAGCCGCGTCATTTCGGACAAAAGGCGGTGCGTGCCGAAATCCTGAACGATGCGGTCGCCGACGCCGTTTTCATAGGAATACATCGACACCTCGTAACGCGGGGTTCCGTCGGACGGGGATTTCAGGGCGAACGCGTCGAAAAAAGCCGTGTCGAAACGCCAGACGCGGACGTTTTTCAGCAGATCCGCGCCGCTTTCAAGCTTTTCGGAACGAAAGCCGGAGGCGGGAGAAACCGCGGCGTGAACGGAATAAAGCGATTCGGGGCGCGTGCCGTCGTACACATAGGACGAAACGCTTTTTTCGCCCGATTTCGCCGCCGACAGCAGACGCATCGTCTGCTGAACCGGAAAGACGACGCTTTTGGGCAGAACGGCGGCGGATTTGACGGGAAAGTCCAGACGCAGGCTTTTTTTGCCGCCGCGGCAGACCGCCTCGCCCTGCAAATCCTTGCGGTCGACGCCCTTTTCCCGCACGTGGACGGCGAAGTCGAACAAACAGCCGTCCGCGCTTTCCCGCGTGACCTGCCGCCAGTTCGTCGTGTCCGCCCCCGTCGATTCATAGCCGACATCCAGCGAAAAAACGGATTCCGTTTCCCAGACGCCGCAAACCTTTTGCACGCGGTAGGACATTTTCCCTTTGGCGTTGACGACGCCAGCAGCCCCGCCCGCCGTCGAATACAGCGATATGTCGTAAATCGCGCGGTGGGACAGCGGATCCGCCCCCGCCCGCGGGGGAAAAGCGGTCAAAACAAGCAATCCTGTCAGAAACGGCGTTTTAATCACGGAAAAATCCTTTCGTCGCGGGGCATCATAGCCGAAAAAATCGCGCGACGCCAGCGCATTAAAACGCTTTTTCTTGTCTTTTGGGCAAAGCGGTTATATCCTTGACGCAAAGGAACTGCTGGTTTGAAAACGCCATGATCACTCTGGAAAACGTCACGCGAAAATTCGGGTCTTTCACCGCCGTCGACAATCTGTCCCTGAACGTGCCGAAAGGGCAGGTTCTGGGATTTTTGGGACCGAACGGCGCGGGGAAAACGACGACCATGCGCATGATTTCGGGATTCCTGCTGCCCAGTTCGGGGAAAATCACCGTCTGCGGGTTCGACGTCGCCGAAAACCCCGTCGACGTCAAACGCCACATCGGCTACATGCCCGAAGTCGCGTCGTCCTACAACGACATGACCGTCCTGTCCTTTTTGAACTTCATCGCCGAGGCGCGCGGTCTGTTCGAATCCGCCAAGGAAAAAGCCGTCGAAAAGGTCGTTTCCGACATCGCGCTGGCAAACGTCCTCTACCAGCCGATCGAAACGCTGTCAAAGGGCTACAAACGCCGCGTCGGACTGGCGCAGGCGTTGATTCACGACCCCGCCGTCCTGATTCTGGACGAACCGACCGAAGGACTGGACCCCAACCAAAAACGCGAAATCCGCACGCTGATCCGCCGTCTGCGGCGGGACAAGGCGATCATCGTTTCCACCCACGTTCTGGAAGAGGTCGAAGCCATCTGTTCGCGCGCCGTCATCATCGACAAGGGGAAAATCGTTCTGGACGGCACGCCGCAGGCGTTGATCAGCCTGTCGGAAACGCACCAGACGCTGCGGATTTTGATTCCGTCCTACCAGCGCGAACGGGCGGAAACGGTCTTCGCCCAAATCGATCCCGTCGTCGTGACCGGCGTCGCGCCCGAAGACGGCGGCGCGTTCTGGTTCACCATGCACCCGAAGGAAAAGAAATCCGTCACCGCCGACGTGATCGAGGCTTTGCGCCGTCAGGACATTCAAATTCTGGACATGTACATCGACAAAGGTCGGCTGGAAGAGGTGTTCTACGCCTTCACGTCGCCCGACCGCGAACTGAAAGACACGCCATGAAACCCGTATTTGTTTTGGCGAAACGCGAATTCGCAGGCTATTTCACGACGCCCGTCGCGTGGATTTTTTTGATGATTTTCGTCGCGCTGGCGGGAATGCTGACGTTTTACGCCGGCGGTTTCTTCACCCGCGGACAAGCCGACCTGCAATCGTTTTTCGTGTTCCACCCGTGGCTGTACGTTTTTCTGATTCCCGCCG
>DJRZ01000046.1:69069-112367 GCA_002440235.1 Alphaproteobacteria bacterium UBA6347
CTGGGCAAGTTTCTGGCGGCGTGGGCGTTCGTCGGCGCCGCGCTGTTTCTGACCGTCCCGATGTGGCTGACCGTCAACTATCTGGGCAATCCCGACAACGGCGTCATTTTTATGAGCTACCTCGCCAGCTTTCTGATCGCGGGAACGTTTCTGTCGGTCGGATCGTGCGTATCCGCCTGCACGAAAAGCCAGATCGTCGCATTCGTTTCCACCATGATGGCGTGCGTGCTGCTGACGTTCGTCGGTTCGGACGCGCTGATCGATTCGTTTTCGGGCGTCGCGACCGAAAAAATGATGAAGCTGTTTCAGTCGCTGGGTTTCCTGATCCACTACGTTTCCCTGACGCGCGGCGTTCTGGACGTGCGCGACCTGTTGTTCTTCGCTTCGTTTTCAAGCGTGTTCCTGTTCGCGACGGTAATCGTGCTTGATCGCAAAAAGGCGGTGTAGCCATGAAAAAACTGACCGATTTCGACAGAAACACTTTGGGCGTCGCGGGACTGGTCTGCGCCGTCGTCCTGTTTTTCAGCGTCAACGTCGTCGCGGCGTTTTTGATGAAAAACTACCGGCTGGATCTGACGCAGGCGCATCTGTATTCCCTGTCCGAAGGATCGGTCCGCGCCGTTTCCGACATCAGGGAACCCATCACGATCCGGTTCTATCTGTCGGGCAAGCTGGCGAAGGCGTCGCAGCTGCACGCGACCTACGCCGTGCGCGTCATCGAACTGCTGGAACAGTACGTTTCCGCCTCCGACGGCAAAATCAGGCTGGAAGTCATCGACCCCGAACCGTTTTCCAAAAAAGAGGACGAAGCCCTGAGCTACGGACTGAAAGGCATTCCCGTCGGCGATTCGCAGGAATACGTCTACATCGGGCTGACGATTTCCAATTCGTCCGACAGACGCCGCACCATCGCGATGCTGGATCCGTCGCGCGAACGGTTTTTGGAATACGACATTACGAAATACCTGACCGACCTGACGCGTTCCAAACGCCTGACCGTCGGCATCATCAGCACTCTGCCCATTGACGGACAGGGCGAACCGCAGCTGATCTATCCGAAATACTATCCCCGCTGGGCGGTCATGGACGTCGTGCGCGACATTTTCGACGTGCGGTTCATTTCGCGCCAGACGCTGGACATTCCGAACGACATCGACGTTTTGCTGCTGGTGAACCCCAAGCATTTCAGCGACGAAACGCTGTACGCCATCGACCAGCACGTCATGCGCGGCGGCAATCTGATCGTCCTGGTCGACCCGTTTTCGCAGATCGAAGCCGATCTGGGCGACACGCCCTACACCGTCCGCCCCGATCTGGACAGGCTGTTCAACGCGTGGGGGGTGTCGTTCGACCCGTCGCGGTTCGTCGCCGACACGACGCTGGCGCGCGTCATCGGACACGCGCGGGACGGCAAGAACATTCAGACGAAATATCCGCCGTGGCTGTCTTTGAACGCCGACTACCTCAGCCCCGAAGACCCCGTCACGGGGGCGGTCAGTTCGGTCAATCTGGCTTACGCGGGATCGTTCGACGTCTTTAAAAAGGTCGACGGGCTGACCGTCACGCCGCTGATGTATTCGTCCAAGGATTCCGAACTGATGGAAAACATCGACGGTCTGGATCCCGATCCAGCCGCCATGCTGCGCGATTTCAAACCCGGCGGCAAAAATCTGATTTTGGGACTGCGCGTCAAAGGGACGCCCGCTTCGTCGTTCGACAAGGCGCCCGAACGCAATTTCCTGAAACAGCGTCCCGAAGCCCACCTGCCCAAAGCCGTCCGCCCCGTGAACATTATTCTGATCGCCGACAGCGACCTGCTGGCGGACGGAATGTGGGTCGAAAAATCGGGCGCGCTGGGCGTGCGCCAGCTTTATCCGTTCGCGGGAAACGCGGATTTGATCGTGAACGCTTTGGACAACCTCAGCGGCGCGGCGTCCTTGATCGACTTGCGGTCGAAAGCCGAATGGCGACGCCCGTTCACCGTCATCGAAAATCTGGCGCTGAAAGCCGAAAAGTTGTACCGCGAACAGGAAACGCGGCTGTATTACGAATTGCAGGCGACGCGGGAAAGACTGCGCGAACTGACCAAACGCGCGTCGGGCGAAGGCAGGGATCTGCTGTCCCGCGAAGACAAAGAGGAATTGAAATCCCTGCAAAAACGCCAGCTGGAACTGCGTTCCGCCTTGCGCAACGTCCAAAACGTTCTGGTCAGGGACGTCGCCGGTTTGCAGTCCGACATCGTCCTGATCAACGTGCTGTTCGTTCCCGCCCTGCTGATCGTCGTCGCTCTGTTCGTCGCCAGACGCCGCCGCGCCGGACGCCGCCGGTCGCGTTAAGGAATAAGGAGTCCCGCCATGCACCCGCGTTCTTTTGTCAAGCTGTCGATCGCCGCCGCGGTCATGTTCCTGTTCGCCGCGTGCGTCTGGGTGACGACGCCCGAATATTCGGCGGGATCGTTTTCGGGCGAACCGCTTCTGCCCGATTTGATGAACAGAATCAACGACGTCGAGGTCGTTTCCATCGAACACGGCGGCGAAACGATGACGTTCATGCGCGACGACGGCGCCGGCTGGGTGATGACGGAAGCCGACAACTATCCCGCGGACAGGGACAGAATCCGCAACGTTTTGATCGGACTGGCGGGACTGGAAAAAATCGAACCCAAAACCGCCCTGCCCGACTTTTATCCCGATCTGCGGGTTGAAGACAGTTCGACGAAGGGCGCGCGGTCCTATCTGGTGACTTTGCTGGATTCGAACGGCGCGCAAATCGCCGGCGTGCTGATGGGCAAGCGGTCGGGCGACGATTTCGGAAACCTGTACGGATATTTCGCGCGCTTTCCCGACGACGCGCAATCGTGGCTGGTGCGCGGCAACGTCGACGTGACGGGAGGTTTGTCCGATTGGCTGAACACGCGTCTGCTTCCGTTGGAAAAGCGGAAAATCGCGTCTTACACGATCATCGATTCGACCAAAACGCGCGAAGCCGTGTACCGCCGTTCGACGTGCGACGGCGATCTGAACATCGCCTACCTGTCGGACGGCTACGTCGTGACGGGTCCGGAGTTCGTTCAGAACGTCGAAAAGATCCTGCGTTCGTTCGATTTTGAAAAATCCGTCGCCCGCACGCCGGAATGGAACGAAATCCGACCCGCCGCCTACGCCGTCGTCGAAACGTTCGACCGGCTGACGGCTTATCTGTTCATTTATTTAAAGGATTCCGTCCCTTATGTCGCCGTGACGTTCGACGCCCAGCCGAACGCGTCCGCCGCCGTCAAAGCCGAAGCGCAAAAACTGGACGCGCTTCACGCCCCGTGGCTGTACCGCATGCCGAACGAAAAGGTGACGGATCTGTTGCCGTTTTTGAAAAAACCGGACGAAAAGCCCGCCGCCGCCGCGAAAACGAAAAAAGCGAAAAAGCGCAAATAAATCAAACGATCCAGACCGTCGCCGCCGTTTGTTCGTCCAATTCGACGCGGCGCGCGCCGACGGTCGCCGCATATCCCCCGCCGTCGGCGCGGCGGGTCACGTTTTCCAGCGCGTCCCCCCGTCCGATTCCCAAAGCGTTCAAGGTTTCGACCGTTTTTTCATCGCCCGTCAGACGGCACACGCGCCCCCCGTCCGCGACGCCGACGGTCAGCGGCGCGGGCAGTTTTCCCGCCTGATTCAATTCCTGAAACAGATCTTTCGTCCAATCTTTGCGGTCGGCTTGCGCGTCTTGCAGGAAATGCACCAGATTGAAAAAACGGTTCGCCGCCGAACCGTCCAGATGATGTTCGATCAAACAGGCGATCTCTTCGGATTTTTCGGCGTCGACCCCCAGCAAATCGCGGAAAAAAGCCGTCAGCCGCTCGTGCTTCATATACACGCGCCAGCCGATTTCGCGTCCTTTCGGCGTCAGACGGATCGCGCCGTAGGATTCGTGCAGAACCAGCCCCTGTTCCGCCATTTTTTTAACGACGGTGGCGATGGTGCCTTTTGTCAGCTTTAAATTTTCAGCCAAAGCTGTTACAGTCTGTTTGCCGCCGGTGGTTTCCAGATGAAACAGGGCTTCCAGATAATCTTCCAACCGCGAAGTGACGACCATGACGTTGTATCCTTTTTGTTTGAAGCATACCCGAAACGGTCGCGGAAAGCAACAAATCCGCCGGTGAAAAAGTTTGAACAACGAAAGGTTTTATGATGAAAAACTTTGACGGGCGCGTTTTTCCGTGGAACGCGGACGGTCTGACGGGACTGGAAGTCAGCCCCGAATCGGACAAAGCCGGAAGACTGGTCGTTTTACTGCACGGCTACGGCGGCGACGCGCTGTCGAACATGACGTTCGCCTGCGCGATCGCTGAATCGGCTCCCGGCGCCGCCGTCTGCGTCATCGACGGAACAGCCCCCGTCCCGAACGAAAACAACCCGCAAAAACGCCAGTGGTGGAACTTGGACGACGACGCGTTCGACGGCGCGTGGTGTTCGTTCATGCCCGACCTCGCTCCGAAAAACGCCCGCGACACGATGCGGCGCGCGGCGGTCGAAGCGAACGAAACGGCCGGGAAGATCAACCGTTTTGTCATCAACCGGCTGGACAGGGACGGACTGACCCCGCGCGACTGCGTCCTGATCGGCATTTCGCAGGGCGGCATGACCGCGTTCGAATGCGTTTTGTTCCGCCCCGAACTGACGCGGGCGGGCGACGCCTTGGGCGGGCTGGCGTCGATCGGATCGGGAATTTTGCGCCCCGACAGACTGCGCGAAAGAACGACGCCCTTTCCTCCGGTTCCCGTTTTGCTGGCGCGCGGCGAATTTGACGAAATATTCCCGAAAACCGTCGATCTGTTTTCCCGTTCCCTGCTGACCGAACTGGGAACGACCGCCGGAATCGTCGAACGCCCGTCGGGGCATTACGGGCTGGAACACGCGGTTTGCGGCGACGTTTGCGCTTTTATCGGCGATCCCCGCTCTTTTTTGCAAAAAAAATCAAACCTTACTTGACTCTGACTTTTAAACAGGTTATAGGAAGTTACTCGATTTTGATTAAGGAACGGAGTTGTCCATGAAACGTACATATCAGCCCAGTAAAATTGTCCGGACTCGCCGTCATGGGTTTCGTACCCGCATGGCAACGGTCGGAGGACGCAAGGTTTTGAACAATCGCCGCCGCAAGGGGCGCAAGCGTTTAGCCGTGTAATCGGTCCCGCAGGGATATGCGGGTATGCCGAAGTTGATACTGATTAAAAAAAGACCGGATTTCCTTCATGTCAACCGCAACGGGTTGAAAGTTGTGAAGTCCGGTCTTATTTTACAAGCCGCGCCGACCAGACGCGTCTTTGATCCCCCCGTCTTCCGGATCGGATACACGGCGACGAAAAAAATCGGAAACGCCGTTTGCCGCAACCGCGCGAAACGCCGTTTGCGCGCCGTTTGCCGCGCTTTGTTGCCGCGCGAAGCCGTCGCGGGATACGATTACGTCGTCATCGCGCGCTATTCGACCGCCGAACGCGAATACGACAAACTGTACAAAGACATGAAATACGCCTTGCGCGAAATCAGGGAGGAAATCAATGGCGACGCCGAAACAGCCGATTCAAACGAATCAGAACGCGCCGGCGGCTGAGTCCCGCCCGTCGTTGGCGGCGCGCGCGCTGATCGCGCCGGTGCGCTTCTACCGCAAATTCATATCGCCGCTGAAACCGGCGTGTTGCCGTTTCACGCCGACGTGTTCCGCCTACGCGCTGGAAGCGTTGCGCGTTCACGGCGCGGTCAAGGGAAGCTGGCTGGCGGTCAAACGGATTTTGCGCTGTCAGCCGTGGGGCGGATCGGGATACGACCCCGTCCCGCCGAAATCGCAAACTTCCGCCTTTTCGCCGTTCAAACGGCGGCTCACGCTGTACGCCGTCGCGTTCGGCGCGTTCGCGGCGGCGGCGTTCTTTTGCGTGATGTCCGCGGTCGTGCCCGATTCCCGCGAAACGGCGCGGGCGGCCGATACGGCGCAAACGGCGCGCGAAACCGTTTCCCCGAAAGAAAACGCGCCGACGCGCTTTTTAATCTGGCTTATCAGATTTTATCAGGATAATATGTCGGGTCTTCTTCCCGGAAAATGCCGTTTCACGCCGACGTGTTCCGCCTACGGAATCCAAGCGTTAAAGCGTTTCGGCGCAATCAGGGGAAGCTGGCTGACGATCAAACGCGTTCTGCGGTGCAATCCGTGGGGCGGCAAAGGGTACGACCCCGTTCCCGAAAAATGAAACAGGTGAACCGATGGAAAACAACAATTTGGAAAAACGCAATTTGATTTTGGCTGTCGTCTTTTCGGCGGTGCTGCTGTTCCTGTTCGACGCGATGTTCCCGTCCGATGCGAGAAACGCCAAAGTCGCCCCGCAGCCGGTCGTTCCCGCGACCGCGAACACGGCTCCGGCGACGGCGCCCGCCCCCGCGAAAGACGCAACCGCCGTCGCGACCGCGCCCGTTTCCGTCGAATCCGCCGCCGAAGAAAACCGCCGCGTCGCGATCAACGCGCCGTCCGTTCACGGATCCCTGCGTTTGAAAGGCGCGCGGTTCGACAACCTGATGCTGACGAAATACCGCGAAACGCTGGACGAAAACAGCCCGCACATTTCGCTTTTGTCGCCCGTCGGCACGGCGTATCCTTTCTTTGCCGAATTCGGCTGGGTGTCGACCGACGGTCTGGCTTTGCCGAACGCGGAAACCCCGTGGCGGACGGACGGCGCGGAGCTGACCGCCGAACAGCCGCTGACCCTGACGTGGGACAACGGGGCGGGTTTGCGCTTTATCCGTCAAATTTCCGTCGACGCGGACTATATGTTCACCGTGTCCGACCGCATTGAAAACTACGGCGCGAAAGCCGTCACGCTGTTCAACTACGGTCTGATCGGCAGAACGAACGTCCCCGAATCCCAGCGCGGCGCCGTGCTGGAAGGCATGGTCGGCTATCTGGACGGATCGTTAAAGGAATTCGCCTATCCCAAGATGGACAAAGAGGGACAGGCGTCGTTCAAAACGACCGGCGGCTGGGCAGGCATTACGGACAAATACTGGATGGCGGTTCTGGCGTTCGACCAAAGCGCGCCGAACGTCACCGTCAAATTCAGCGAACAGGACACGATGGCGGGCAAGCATTATCAGGCGGACTATCTGATGCCCCCGACCGTCGTCGAAGCCGGACAAGCCGTCCAGACGACGAACCGCCTGTTCGCCGGCGCAAAAGAACTGCGCCTGATCGATTCCTATGAAAAGGATATGGGAATCAAGCGGTTCGACCTGACCGTCGATTTCGGGTGGTACTATTTCCTGACCAAACCGTTCTTCTTTATCCTCAGCTGGTTCTATTCGATTCTGGGCAACATGGGGCTGGCGATTTTGCTGTTCGCGTTCCTGTTGCGTCTGGCGATGTACCCGATCGCGAACCGTTCGTTCGAAAATATGGCTAAAATGAAAGACTTGCAGCCGAAAATCGAACAGTTGCGCGACAAATGCGGCGACGACAAGATGCGGTTCAATCAGGAAATGATGATGCTGTACCAGCGCGAACGCATCAATCCCGCGGCGGGCTGTCTGCCGATGCTGATTCAAATTCCCGTCTTTTTCTCGCTGTACAAGGTGCTGTACATTTCTCTGGAATTGCGCCAAGCCCCGTTCTACGGCTGGATTCGGGATTTGTCCGCCCCCGATCCCAGCAGCGTTTTCACGCTGTTCGGCTTGCTGGACTGGTCGGTGCCGTCCGTGATCGACATCGGCGTCTGGCCCGTCCTGATGGGCGTGACGATGTGGCTGCAACAGCTGATGAATCCGAAACCCGCCGACAAAACGCAGGCGACGATCATCGGTATGATGCCCGTGATGATGACGTTCCTGCTGGGACATCTGGCGTCGGGGCTGGTTATCTATTGGACGTGGAGCAACCTGCTGTCCATCGCGCAGCAGTACGCCTTGAAGCTTAAAGGCAAAAAGAGGAAAAAAGCGTGATTGACGAATTGAACGCCGAACAGCGCGCGGCTTTGTTCGAAAAAGGACGTCTGCTGTTTGCCAAAGAATGCACTTTCATGCTCAGCGTCGCGTCGCTGACGCAGCTGCCGGAGGGCAAAGAGCCGGAAATCGCGTTCACGGGGACGTCGAACGTAGGCAAATCCAGCCTGATCAACGCGCTGACGGGACGCAAGATGCTGGCGCGCACGTCGAACACGCCGGGGCGCACGCAACAGCTGAACTTTTTCGATCTGGGCGGATACGCGCGGCTGGTCGACATGCCGGGATACGGCTTTGCCAAAGCCCCCGTCGAAACCGTGCGCGCGTGGCGGGAACTGGTCACGGCGTATCTGAAAGGACGTCCGAACCTGCGCCGCGTCTGCCTGCTGGTCGACAGCCGCCACGGTCTGAAATCGGCGGACGAGGAGATCATGAAAATTTTGGACAAGTCCGCCGTCGTCTATCAGGTCGTTCTGACAAAAACGGACAAGATATCGGCGTCCGCGCTGAAATCCGTCGCGCAGAAAACGCTGGACGCGCTGTCGAAGCACACCGCCGCCTATCCGATGCTGTTCCCGACCAGTTCCGAAACGAAAGCGGGACTGCCGGAATTGCGCGCGGAACTGTCGACTTTGTCCGGATTTTGATTGTTTCCTTGCCTTTCGGTTAAAGATTTCTTAGAATTTCCGCGCGGTTGAAGCAAAGGATTCAAAATGCCGAAACGTCTGGTTGTTTTGCTGATGCTTTTGTGCGTTTCCGCCTGCGGGCACACGGGAACGGAACACGCGCGCTTTGTCGACGCCGTGCGCGGCGGCGACATGGAAACGGCGTACCGGCTGACGCGGGACGACGACTTTTACACCGATTCGGCGTCGTTGAACGCGCGCTGGTTCGAACTGGGGTCGTACCACTATTTGAACGGCGAATACTGTCAGGCTTTGCGCTATTTCGATCAGGCGCGGGAACGCGCGAAAGAGCTGTACACCAAAAGCCTGTCCCGATCTTTCGCGGCGCAGTTCGCGGGCGACGGGCTGATTCCCTACGCGGGCGAAAAATACGAACAGTCGATGTTGCGCTTTTACCAGTCCCTGACGCATTACCTGCTGTCGAAACGGGGATACTGCGAAGCCTACGAAACCGAAGAAGACGGCGAAAAAAAGCTGATCGAAAAGCGCGATTTCGACGCCGCCGAGAAACGCCTGCATTTCAACGCGGCGCGCGCGTCGATACTGGACTGGAACAGCCTGCTGACGACGTTCACGCGGGAATCCGACGACAAGGACGAGTTTCATCAGGACATGTTGGCGAAAACGTGGGGCGCGGAAATGCACGACATTTACGGGTCGAACGGCGATCGCCAAATCGCCCGCCAGCTGTATCGCGACGTGCCGAAACTGCTTGAATCCGACTACGCCGGCGCGCCGTCCCTGCAATCGGAAAACGGCGAAAAGCTGAAAGCCTACGCCAAGACCAAAGGCGCCGACCTGTACGCCGGCGACGCGAAAAAAGAAAACGTCCGCTTTGTCGTCAAGGTCGGGCTGATCGCCCCGAAAAAGGCTGAAAAGATCGATTTCACCATTCCCCTGTCCGCTTTTCTGGCGTCGGGAAGCGGCAACGATTTCGTGTCCTGTCTGGGCATGATTTTGCCGGGGCAGCGCATTTCGTTCGAAATCGCGTCCGTTCCCGAACCCGCGAAAGTCGCGGATTACCGCCTGACCGTCGCGAACGCCGCGGGAAAACGCGTCGCGGACGCGCCGCTGGTGCTGACCGCGCCCGTGTCCGAAACCGCGTACAAAGAATTCAAGCGCAGGCGCGCGGGACTGATTTCGGCGCGCGGCGCGCGGCTGACCGGAAAATACGTTTCCGCCGCCGTCGCCGCCTGTTCCCTTTACAACAAAGACAACGCGCTGTCCATGCTGATGGCTTACGGGGCGTTCGCCGGATCCCTGCGGCTGATCGAATCAAGCGAATACGCCGACACGCGTTACTGGGGGCTGTTGCCAAACGCCGTTTTACAGCTGTCCCTCCGTTTGAAAAAGGGCGACTACACGGGGGAAATCGTTTCCGGCGGCAAAACAGTGAAAACTTTTTCTTTCACCGTGGACGATTCGCGCGCGGTTTTAGTTGACCTGAACATACCGGACGCGTGACAATAGGAAAATTTCATTCAAACCGAAGGAGTGTTATCCATGAAAAAACAAATTTTGACCGTTTCCGCCGCCTGTCTGCTGGCGGCTTGCTCCGGATTCAAACCCGACTACACGGTGACGGACGCGTCCGAATCGTCCAAACCGTTCTGGACGACGCAGTCCAAGACGGCGAAGATCGACTCGTCGTCCGAACGCAAGGAAAACCGCTATTACGTCGCCAGCGCCGTCGCGCCCGAAGAACGCGTCTGCCTGCGTTCCGCCGAATCGAACGCCACGCGTAAAATCGCCGCCGAAGTCGCGCAGGAAATCGCCGCGCAGTTCGAAGAATCCAGAAAAGCCACGGGCGAAACCGCCGACGTCAAGATGAAAGACAAACTGCAGCAGATCGTCGACACGAACCTGCACGGCGTCGTCGTCGCGGAAACGTATTGGGAAAAACGCGCGTATCAGAAACAGCTGGGCGCGGCGAAAGACTACGTCGGCTATAAATGCGACGTCGCCGTCAAAATCAAAAAGGCCGCTTTGGCGGAAGCGTTGGAAATGTACAAAGCCAAGACGATCAAAGGGTTGAGCGAAAAGGATAAAAAGGACGTCAACGCCGCCGTCGACAACTATGTCGCCGCCCTGAAATCCGAAGACTGACAAAGGAACGGCTGATGATGAAACGGTTGCGTTTAACGATCGGCGGCGTTCTTTCCCTGTTCGCCCTGACGGCTTGCGCCGCGGACGAAACGGTCAAAACGACCCCGCCCGCGTGGGTGAACAGCCCTTACGCGGCGTGTTCCGCCGACGAACTGTGCGCCGTCGGATCGGCGTCCAACTTCGCTTTGGCGAAGGCGGACGCCCGCGCCGGACTGGCGAAGGTGTTTCAAGCCCGCATCAAATCGTCGTTCGAAAGCGACGTGCGCGTTAAAAACGACGACGTGTCGTCCGGCGCGCGCGACTTTGTTTCCGAAACGTCCGACGTGATGCTGAACGCCACGGAAATCCGCGAAACGTTCAAAGACGGCGGAAAATTCTACGCTCTGGCGACGCTGGACAAATCCAAAGCCGCCCGTGTCACGCGCGACGAAATCGACGATCTGGACGAAAAAATGACCGCCCTGCTGACGGACGAATCCCCCGCCGCCGCCGTGCGTTTGGAAAAACTGTACGAACAGCGCCGCGGTTTGAACCGGCGCCACATCACGCTGACGGGCGAATCGATTCCGGAATCCGTCGGCTACGATCAGGTGTACGGCAACAAAAAGGCGCGCGTCGGCAAACGCCACGTCTACCTGTCGCCCAAAGCGGGATCGAAACAGTCTTTCGTTCAGGCGGTGCGCGGCGCGATGACGGAAAACGGCTACACGTTTGCGACGGTTCCGACCGAAAAAACGCCCGTCGTCCGGATTTCCATGACGGCGGAACAGCAGTTTTTAAAGGTCGACGGTTTCGTGAAGTACGACTACCACTTCGTTTTGTCCGCGCCCGATAAAAACGGCGTCGACGTCGAACGGCTGGCGGCGACGTTCACGGAATCGGGACTGAACGAAAAACAGGCGTATTCCAAAGCGATCCGGTCGCTGAAAGATTATCTGAAAGAAAACATCTTGAATCTGTACTTTTAAAGGAAAAGACCCATGAAAAGAACTTTTATCGCGCTGATGACGATCGCCGCTCTGACGCTGCAGGGGTGCGCCGGTTTCAAGGCGGAACGCCTGTCCACGGCGGAAGGCGACGAAAAAGCGATGGAAATCACGGACGAATGGCTGTTGACCGACACGGAAAACGCCGTCAACGAAATCATGAAACAGCTGGACACGAACCGCGGTTTCCGCCAGTACATGAACCAACTGGGACACCGCCCCAAACTGTTCATCGCCGAAGTCCAGAACGAAACGTCGGAAGCGTACTTCCCCATTGACGACATGAACGACGAACTGTTGACGCAAATGTCCGAAACGGGCGATTTCCGCCTGATCGACGCCGCCGCGCGCGACCGCATTCTGAAAGAAATCCAATACCAGAACGAAGGCATGGTCAAGCCGTCCGACATTCGCAAAATCGGCAAACAGACGGGCGCCGAACTGCTGATTTTCGGCGCGATCCGCATGAACCCGAAAACGCTGAAAGGCAAAACGATCAAGGAATACACGGTCAACCTGCGCTTTACGGACATCGAATCGGGCGAGGAAGTCGCCCGCATGCGCACAAAGGCGTCCAAATATTCGAAACGCGGCGGCTTCGGCTGGTAAGCGTCCGAACGGAAAACACCCCCGCGCGGGGGTGTTTTTTTATCCCCTCCCCCGACAAAATAGCGTATTGACCGGCGGGCAAAACCACATTATATAGGATTTTATAAAAATTCTTACGGAAAGGTAAAACGATGAAAGTTATCAACGACGGCGAATTCGCCGCGGAAATCCAAAATTCGGACGTTCCCGTTCTGGTCGATTTCTTCGCCGAATGGTGTTCCCCCTGCCGTCAGCTGACCCCCGTTTTGGAAGAAGTGTCCAACGAATTGGGCGGCAAGCTGAAAGTCGTCAAAATGAACATTGACGATTCCCCCGAAACGCCGACGAATTTCGGCGTGCGCGGCATTCCGACGCTGATCATGTTCAAAAACGGCGAAGCGGTCGCGACGCACACGGGCGCGATGACGAAATCGAAACTGGCAGCTTGGCTGAACGAACAGCTGGGCTGATTTCCCTTTCGAAACAGAAAAGACGGAGGGCGTCACTCCGCCTTTTTCTTTGCGTACGCGAAAACCGTCAGCCGCGCCGCAACCAGCCCCAGCAGTCCGCCCGCCAGCACGTCCGTGAAATAGTGGGCGTTCAGGTATATTCTGGAAAGCGCGATCAGAAACGCCAAAACGACGGCGCAGAACCGCCCCCTGACATGGAGGAAAAACAAAACGCCGGCGGCGGCGAACGACGAAACCGTATGCCCCGACGGAAACGAAAATCCAGACGGACAGGGATAGAACGGCACGGCGTTCGGGAAAAGGACGCACGGTCGCGGACGGGCGAACAAATGTTTGAACCCCAGCGTGGACACGACGAACGTCGCCGCGACGGCGGTCAGCACCAGCGCGCCGGTCGTCCGCGTCTTTTGAAAACAGCACAGCGCGATTCCCAGCGTCAGCCACACCGCCCCCGCGTCGCCCAGAACGCTGGCGCCCGTCATCGCCGAATCGAAAAACGGCGTCCGCAAAGGCGACAGCGCGTTAAAAACCGCCGCGTCGACGAACGAAAAAGCGTCAAAAGTCATGGCGTCACCTCAGCATCGCGGCGGATTTCAAACAGGGGACGGGATCTTTTTGCTTCGCCTGAAACGTGGGCGTCCCGATTTCCATATGGCGCACCAGCGCGCCGCCGTCCTCGGTCGACAGGCGTTCGTCCATATAGATGAACAGCACGCATTCGTCCTGCGCGTACACCCAGACTTCGGACGGCGCTTCGCGGCGTTTCAGCGTCGGCGCGCCCAAAACGGTCCGAACGTAGTTCGCGCGCAGCATCGGATCCCTGCGCCCCGCCCGCAGCGTCGTTTTCGACGGTTCGGGCGCGGGGGGACGCTCCTCCGTCCGTTCAACGGGTTCCGCCGCCCGTTCTACCGCCGCGTCCGCGCTTTCGGGCGGCGCGCCCTCCGTTTGTTCAAGCGGCTGCGGCGCGTGGGCGCACGCCCCCAGGAACAGTGTTAAAATCAAGGCTTTGATCATTCCGCCGTCTCCCGCATTTTCTTTAAAAACAAACGCCGCATGAAATCGACGGCGACCAGAGGGGACACCGTGTTGACGACGGGAACGGTCATCAGCACCGCGATCAGCACCCCCGCGCGCGTCCAGTACGGGGCGAAACGGTCGAAAAGCGCGTCCGCCCGTTTTCCGTCCATATAGCGCAAAGCGACGGCGTAGAAATACTCGCGCGCCAGCAGCCGCCCGTTCAGCGCGTAGTACAGCGCCGCCGGCGCCAGATTGACGACGGGGACCGGTCCCGCCAGCAGCGACACGGGAATCAGCGCCAGCGACACGCCCGCGCCCTTGAGCGCCCCGATTCCCGCCAGCGTCAGGCTTTCGGACAGCGGAACGGCGCGCAGAGTCGCTTCTCCGCCGTTTTTCGCCGCCTTTTCGACAACCGAATCGACGAAAAAGCCCGAAACCAGCGTCGCGACCGCCGGAAACAGCATCAGCGACATGACGAAAAACGCCAGATACCCCAGTATTTTCACCGTTTTCACCGCGATTCCAGCGTCTGGCGAATCCGCAAAGGACAGCGAGAAGGAAAATCCGGCGAGCAAAACAATGAAAATCAAGACGGTCGACACCATGCTGACAACGACCAACCATCTGAATTTATTTGAAAATATGTCTTTTATCGATTCTTTCAGTTCCGTCAGCACGGCGCGTCCCCCAAAAAAAGTACCTCTTTTTTGTAGCAGACTCTTGTTTGAATTGTAAGTTCCTTTATACTGCGAAATATCTTTTAACCCCATACGGAGGTTTTATATGAACGCTCTGACACGTTTTGACGTCGTGGCGATCGGAAACGCCATGGTTGACGTGCTGGCCAACATGGACGACGACTTTCTGGCGCGACACAACATGCCCAAAGGCATGATGACGCTGATCGACGCCGATCTGGCGGAACAGATCTACGGACACATCGCGGACAACGGCGTCGAATGTTCCGGCGGTTCCGCCGCGAACACGGCGGTCGGCATCGCGGCGATGGGGGGCAAGCCCGCCTTTATCGGCAAAGTCGCCGACGACCGGCTGGGCGAGGTGTTCCGCGAAGACATCACGAAATCGGGCGTTCACTTTACGACTCCATGTCTGGAAAACGAAAGACCGACGGCGCGCTGCATGGTCATCGTCAGCCCCGACGCCCAGCGCACGATGAACACCTATCTGGGGGCGTGTTCGAAACTGTCGCGCAAAGACATTGACGAAGAACTGATCCGCCGGACGAAGATCGTCTATATGGAAGGCTATCTGTGGGACAGACCGGAGGCGAAGGACGCGCTGGCTTATGCGGTCGAACTGGCGCACAAGCACAACCGCAAAGTGTCGCTGTCCCTGTCGGATCCGTTCTGCGTGAACCGCCACCGCGACAGCTTTATGCAGCTGATCAAAAACGGCATCGACATTCTGTTTTGCAACGAGGACGAAATCAAATCCCTGTTCGACACCGACGACGCGGAAACGGCGTTTGAAAAATGCAAAACCCTGTGCGAAACGGTCGTCGTCACGCGCGGAGCGAAAGGCGCGGTCGCGATTTGCGGCAATAAACGCTATGAAATTCCGGCGGAACCGATCAACCGCGTGATCGACACGACGGGCGCGGGCGATCTGTTCGCGGCGGGCTATCTGACGGGTCTGGCGCAAAACCGCCCCGTTTCCGAATGCCTGCAAATGGGGGCGGTCGCGGCGGCTGAAATCATTTCGCATTACGGCGCGCGCCCCGAACAGTCGCTGACGGAACTGATGTCGCGCAAGCTGGGAAACGCCTCCTGACAAATTGAAACGCCGCGTTTTTCTTCCGCGGCGTTTGTTTTACGGCGAAACCGTCACGAACAGTCGCCCAGCGACAAGCGGCAGTTCAGAATTTCCGTTCCGCCGGCGTCGTTGTAATGCGCGACCAGATCGATTCCCTTGATCAGCAGAATGTTTTTCACGACGGGGCACATTTTTTCGACCACCTGCGCGCAAGCCTGCCGTTTCATCATGTCTTTCAATTCGCCGACCTCGTCGTCCGGCAGCGCGCTTAAATCCATGTCCAGACGGTACGCGTAATGAACATTGTCGTTTTCGGCGTAGACGTCCGTCCACGTCACGCCGTTTTCCACCTGATACGGCAACAGCGGTTTCGTCTGCGCGACGATGTCGGCAAGGATTTTCTTCTTATCGGAATTTGAACGCCCCGATTCCGCCGGCATAGGCTTCGCCGCCGGTTGGCGCGGGAAATCCTTTTGCATGCCCGCGATGAATTCGATTTCGGACAGGTAACCGTTCTTGTCCGTGTCCATGCGGACGAACTGTTCCGTCAGCGTTTCGGACAAACACGGCGCCGCGATCGGCAACAGCGCGGCTAAAACGAAAACGAGGCGCATGATTTTCCCCTTCGTCACTTGCAGTCGGGGTACGACGCGCGGCAGGTCGCCAGTTCGTTTCTGGCGGCGTCGAAGTAATGCACGTACAGCGAAATGCCGCGTTTGAACAGCTCGTCCTTAAACAGCGGGCAGAACTTTTCAGCGACGTCGGGGCAGTGTTCCTTTTGGTATTCCTTTTTGAAAGCCTGCACCTGTTCGCGCGGCGAATCCGTCAGATCCAAGCTCATTTTGTACACGAAATGCAAAGCGTTTCCCTTGCCGTACGCCTCCGTCCAGGTGATGCCCTTGTTCAGCTGCAGCGGCAGGCGTTTTTTCAGCGCCGCGGAAACGGTGTCCAAAATCTTTTGGTTGGCGTTTTGCCGCGCGTCCACTTTTTCATTGTTTTCCGCGGCTTTTTTCGCCGTATAAACCGCCGGCGTTTTGGTGGTGTAGGACGTCGTTTTCGTCGTATAGGGCGACGTCTGCGCGAAACAGGGCGCGGCGAAAACCGTCAGCAACAGCGCGAACAGATAAGGCATTTTTTCCTCCTTGCAATGGTTCGACGGGTATTTTAATCAAAAAAACAACCGTTTTCAAGCGATGCGTAATTGACAACGGGGCTTGATGCTTTTAAAAGCGTATCTGTGTCAAAAACACGTTTTCAACATTTTTTATAAAGAAGAACTGTCATGCGTAATATTGCAATTATCGCCCACGTCGACCACGGGAAAACGACTCTGGTCGACACCATGCTGCGTCAAAGCGGCACGTTCCGCGACAATCAGGTCGTCGCCGAACGCGTTATGGATTCCAACGATCTGGAACGCGAACGCGGTATTACGATTTTGGCGAAATGCACGTCCATCGAATGGAAAGGCACGCGCATCAACATCGTCGACACCCCGGGGCACGCGGATTTCGGCGGCGAAGTCGAACGCATTCTGGACATGGTGGATTCCGCCATCGTTCTGGTTGACGCGGCGGAAGGTCCTTTGCCGCAGACGAAATTCGTCGTCAGCAAGGCGTTGAAACTGGGGCTGAAACCGATCGTCCTGATCAACAAGGTCGACCGCGCCGACGCCCGCCCGCAGGAAGTGTACGAAGAGGTGTTTGACCTGTTCGCTTCGCTGGACGCGACGGACGAACAGCTGGACTTTCCCGTTCTGTACGCTTCGGGACGCGAAGGCTGGGCGGTCAACGATCTGGACAAGGATCCGCGCACGTCGATCGAACCGCTGTTCGACGCGATCATGAAATTCGTGCCGCCCCCCAAATGCGATCCGTACGCGCCGTTCACCATGCTGGCGACGACGATTGAAAACGACCCGTTCGTCGGGCGCATTCTGACGGGCAAGATTCATTCCGGTTCCGTCAAGGTCAATTCGTTCATCAAGGCGATCGACCGTTCGGGCAAAGTCATCGAAACCGCGCGCGTCAGCAAAATTCTGGCTTTCCGCGGATTGAAACGCACCGGCATCGACGAAGCCGAAGCGGGCGACATCGTGTCGCTGGCGGGCTTTACGAAGGCGACCGTCGCGGACACGCTGTGCGACCAGTCGGTGACGACGCCGATTCCCGCCCAGCCGATCGATCCGCCGACGCTGGCGATGACGTTTTCGATCAACACGTCCCCGCTGGCGGGCAAAGAGGGCGACAAAGTCACGTCCCGCGTGATCTGGGACCGTTTGCAGAAAGAAGCCGAGGGCAACGTCGCCTTGCGCATTTCGCGCACGGGATCGACCGACGCGTTCGAAGTCGCGGGACGCGGCGAACTGCAGCTGGGCATTTTGATCGAACAGATGCGCCGCGAAGGGTTCGAACTGTCGATCAGCCGCCCGCACGTTTTGATGCAGAAAGACCCCGTTTCCGGCAAAACCCTCGAACCGATCGAAGAGGTCGTCATCGACGTCGACGAACAGTACGTCGGCACGGTGTGCCAGACGCTGGGCGAACGCCGCGCCGAAATGACGGACATGCGCCCGTCCGGCGGCAACAAGACCCGCCTGACGTTCCTCGCCCCGTCGCGCGCGCTGATCGGATACCATTCGCAGTTTTTGACGGACACCTGCGGCACGGGCGTGATGAACAAGATGTTCCACAGCTACGAACCGTACAAAGGCGCGATTCCGGGTCGCCGCACGGGCGTTCTGGTGTCGACCGACAACGGCGTCGCCGTCGCCTACGCGCTGTGGAAACTGGAAGACCGCGGTCCCATGTTCATCGATCCGGGCGCCGACGTGTACGAAGGCATGATCGTCGGCGAACACACGAAATCGAACGACATCGAGGTCAACCCGATCAAAACGAAGCATCTGACCAACATTCGCGCCGCCGCCAAAGACGAGAACATTCAGCTGATTCCGCCTGTTAAAATGAGTTTGGAAGAAGCGCTCGCCTACATTCAGGACGACGAACTGCTGGAAGTCACGCCCAAGACGTTCCGTCTGCGCAAAGCGATTCTGGACACGAACCTGCGCAAACGCGACGCGAACAAACGCGCGCAGATGGATCAGGAAAACGGGTGACGAAACCGGACGAACCGCGATGAACGCTTTGAAATCGGCTTTTCTGGTTTATAAAAATCCGAAAATGATCGCCATGCTGATTTTGGGGCTGTTCAGCGGTTTGCCGCTGGTTCTGGTGTTTTCGACGCTGTCGTTCTGGCTGTCGGATCGCGGCGTCGACGTCAAGGCGGTCGCCGCGTTTTCGCTGGTGCGTCTGCCGTACAGCTTTAAATTTCTCTGGTCGCCCTACATCGACCGCATGCCGTTGCCGTTTTTGACAAAGCGGCTGGGACAAAGGCGGTCGTGGGCGGTCTTTTTTCAACTGTGTTTGATGATCGGTCTGATCGCGCTGGTGCATACGGATCCCGCCGTCAATCCGGCGGCGACGGCGGCGTGCGCGGTCGCGGTCGCTTTTTTTTCCGCGTCGCAGGACATCGTGTTCGACGCGTTCCGCATCGAATATCTGAAACAGCGGGATCAGGGCGCGGCGGCGGCGACGTTCGTTTTCGGATACCGCATCGGCATGCTGGTCGCCGGCGCGGGCGCGCTGATGCTGTCCGACACGCGGCTGGGCTGGACGCGCACCTATGAAATTCTGGCGTTGTCGGGCATCGTCGGCATCGCGACGATTCTGCGCGCCAAGGAACCGGAATCCTCCGCCCCGCCCGAAAATCAAAACTTTTTCAAAGACGCCGTCGTCGCGCCGATCGCCGATTTTTTGAAAAAGCCGGACTGGCTTTCGGTCGTTCTGTTTTTGCTGACCTATAAACTGTGCGAAACGTCCATCGGCACCGTCACCCCGAAAATGTACAAGGAATTGGGATTTTCCAACACCGAAATCGCCGCGGTCGTCAAGCTGTGGGGCGTCGCCGCGACCGTTTTCGGCGGTTTTCTGGGCGGCGTTCTGGTCGCGCGTTTGGGATTGTTCAAAAGCCTGCTGATCTGCGGCGTTTTGCAGGGGCTGTCGAATCTGCCTTTCGCCGTTCTGGCGGCAAAGGGGCAATCCTTTTTATGGCTGACGACTTCGATCGTTTCCGACAATCTGGCGGCGGGCATGGCGACGGCGGCTTTCGTCGCGTACATGTCGTCGCTGTGCAACAAAGCCTACACCGCCACGCAGTACGCGCTGCTCAGTTCCCTGATGGCGCTGCCGCGCGACGTGCTGTCGGCGACCAGCGGCTGGCTGGTCGTCGCGCTGGGCTGGTCGGCGTTTTTCGTCTTCACGGCGTTTTTAAGTCTGCCGAGTCTGGGGATTTTGTGTTTTCTGAACCGCCGTTATCGGGATACATCGGCAGATACACCGTAAAGACCGTTCCCGATTCGATGGAGCTTTCCACCCCGATCGCGCCGTTGTGGTGTTTGACGATCTGCTGAACGATCGCCAGCCCCAATCCCGTTCCGACGGCTTTGTTTTTCGTCGCCGCGACGCGGTAGAACCGTTCGAACAAGTGCGGCAGGGCGTCCGCGGGAATCGGCGCGCCCGTGTTGTGGACGGAAACGGCGTACACGGCGGGGGCGTCTTTGTCGGGCAGGTCGATTTCGGGGATCTCGTCCCTGTTCAAAACGCGGCAGGAAACCGTCACGCGACCGCCCGCCTGTCCGTATTTCAGCGCGTTGTCCGTCAAATTCTGAAACACCTGCCCCAGTTCGCTTTCGCTGCCGCGAATCGTGCCCGTCTGCGCGCACGGCTTTAAAACGATGGACATGTCCGATTTGACCGCCTTTGCGTCCAGCATCTGCTTGACGGACGGCAGCAAAGCGGGAACGTCGACCGCGCTCACCGGCTTTTCCTTTTCGTTCATCTGCAATCGCGACAGACACAGCAGGCTTTCGATCAGCCCCGACATGCGCCCCGCCTGCGTTTGCATGATGGACAGGAATTTGCCGCGCGCCGCCGCGTCGTCCTTGGCGGTCGACTGCAGCGTTTCGATAAAGCCCGACAGCACGGAAAGCGGTGTGCGCAGTTCGTGGCTGGCGTTGGCGATAAAGTCCGCCTGCATCTGTTCGAACTGTTTGCGCGCGGTCATGTCAAACAAGGTTAGAACGGCGACCGCGCCCGCTTTCGCCACGGCGGGCAGACGTTCCAGCTTCGCGCTGAACACCCTTTGCCGCAACGTGATTTCCAGCGTTTCCTTGTGCGTTTTTCCCGACAAGACGCGATCCGCCGCGTCGGACAAATTCGGCGAATCGACCAGACCGGTCAGCTTTTGCCCGCGCGCGTTGAAACCGAACAGTTCGCGCGCCGCCAAATTCGCCCCGATGGCGGTTCCGTCCCCGTCCAGCATCAGCAGCGGGTCGGGCAGACTGTCCAGCACCGCCGCGTCGGACAGGGTCTGCGCCGCCAGCTGTTCCGTCCGCGTCGTCCAAATGTTGCGCATCTGGTTGATCGCCGCGACGATGCGGACGGACTCCTCGTCCTTTTTGCCGAACGTCGGCATGTCGGCGACGTCCTCCTCCTGCGCGATCTGGTGGACGTACTGCGTCAGATTGCGCAGATTCGTCAAAAACGGCAAAGCCAGAACGATCGTCAGGCAAACGACCATCGCGAACCCGACGATCGCGGTCATGATTTCGACCTCGCCCGCCAGAACCAGAATGATCAGCATCAGCGCCGTCGGCAGCGACACCGTCAGCACGCGTTCCGCAAACAGGTACGGAACGTCGTTTTTATCCTGATTTTGAACGGGCGGCGTCATCGCGTCCTATCCTTTCATGGATTTCAGACGTTCGCGGTAGGCGTCCCAATCCGTCAGCGGCTTGCGCGCCGCGCCCGTTTCGCAGGCGGCTTTCGCCACCGCGGGGGCGACCGTTTCGATCAGCAGCGGATCGAACGGCGACGGAACGATTCCGTCGCGCGACAATCCGTCCGCCCGCGCCCGTTCAGCCAGCGCGCGCGCCGCCGCCTGTTTCATTTCCTCGTTGATTTCGCGCGCGCGCACGTCCAAAGCCCCGCGGAAAATGTAGGGAAAGCCCAGCACGTTGTTGATCTGGTTCGGATAATCCGACCGTCCCGTCGCCACGATCGCGTCGGGAGCGGCGGCGAGAGCCTCGTCCGGCGTGATTTCCGGATTCGGGTTCGCCAGCGCGAAAATCATCGGCGACTTCGCCATCGTTTTGACCATCTCGCCCGTCAGCGCGCCTTTGACCGACAGCCCCAGGAACACGTCCGCGCCCCTGACCGCGTCCGCCAGCGTGCGGGCGTCCGTTTCGGCGGCGAATTGTTCCTTGTACGGGTTCATGCCCGCCGCGCGCCCTTTGTAAATCACGCCTTTGGAATCGCACATTGTGATGTGTTCGACGCCCATCGACCGCAACAGCGACGCGCAGGCGATCGCCGCCGCGCCCGCGCCGTTCACGACCAGCTTGATTTCGCCGATTTTCCTGCCCGTCAGTTCCAGCCCGTTGACCAGCCCCGCCGCGACGACGACCGCCGTTCCGTGCTGATCGTCGTGAAACACGGGTATGTTCAGGCGTTTTTTCAGTTCCGTTTCGATGTAAAAGCATTCGGGGGCTTTGATGTCCTCCAAATTGATTCCGCCGAATCCGCCGCCGATCATCGCGGCAGTTTCGACGACCTTGTCGGGATCGCGCGAATCGATTTCGATGTCGATCGCGTCGACGTCGGCGAAGCGTTTGAACAAAACGGCTTTGCCCTCCATCACGGGTTTGGACGCCGCCGATCCGATGTCGCCCAGCCCCAGAACCGCGGTTCCGTTCGACACGACGGCGACCAAGTTGCCCTTTGCCGTGTACAGATAGGCGTCGTCCGGATTCTTTTCGATTTCCAGACACGGCGCGGCGACGCCGGGGGAATACGCCAGCGCCAGATCCCTTTTGTCGTTCAGGGGTTTCGTCGCTTTGATCTCGATTTTTCCGGCGCGCCCGCGGGCGTGCAGTTCCAGCGCTTCGGCTGCCAAAGAATTTTTATTTTCCGTCATGTGCATCAAGTCTTTATCAGGTGGTGAAAAAAAGATATATTACCCATAACACATTTTAACGAAGAAGTGAAAGCTATGAATCAGACCACAGCCCCCGACGCCGAACCGAAGCTGACGCCGATGCTGGAGCAATACTACGAAATCAAGCGGCAGAACGAAGGCTATCTGCTGTTCTACCGCATGGGCGATTTCTATGAAATGTTCTTTGACGACGCGATTCAGGGATCGCAGGCGCTGGACATCGCGCTGACGAAACGCAACCGCGAAAAGGGCGTCGACATTCCCATGTGCGGCGTTCCCGTGCATTCCCACGAAATCTACCTGTCCCGCCTGATCAAAAAAGGGTTCAAGGTCGCGATCTGCGAACAGATGGAGGATCCCGCCCAAGCCAGAAAGGAACGCGGCAGCTCCGCGCTGGTCAAACGCGAGGTCATTCGCCTGATCACCCCCGGAACGCTGACCGAGGACAACATTCTGGAACCGCGTTCGTGCAACCACCTGCTGGCGCTGACGCAAACGGCGGACGGCGTGGGACTGGCGTGGGCGGACGTGTCGACGGGCGATTTCGCGGCGCAGACGCTGTCCGATTCGCGGGCGGGGACGCTTTCCGCCGGTATTTCCCGACTGGATCCGAAAGAAATCGTCGTTTCCGACAAAATCCTGCAAAATCCCGAATATTTCGAGGTGTTCAACGATTACAAACGCATTCTGACGCCTCTGCCCGCCGTGCGTTTTTCCCCCGAAAACGGACAGAAAAGGCTGGAAAAGTTCTTTGACGTCAAAACGCTGGACGCGTTCGGACGGTTCAACCAAAGCGAAGTCGGCGCGGCGGGCGCGCTGGTCGACTATATCGAACTGACGCAAAAAGGGCGCATTCCCCGCCTGAACCCGCTGAAACGCTACACGACGGGGCGGCTGATGGAAATCGACACGGCGACGCGGCGCAATCTGGAACTGTTCCGGTCGCTGGGCGACGAAAAGGGTCCGACGCTGTTTTCCGCCGTCGACAGGACGGTGACGGGCGCGGGCGCGCGTCTGCTGTCGCAGTATCTGGCTCTGCCCCTGACGGACGTCGCCGCGATCGACAGGCGACTGGATCGGGTCGAATTTTTCGTCAAAAACCCCATGATCCGCCAAAGCGCGCGCGAACGGCTGGCGGAATGCCCCGACATGGAACGCGCGCTCGCCCGATTGTCGGTCGGGCGCGGCGGTCCGCGCGATCTGGCGGCGATCCGCGACGCGTTGAAACAAATTCCCGATCTGAAATCCGCGATGCGTTCCGAAATGGGCATGCCGGCGGCGATCGAAAGCTGTCTTGATTCGCTGGACGCCCTGCCCGATCTGACCGAAACGCTGCACAGGGCTTTGGCGGACGATCTGCCGCTGATGGCGCGCGACGGCGGATTCATCGCGCCGCTGTATTCGGCGGATCTGGACGAACTGAAACGCCTGCGCGACGACAGCCGCCGCATGATCGCCGAATTGCAGACAAAGTACGCCGGACTGTCCGGCGTTTCCGGATTGAAAATCGCGCACAACAACATCTTGGGCTATTACATCGAGGTTTCCGCCAAAAACGCGCAGAAAATGCTGGAAGACGCGCGCGACGGCAAATCCGTGTTCCTGCACCGGCAAACCATGGCGAACGCCGTGCGCTTTACGACCGTCGAACTGTCGCAGCTGGAAAACAAGCTGAAAGGCGCGGCGGAAAAAGCTTTGGCGCTGGAATTGTCGCTGTTTTCCGATCTGGTCGGCGCGGTCGCCGCGAACGCCGCCGCCATTGCGAAAAACGCGCGCACGCTGGCGATGCTGGACGTGGCGTCCGGACTGGCGCAAACAGCCGCCGACAACGATTACTGCCGTCCCGTTCCGGAAAACAGTCTGGCGTTCGACGTCGTCAAAGGACGCCACCCCGTCGTCGAACAGACCATGAAAGCGCACCACGAAACGGATTTCGTCACGAACGACTGCCGTTTAGGCAACCCGGAAACCAAAGACGGGCGGCTGTGGCTGATCACGGGTCCCAACATGGCGGGTAAAAGCACTTTTCTGCGGCAAAACGCGCTGATCGCGATTCTGGCGCAGGCGGGGTGCTTCGTTCCCGCGCAATCGGCGCGCATCGGCGTCGTGGACAAGCTGTTTTCCCGCGTCGGCGCGGCGGACGATCTGGCGCGCGGTCGGTCGACTTTTATGGTCGAAATGATCGAAACGGCGGCGATTTTAAACCAGTCGACGGAACGGTCGCTGGTCATTCTGGACGAAATCGGGCGCGGCACGGCGACGTTCGACGGGCTGTCGATCGCCTGGGCGGTCGTCGAACACCTGCACGACGTGAACAAATCGCGCGCGCTGTTCGCGACGCACTACCACGAACTGACCGCGTTGTCCGAAGTGCTGGCGCATCTGTCGCTGTACACCATGCGCATCAAGGAATGGAAAGGCAACGTCGTGTTTTTGCACGAGGTCGTCAAAGGCACCGCCGACCGTTCCTACGGCATTCACGTCGGCAAGCTGGCGGGACTGCCCCCCGCCGTCATCGCGCGCGCCAAACAGGTTCTGGCGCAAATGGAAAAACAGGGGTCGTACGAAATCAACTTTATGAACGACCTGCCCCTGTTCGCTCTGGTCAAGAAAAAAGCCGACGAGCAGCAGGCGAAGGAGGAAACCGCCGCCGCCCCGTCCCCCGTCGTCGAAGCGTTGAAAAAACTGCGACCCGACGACCTGTCCCCGCGTCAGGCGCTGGACGAGCTTTATCGTTTGAAACAGCTGGCGGAACGACCGGAATGACGCTGTTTGACGAACTGTCGCGGGTGTGGAACGGCGGCGCGGGACGCGAATCCGCCGTCGCGGCGTTGAAATCGGAACGCGCCGGAATGCTGGACGCCATGCGGCGAACGCTGGACACACCGAAAACGGTCGGGCTGGAAGCGATGTTCGCCCACGCCGACGCGCTGGATTCGATGCTGCGTGATCTGTTCGCTTTCGCCTGCGCGACCGGAAACGTCCGCGACCGGCTGGCTTTGGTCGCCGTCGGAGGATACGGCAGACGCGAGCTAGCCCCGTTTTCGGACGTCGACATTTTGTTTCTGTTCGACGCGGAAACGCCGGAAATCCGCGACGCCGTCGCCCTGATCACGTCTCTTTTGTGGGACGCGGGATTGAAAGTCGGCGCGTCCGCCCGCACCCCCGCGGAATGCGTCGTCGAAGCCCGCAGGGATTTCAGCGTCCGCACCAATCTGTTGGAAAGCCGGATCATTTGCGGCGACGGCGCGCTGTTCGACGATTTCTGCCGCCTTTACAACGGATTGCGCGCGGAAAACGGCGGCGCGGACTTCGTCGAAGCCAAATTGGAGGAACGCGCGCGCCGCTATCGGCGCATGGGGCAGTCGAAATACATGCTGGAACCCAACGTCAAAGAGGGACGCGGCGGACTGCGCGATCTGCATCTGCTGTTCTGGCTGGCGAAATACCTTTACGGCGTGACCGACATGATCGACTGGACGCGGTCGGGAATCCTCAGTCCCGTCGCGTGCCACAAGTTTTTGAAAGCGCACCGTTTTCTGGCGACCGTGCGCTGTCACCTGCATTTGCTGAACAACAAAGCCGGCGACATTCTGACGTTCGACGCGCAACAGAAAATCGCCGGCATAATGGGCTATTTCGACCGCACGGGACAAGCCGCCGTCGAACGGTTCATGAAACGCTACTATCTGATTTCGAAAACCGTCGGCGAATTGTCGGGTCAGGTCATCGTCGCCGTCACCGACGCGATCAAAGGCGAGAACATCGTCCGGACGCTGTCCGAAACGACGGACTTTTACCTGACGAACGACCGTCTGGCGTTCAAAGACCACATGCATTTCAACGAAGACCCGCTGGTTCTGCTGCGGGCTTTCGTCTGGCGGCAAAGGCTGAAAAAATCCCTGAACCCGCGCGCTTTGCAACTGATTTCCGACAACGCGAAGCTGATTCGCCGCGCGCGCGGTTCGACCAAAGCGCGCGACCTGTTTTTCGAAATCCTGCTGTCCGACAATCCCGAAACGGCGTTGCGGCAAATGACGGAAACGGGCGTTTTGGGCTGTCTGATCCCCGAATTTCAAAACATCGTCGCGCAGGTGCAGTTCGATCTGTACCACGTGTACACGACCGACGAACACACGCTGAAAACCATCGGATTTTTATCGGAAACGCCCGCGGACAAAACGCCGCAGTCGCGGCTGGCGCTGTATCTGGGGGCTTTGCTGCACGACATCGGCAAAGGGCTGGGCGGCGACCACGCCCGCAAAGGCGCGGCGCTGTGCGAAAAAATATCCGCCGATTTGAAACTGGATTCCGATGTTTCCGAAACGCTGGTCTGGCTGGTCGCCCACCATTTGATGATGAGCCAAACCGCTTTCCGCCGCGATATTTTCGACCCGAAAACCGTCGCCGACTTCGTCGCCGTCGTCCAAAGCCCGGAACGTCTGAAACTGCTGTACGCCCTGACCGTCGCCGACATCAAGGCGGTCGGCGCGAACGTCTACAACTCGTTCAAAGCGAAACTGCTGGACGACCTGTACACGTTCGCGCTGGAAAAAATGCAGGGCGCGGACGGGCGCGCGCGCGAACTGACGCCCGCCCAAACCGCTTTGGCGGCGCGGGCGGCGGAACGGAAATACGCTTTTTCGGTTTCGACCGACGCCGAACGCCTCGTGACGGAATTCATCGTTCTCGCCCCCGACCGCGACGGACTGTTCGCCGAAATAACGGGCGCGATGGCGCTGGAAGACGTTTCCGTCGTCGAAGCGCAAATCGCGACGCTGGAAAACGGCATGGCTCTGGACACTTTTCTGATTCAGGAAACAACGATCCTGAACGAAAGAAAGCCGCTGGATTCCGAAAAGAAAATCGCGCGCCTGCAATCAAAGATCGAACACGCCGACGCCGCGGAAATCGAACAAAAACTGTCGGCGAAACGCGCGAAAACGCCGGCGTCCGTCCTGTGGTGCCCGCCGCGCGTTTTCATCAACAACGCCGCGTCCGACGCCTGTTCCCTGATCGAAATCAACGGCGCGGACGGCATCGGTTTTCTGCACGCCGTCACCCGCACGATGACGAAACTGCGCCTGAACATCGTGTCGGCGCACGTCTACACCTACGGCGCGCGCGTCGTCGACGTGTTTTACGTCACCGGCGAAAACAGCGCGAAAATAACGGACGAAGAACACGTCCGCCGCATTAAATCCGCTTTATTGGAGGCTATCGATGGCAGCTCCCCTTTCAGTCGTTAAATCCATTCTGACGGTCGGCGGCTGGACCATGGTCAGCCGCGTTCTGGGATTCGTCCGCGACCTGCTGATCGCGAACTTTTTGGGCGCGGGCATGGTCGCCGACGCGTTTTTCGTCGCGTTCAAACTGCCCAACCTGTTCCGCAGTCTGTTCGCCGAAGGCGCGTTCAACGTCGCTTTCGTCCCGCTGTTTTCCGAACGGCTGGAAACCGCCGGCAGGGAACCCGCGCGCCTGTTCGCCGAAGAAGCCTTTTCCGCCCTGTTCTACATCGTCCTGCTTTTCACCGCCGTTGCCGAAGCCGCGATGCCCCTGTTCATCATGATCCAAGCCCCCGGCTTTATCGAAGAACCCGAAAAATTCGACGCCGCCGTCGCGATGTCGCGCATCACGTTCCCTTATTTGCTGCTGGTGTCGCTCAATTCCCTGCAAAGTGGCGTTTTAAATTCGATGGGACGGTTTGCCGCCGCCGCGCTGACCCCCGTTTTGCTGAACCTGACGATGATCGCCGCGTTGTTCGCGTTCACCCCTTTGTGCGGCGGGAATTACGGCTACGCGCTGTCGTGGGGCGTGACGGCGGCGGGCGTTTTGCAGCTGGTCTGGCTGGTCTGGCACACGCGGCGCGCGGGCGTCCCGCTGGGATTGCGAAGCCCGATCAACGTCCTGAAAAGCAAATCCGCCGAACTGAAACTGCTGATGAAACGAATCCTGCCGGGGGTTTTCGGATCGGGCATCTACCAGATCAACATGTTTTTGGACACGCTGTTCGTGTCGTTTCTGACGACGGGCGCGGTGTCGTGGCTGTACTACGCCAACCGCCTGTATCAACTGCCCGTCGGCATCATCGGCGCGGCGATCGGGACGGCTTTGCTGCCTATTCTGACGCGCCAGCTGAAATCGGGCGAAACGGAGCAGGCGCGCCGCAGTCTGAACCGCGCGCTGGAATTCGCTCTGCTGGCGTCCGTCCCGTCCATGGCGGGACTGATGGCGCTGAGCCTGCCGATCATCTCCGTTTTGTTCGAACGCGGCGCGTTCGACGCGGCGGCAAGCGAAAAGACGGCGGTCGCCCTGTGCGCCTACGCCGCGGGACTGCCCGCCTACATTCTGACAAAGACGCTCGCCCCCGTGTTTTACGCGCGCGGCGACACCGTCACCCCCGTGCGCATCGCCGCGTGGGCGCTGGGACTGTACGTCGGACTGTGCGCCGCTTTTCTGCCCGCGTTCGGCTATGTCGGCATCGCGCTGGCGACCGGCATCGTCGCGTGGGTCAACGTCGCGCAGTACGTTCTGCGCATCAAAAAACGGTGTCTGCATCAAACGGACGCCCTGTTCTGGCGTCGCGCCCGCGCCATCGTCCTTTCCTCCGTCCTGATGACGGCGGTCGTTCGGGAATTGAGCCGGCGGGCGGTTCTGCTGTTTCCCGATTGGATTCACGGCGGCGCTCTCGTCAAATTCGGCACGCTGACCGCGCTGATCGCGGCGGGCGGCGTCGCGTTTTCGATTTGCGTCCTGATTTCGGGCGGAGTCGATTTGAAAGCGGTCAAATCCCGTCTGTCGCGGCGGCGCGGCTGATTTTACAGCGCGACTTCGACGCCGATGGACAGGGAATAGGATTGTTCCGTTTTGTTGTTGTTGCGTTCGTCTTCTTCGGGAAAGGTATAGCCCGCCGCGGCGCGCACGGAAACGCCGGCGTCCGCGTTGAAATTCGCGCCGCCCGACAGGGATCGCGGCTTTTTCGAAAAGTCTTTGACCTGCTGGAATTTGGCGTCGTCCTCGATATTCGTTTCGGTTTTCAGGGCTTCGCGCGTTTTTTGAACGAACGGTTCTGCGTCGTTCAGCCGCGCGCGGACGTTTTGAAACGTGTCGTCGCGCGCCAGACGGGTCAAAACGGAATAATCCATCGCCAGAACGAACGGGCGTTCAAATTCCTGCGCGGCGGCGCAACAAACCGAAGCGATAAAAAACAAAGCGGTTAAAAAAGCCGTTTTCATTGCCCGATTCCCCTTTCGCCGTTGTTGTCCCGATAGACAAAAGGTAGGGCATTTTTTTTCAAAACGCCATTAAACTATTGTTTCCGATTGTTACACATGGCGACGAATTCGTCTTCGGAAATCGTCGAAACGCCCAGTTCCCGCGCCTTTTCGGCTTTCGATCCCGCGTCTGCGCCCAAAACGACGTAATCCGTTTTTTTGGAAACCGATCCCGCGACTTTCGCCCCGACAGCCAAAGCTTTGGCTTTGGCTTCATTGCGGGTCAGAGTCGGCAGCGTCCCCGTGAACACGACCGTTTTTCCCGCCAGCGGATTGTCGCTTTGCGCCGCGGGTTCGAAAGCGGACACGTTGATTTGCGTCAGCAGGCGGGCGACTTCGACGCGGTTGCGTTCCTCTTCGAAAAAGTCCAGCAATTCCCGCGCGACGATTTCCCCGATGCTTTCGATCGCGGTCAGTTCTTTGTACGCGTCGGATTCCGGATCCCGCGCCGCGTCGATCTGCGCCAGAAAATCCGCCATGTTCAGATAGTGCGCCGCCAGCAGCCGCGCCGTCGCCTGCCCGATTTGCGGAATGCCCAGAGCGAACAGGAATTTGTCCATGGAAACGCCGCTTCGCACTTTGCGAATCGACGAAAACAGATTGTCCGCCGATTTATCGCCCCAGCCTTCCAGCTTGCGAATCTCCGCGCCGTGCAGGTTTTCCAGATCGAACACGTCGCCGGGGGTGCGAATCCACCCGCGATCGAAGAAATATTGCGTGTTTTTCGCGCCGAATCCTTCGATGTTCAGGGCGTCGCGGGAAACAAAGTGTTTCAGCTTTTCCACCGCCTGAGCGGGACAGACCAAGCCGCCGGAACACCGTTGCGCCGCCTGATCCTCGTCCCGAACGACGTGCGATCCGCAAACGGGGCATTTCGCCGGAAAGACGAAAGGAACCGAATCGGCGGGACGTTTTTCCGAAACGACGCGCACGATTTGCGGAATCACGTCGCCCGCGCGCTGGACGACGACATAGTCGCCGACGCGGACATCCTTGCGTTTGATTTCGTCCTCGTTGTGCAAAGTGGCGTGCGCGACCATGACGCCGCCGACGTTGACGGGCTGCAAATCCGCGACGGGGGTCAGAACGCCCGTGCGTCCGACCTGCACGCGAATGTTTTCCAGCCGCGTCACCGCCTGTTCCGCCGGAAACTTGTGCGCGATCGCCCAGCGCGGGGAACGCGCGACGAATCCCAGCCGTTCCTGATAGTCGCGGCGGTTGACTTTATACACCGCGCCGTCGATGTCGTACGCCAGCCCCGACCGCCGTTCGCCCAAACTTTTGAAATACGCGACGATTTCGTCCGCCGAAGAGCAAAGCCGGTTTTCCGGATTGACCGGAAAGCCCCAGCCGCGGATTTTTTCCAGATATTCGGCGTGCGTCGCCCATTTTTCAGCCGACGCTTCGCCGAACGTGTAGCCGAACAGCGACAGTCTGCGCCGTTTCGTCACGCGCGGATCCAGCTGGCGCAAAGACCCCGCCGCCGCGTTGCGCGGGTTGGCGAACGGCTTTTTCCCCTTTTCGATCTGTTCGTCGTTCAGGGCGAAAAAATCCGCCTTGTTCATAAAGACCTCGCCCCTGATTTCCATGCGTTCCGGCACGTCCGCGCCGTTCAGCGTCAAAGGCAGATCGGGAATCATTTTCAAATTTTCGGTAATGTCCTCGCCGACCGCGCCGTCGCCCCGCGTCGCCCCGCGCGTGAATTTTCCGTCGACGTACAGCGCGGAAAAAGACAGCCCGTCCAGCTTCGGTTCAGCCATGAACTGCGGCGTTTCCGATTCGTCCAGCCCCAGAAAGCGGCGGATTTTGTCGATAAATTCGTACACGTCGCCGTCGGTGAATATGTTTGCCAGCGACAGCATCGGCACGCCGTGGACGACTTTGGCGAAATCCTCCGACGCTTTGGCGCCGACGCGCTTCGACGGCGAATCCGCGCGGATCAGGTGCGGAAAAAACCGTTCGATTTCCCCGTTGCGTTTTTTCAGCGCGTCGTATTCCGCGTCCGTCATCACGGGATCGTCGTTTTGATAGTACGCCCGTTCCGCGAGCGCCATTTTTTTCGCCAAATCCGCCAGTTCGGCGGCGGCTTCCAAATCCGTCAAATCGCGCGCGGGAATATCGTTCATTCTGCCGTTGTCCTGTTTTTCAAAAGTTCGTCCGCGGCGGCGCGGCTGGCGTCCGTGACGCGCGACCCAGCCAGCATGCGGGCGATTTCCTCGCGCCGTTCGGCGTCGGTCAGTTCGTCGACGGAGGTCAAGACCTTGCCGGTTTCGACTTCGGCTTTGCGCACGCGGAAATGGTGCGCGCCGAAAGACGCCACCTGCGGCGAATGGGTGATGGTCAGCACCTGGCACCCGTCCGACGCCAGACGCGCCAGACGTTCCCCGACAGCCGTCGCCGTCGCCCCGCCGATCGCGGCGTCGACCTCGTCGAAAATCAGGGTCGGAATTTTTTCCGCCGCCGCCAGATTGACTTTCAGCGCCAGCATAAAGCGCGCCAGTTCGCCGCCCGACGCGATTTTCGCGATCGGCGCCGGCGGCACGCCCGCGTTGGTCGACGCGACGAATTCGACTTTGTCGACGCCGTCGGCGTTCCACATCGATTCGGGCAGACGGTCGATTTGCGTTTTAAAAACCGCCTTGTCCAATTTCAGCGGCGGCAGTTCGCGCGCGACGGCTTCGTCCAGCCGCCGCGCCGCGGCGGCGCGCGCGGCGGACAGCTTTTGCGCCGATTCCATATAGCGCAGACGCAAATGTTCGGCTTCCCTTTCAAGACGGATCAAATCGTCGCCGCCCTTGTCCAGCCCGTTCAGGCGGCGTTCGAAATCCGACAAAAGTTCGGGCAAGGCGTCAGGATCAACCTGATGTTTGCGCGCCAGCGCCCGCAATCCGAACAGGCGTTCCTCGACCTCTTCCTGCGCGCGGGGGTCGAAATCCAATTCGCCGCAAAAAGTTTCCAGCGCCGCCGCGTCCTCGTTCAATTCCGCCATGACGCGGTCCAGCGATTCGATCACGGCGTCGAACCGCCCCTCGCCGTATTTCGACAAGCTTTCCAGCTGGCGCTGAGCCAGCCGCAACGACCGGTCAAGGCTTTCGTCCGCCAGCGCGTCGCGCGCCTGCGTCAGCCCTTCGGCGATTTTTTCGGCGTTCATCATCACCGCGCGGCGGTCGGACAATTCCTTTTCCTCGCCGGCTTGGGGATTGAAGCGGGACAGTTCGTCGACCGAATGGCGCAAGAAGTCCTCTTCCGCCCTCGCCTTGTCCAGTTCGGCGCGCGCGTTTTCCTTTTCGCGGATTTTATCCCGCCAGCCGCGGTAAGCCTCCGCCGTTTCGGATTTCAGATTCGACGTTTCCCCGTAAGAATCCAGAACGTCCCTGTGCGTCGCGGCGTTCAAAAGCCCGTGCGTCGCGAACTGCCCGTGAATTTCGACCAGCTCTTCGCCGATTTGGCGCAACATCGCCGCCCCGACCGGCTGATCGTTGACGTAGGCGCGGCTTTTGCCGTCGGCGGAAACGACGCGGCGCAGCACCAGCGGCTCGCCTTTTTCGAAATCGACGCCCAGTTCTTCCAGAATCGCGAAAACGGGATTGTCGTCGGAAACGGCAAATTCAGCCGACACGGACAGCTGTTTCGCGCCGAACCGCACCAGCGACGAATCCGCGCGCGCCCCCGTCGCCAAAGCCAGCGAATCCAGCAAAATCGACTTGCCCGCGCCCGTTTCGCCCGTAAAGGCGCACAGACCGCCCGCAAAATCCAAATCCAGCTTTTCAATCAAAACGACATCACGAATGGACAAACGCGACAACACGGCTTTTGTTCCTTTATTTTTCGGCGACGGAATCGGGGACGTATTTTTTCATCAGCGCGAAAGCTTTGGCGTACCACGGGCTGTCGGGGTGGTTGTACCCCAGCACCGCCGCGCTTTTTTGCGCTTCACTGTCCAGTCCCAGCTGCAAATACGTTTCGGTCAGCCTGTACAGCGCCTCTTGCGCGGGACGGGTCCGCTGATAATTCCGCAACGCGTCCGCAAAACGGTTCAGCGCGGCGATATGTTCGTTGCGCCGCAGGTAATACACGCCGATCTTGACGTCTTTCGCCGCCAGATACTCCGTCGCCAGAACGATCCGTTTTTCGGCGTCGGCGGCATACGGCGTGTCGGGAAAGCGGCTGACGACCTCGTTCAGCGCGTCCAGCGCCGTGCGGGTCATTTTCTGCCCTCTGCCGGTGTCGGAAATCTGCGCGTAAAAGCACATCGCTTTCAAATAATAGGCGTAAGGAGCGAACGCGTTGCCGGGATACAGCTGCAAAAACCTGTCCAGAACGACGACGGCGTCGTCGTATTCGCGCTTCAGATAATCGGCGAACGCCTGCATGATCTGCGCGCGAACCGCCCAGCGGGAATACGGATAATAGCGGTCGACGTCGTCGAAAGCGGCGATCGATTTGGTGTATTCGCGCTGTTCGACCAGCAGATCCAGCGCGCGGTTGTACAACGTTTCGGGCGGAGTCGTTTCCGGATCCAACACCTGTTTTCCGGCGCACGAGCAAAGCGTCAACGCGGTCAAAGCCGCCGCAACACTTTTTTTCGCCCAGTTCCGAACACGCATGATCAGCCCCGAAAAACGTCAGAAATTATAGTTGGTCAGGCACGTTTTCGACTGCATGAAAGGACGCCACGCGTCGGACGTGAAACTGCGGTTGTCCTTGCCCGTCGTGAACATCGCCGCCATATCGTAGCCGACCGTTCCCGCGTTGACGATGGCGGCTTCGGTCTGGACGCCGTCGATGGACGTGAAATAACCGATTTCTTTTAAATTGTTGGAAAAGATGCACGCCAGCAGCGTCTGCGCGAACGCGTTCACGCCCGCCACCGCCTGTTTCAAATCGTCGTAGCGCATCACGTACAGGACGGGCGCCAGCAATTCGTTTTTCACGGTGTCCGTCTGTTCGGGCATTTCCACCAAAGCGGGTTCGACGTAATAGGCGTTTTCACGCAGACCGACGTCGATCCTTTGCCCGCCGAACACCTGTCCGCCGTCGATTTTCGCCTGTTCCAAAGCCAGACGCATGTTGTCGAACGCCGCTTTGTCGATCAGGGGACCGACTTTTGCGTGCCGTTCGAACGGCGAATCGACTTTCACGTTTGAAAACGCGGATTTCAGCCGTTCGACGACCTGATCGTAGACGGACGAATGCACGAACAGCCGTTGCAGGGACGTACTGCGCTGTCCGGCGTCGGCGACCGCGGAAACCACCAGTTCGTCGACCGTCAGCTTGATGTCCGCCGTCGGCGTGACGATCGCGGCGTTGTTGCCGCCGACCGACAGAATGCTGCGCCCCAGACGCTGACCGACCTTGCTTTGCAGACTGCGCGCCATATTGGGGGCGCCCGTCGCGCACAACAGCGGAATGTCGCGGCTTTCCGCCATAAGGGCGGAATCGTCGGGATCGCAAATCACCAGCTGGGACAAATATTCGGGACAGTTGGCGCCGGACCGCGCTTTGGCGCGGCGCAACAGCGTGTTGACCGCGAACGCCGTCAGCAGCGCCTTGCGCGACGGACGCCAGATGACGGAATTGCCGCACACCAGCGCCAGCAAAGCGTTCAGCACCCAGACGCGCAACGGAAAATTGAACGACGTCAGCACCACGACGGGACCGATCGGCTGCCAGATTTCGGACACGACCAGATTGTGGCTTTCCGTCGGAACGGAAAAGCCGGACATGCGGTGCTGCATGTCGGCGACCATGTCGCAAATCTTGATCGACCGCCGCACCTCTTTCAGCGCGGTGGCGTGGATTTTGCCCGTTTCGATCGAGATCAGCTGAGCCAGATCGTCTTCGGCGGCGCGCAGTTCTTCGGAAAACAGGCGCAACAGCTCGCTACGGTCTTTCGGCGCGACCAGACGCCATTCGGCGAACGCGCGTTTCGACCGTTGAATCACGCCGGCGATCCGTTCGGCGTTATAAATCGGAAACGACGCGATCTGCTCCCCCGTGACGGGAGAACAGTCCACGCAGTTTCCGCCGGAAATGAATTCCAGATCCAGATTCAGGCGTTTGACGATTTCGGCGACGCGGTTGAACATGCCGTCCCGTCACTCCAAGAAAATGGGGCGAATGGGCAGACCTTCCGCCAGCAGTTGTTCGTCTTTGATTTCGATGAAACCGTCCTTTTTCACGTCGATGTCGGCGCGGTACACAGAATCGCCGTACAGCATGATGGCGTCCAAAGCGAAACCGTCGCCGGTTTCCGTCACTTTGGCGGGACGGATCATGTGCGTGACGTCCTTGCGCTGCTGCGGGGTGGGCGTGTCGGTAAAGGTGTCTTCGTCGACCTTTTCGACCAGACGCAGGGATCCCTGTTCGGTCTGAACGGCGTCCAGAACAAATGCGGCATAAGCGACGACCGTGTCTTTGTTCAGGATCAAGCCGCCCTTGGGATTGTTTTCGAAAATGGGTTCGCGCGTGCCGTCCATTTTGATCACTTCGGCGTTTTCGCCCTCGCCTTTGATCAGGTATTCCATCGTCACGGGCGGAATGGAGGAAAACGTCGTCGCCTGCAACAGCTTGAATTCCGAATAGAACGGCAATTCGGCGATCGTCAGGTGCGAACGTCCCGGGGTGAACATGTCGAACGTCGACAACGCGTTGATTTTTTTAATCAAGACCTCGATCTGATCGTCGGGAATTTCATTCCAGTTGTACTGAGGCATCGGTTTTCTCCATATCCAAGTCAATAAAAGCATCGTTATCAGGCACAGCCCTAACGCTCTGGTCGGAATTTTAAACTTTCTTGTCTTCATTGTCCAGTTTTCAGTTTGAAGCCGCCGGCGTTTTTTCGGCGACGCAGACGATTCCCGCGACGTCCGCGCCTTTTTCGCGGCGCAGGATTTCGTCGGTCAGGCGGATTTTTTCAAATCCCGCGCGTTTCGCGACGTCGGCGACATAGTCCGGACGGTGGGCGAAACGCCCCGACGCGCGCAGGGAAAACGGCTGTTCCGCGTCCGATTTTTCAACGGTGAGAAAGACTCTGCCCCCCGCCGCCAAAGCGCGGAAGACGGCGCGCGCCAATTCGTCCAGATCCCCGAAATAGCACGCGACGTCCGCCAGAACGACCGCGTCGAACGCGTCGGGACAGCCGCCGCAGAACGCCGAAACGTCGGAAACGCGCAAATCGTCGTACAAATTTTTCATTTTCGCGGCGGACAGCATCTTTTCCGACAGATCGACGCCCGTCAGGCGCAACGATTTCGGCTTCAGACAGGCGGCGCACAGCCCCGTGCCGCACCCCGCGTCCAGTATCCGCAGACCGTCGGGCAGATCCGCGGCGAAAGCGGCGACCAGTTCGGGAACGCGGTAATCGATCTCTTTCGCCGTTTTTTCAAACGAATCGGCGAAAGAATCGAACAGTTCGCGCACGTATTCCCCGTTCGCGGAATCGACGCCGCCGCCTTCCAGCGCGGCGCAGACGTGGCGGGCGACGGCGCTGTCGGGAAAGAACTGCCGCCATTTTCGCGCCAGTTTGACGGCGGTTTCCTTCGCGTCCGGATCCGCGCCGCAGTACAGGTCGTACAGCGTTTGCGCCAGATAGTGGTGGATTTCGGTCAGCTTCGGATTCAGCGCCAAAGCGTTCACGAACAGTCCGGCGGCTTCGGCGGGATCGCCCGCCTCTTTGACCGCCAGCGCCAGATTGGAACAGGTCTCCGCCTGTTTCGGATTGATGATGAACGCCTTGCGGTAGCATTCCAGCGCCTCTTCAAACCGTCCGCCGTCGTACAGCAAAGCCCCCAGATTGTTGAAAGCCGACGCGAATTCCGGATCGAGCCGGACGGCTTTCTTATAGTCGTCCTCCGCCTGCCAGCGTTTGCCGAATTTGGCGTACACGTTCGCCCTGTTGTTATAGGCGTCGGCGAAATCCGGATCGATTTCGATCGCGCGGCAGTACGCGTGAAAAGCCTCGTCCAGCCGTCCCAGCCGTTCCAAAGCGATGCCCCGCCCGTTTATGTAAATCGCGTTGCCGGGCGACAGTTCCGCCGCCTTGTCATACTGTTCCAGCGACTGTTCGTATTTTCCCGCCAGCCGCAGCGTGACCGCCCTTTGCGCGTAGGCTTCGGCGTTTCGCGGATCGGCGGCGACGGCTTTGTCCAGCCGCGCCAGCGCGCCGTCGAAATCCCCCGCGTCGCGCGCCAGCAAAGCCAGATTGACGTGAGCCGACGAAAAAACCGGACGCATCGCGACCGCCTTTTCGAACAGTTCGCGCGCCTTGTCCGCGTCGCCCAGAAAACGGTGGACGATGCCCATGTTGTGATAGGTTTCGGGGTACGAATCGTCCATCGCCAGAACGGTTTTGTAGTGTTCCAGCGCCTCCTTGGGTCTGCCGGCGTCCTGCAAAGCCTGCGCCAGCGTAAATTCGCACGCGACGTCTTCGGGCGCCAGCCGAACGGCTTTGTACAGCAGTTCGATCGCCGAATCGTAAGCGCGCCGCCGCATCGCGATCATCGCCAGCAGCCGCGTCGCGCCGACGTGTTCGGGCGCGACCTCCAATATCCGGCGGTAGGCGTTTTCCGCCTCGTCCAGCCTGCCTTGTTCGTGCAGGCGCACCGCGTTTTGAAAAACCAGATCGAAAGACATAAAATGCGCCCCCGGCGTTCAGAAAAATTGACTTATACTTTATGCGAGTCTATGAATAAATACCATCTTTATTGTTGTCCAGCGGGAAACGAACATGGAAGAAACCGATCGCATTGAGGAAAACCACAACGAAGCCAAAGCCAGAGAAGCCGAACGCAAACAGAAAAACGAGGCGTCCTTCACGTTTTTCATGCACGGGTCGCTGTTCGTGTTTTTCATGACGGCGTTCACGTTCCTGCTGTTTCTGTACGTCAACAAATATCCGCTGATTCTGAACAACGAAATCCTGCCCGAAGTGCTGTTCGCCTGTTTCGGGCTGCTGGTGTTTTCCTTTGTTTCCCTGTTTTTGCTGTCGTTCTGCCGTTTTCTGGCGCGCGCGTACATCGCGCTGATCGCGGGGGGCGCGCTGGCGTGCGTTCTGGGGCAGATCCTGCCCTACAACGTCGGGAACTACGCGGCGCATTACCTGCCGTTCCTGCCGCGCGACCTGTTGATGATCGTCGCCGACCACGGCAATCAGGCGGTCGCCGTCGCCGGATTCGTCTTTTTCTTCGTCCTGCTGCAAATCTGTCGGGGCGGAGCGATGGCTTTCCTGTCCCTGCCCGCCCTGATCGGGCTGTTTTTGCTGATGAACACCGCCGCGAAACGTCAGGTTCCCGAAATTTCGGGCGTTTCTCCCGCCGATTTCGCGAAAAGCGTCGGCGACGGCGAAAAAACGCAAAACCTGATCTATCTGATCTTGGCGAATCACGCCGGATACAACGCCGCCGCCGAAAGCTGGCAAACCCTGCACGACAAGGTGTCCGACCCGCAGAATCTGCCTTTGTCCCCGAAATTCGTCCCCGCCTTTTACCGTTCGAACAAATTTCTGTTCCACCCGACGGTTTATCTGCGCTACCGCGACAAATACCGCAACATCGGCACCGCGCTGAACCCGACGCTGACCGAAATCGGCGACGACCTGTTCAACCGCGACGATTCGGCGTACTACATCGGTTCGACGGATTCGCGGGCGTTCGCGACGCGCAACGATCTGTTCGCCAAATTCAAGGAACGGGGCTACCGCCTGAACGTCTACCAGACCTACCCGTTCGATTTCTGCAAGGGCGCGGGCAAGGGAACCGTCGATTTCTGCGAAACGTACCCCGCTCCGCTGGGCGCGCTGTATCAGGCGGACCTGTCCACGGCGACGAAGCTGATGCTGATGTTCGGGCATTGGCTGTATTCCATGCCGGTCGGTCAGCAGTTCGCCGATTTCGCCTATAAAAAGCTGAAAGGAAGCTTCGACCCGTCGTCCGTTCCGTTCGTCGGCAACCCCTTGTCGCGGTCTTTGCCGCTGGGGCAGCCGACCGTTTTGTCCCGTCTGCGCAAGGACGTTCTGGCGTCGAAGGGCAAAAACGTGTTTTTCGCCCACGTCAACCTGCCGCACTATCCCTATGTGTACGACGAAAACTGCCGTTTGAAAAAAGATCCGATGACGTGGCGCAGTTTCGCCCCCTATACGGAAAAGAAGGAACTGAACGGCGAACTGAAACGTTGGGAAGACTACAACCGCCAGCTGCTTTGCACTTACGGTCAGCTGGAATACCTGATCAAAGATCTGGAAAACGCCAAGCTGGCGGACAAAACGACGATCGTCGTCCACGGCGACAAGGGCGCCGGAATCCGAAAGGAAAAAGCCGACGACATCGTGATGCAGCGCGTCGACAAAACCATGGCGCGGTTTAAAAGCGACATGACGACGACTTTCGCCGTGTTCAAACCGGAAAACAAAAAGGCGCAGACGGACGCGAAGCCCTGCGATTTGGGAACGCTGATCGCCCGCGACGTTCTGGGCGACGAAAACGCCTTGTGCCAGTCCCCCGACTTTGCGAACTTCACCCCCGAAGAACGCGAAAAAACTGAAAGCTGGTTGAACACGCCCGTCCCCGAAAGCTATATGAAAACGGACGGTTTCGACGGTTATTACGCCGACTGGCGCGAAAAGGGCGGCGACGCGTTCATGGCGTCGCTGGACGAACGCCTGACCTTGGCGGACAAAGCGGTCGACAAAAACGCGAAGATCGGCTTCGTCGCCCCGCCCGATTTCGCCGCGGCGTCCGAAAAGACGGCGGCGAAACCCGCGAAACAAAACGGCGTCCCCGATTTCTTCCCCGTGCCGACGCCGGGAACGGACGCGGTTCCTCCGCCTCCGCCGCCCGCGGTCGACGAAGGGAAAGCCGCCGCGCCGCCCCCTCCGCCCGCCGACGCGGCGTCGGACGCGCCGAAACAGGCGGACGACACCGTGATTGAAACGCCCGCCGCCGGTAAAAACGCGATCGACATCATCGTCGACGATTTCGGCGCGGCGCCCGCCCCGATGGAACTGCCGCCGACGGACGCGGAAGAAAAATGGAAAACCGCCGACATCAAAGCGGGACAAGAAACAACGCTGGAAAAAGTCCCCGACGAAATTCTGAACGCCGACGGCGTCGCCGCGCGCGACGTTCCGCCCGCGCCCGAATCGGCTGAAACGCCCGCCGTCGTTGTGACGGAAACGCCCGCCCCCGCGACCGGACAGGCGCAGGACGTCCCCCCGCCTCCCCCGCCCGCAACGGAGCAGGACGCGACGATTCCGCCTCCGCCGCCCGTGACGGAGCCGGACGCGGTCGTTCCGCCCCCGCCGCCCGCGGTCGACGAAGAGGAAGCCGCCCGCTTGAAAGCGCAAGCCGACGAGGAAGCCCGCCTTAAAGCCGAGGCGGAAGAACAAGCCCGCGCCGAAGCGGAGGAGAAAGCCAGAGGCGAAGCCGAGGAAAAGGCGCGCCTTGCCGCCGAACGCAAAGCGCGGGTCGAAGCCGAAGTCCGCGCCCGCGAAGAGGAACGCCGCAAAATACGCGAAGCCGAAGAAGCGAAAGCCCGCGCCGAGGCGGAGGCGAGAGCGAAAATCGAAGCCGAGGAAAAAGCCAAACGCGACGCCGAACTGAAAGCCAAAGCCGAGGAAGAGGCGCGCGCCAGAGCCGAAGCGGAACGCAAAGCCCGTGAAGAGGCGGAAAAACGGACGAAAGAACTGTTCGACGTCGACCGGTTGGACATCACGCGCGAAACCGTGACGGAACGCGTCAACGACGACGGCGAAGTGGAAACGTTCATTTACATCGAACGCAAACCCAACCCCAACCGTTTCAATAAAAAACCGAAAAAAATCGCCGAGGGACGCGATCTGCCGCAGGATCCCGAACGCGCGGCGCCGCCCGTTCTGAAAACCGAAAAGCCGGACGATCTGATCCGCCAGCCCGTTCCCGACGCGAAACGCGAACTGGTCGACGACGCTCCCGAACAGGCGTCGCCCGATCCGGCGGCGACCGCCGGAAATTCCGCCGAAACGGCGGCGTCCGGAACGGTTGCCGCGCCGATCGCCCCCGCGGTCGAACCGCCGCCCGCAAATCCCGCCGCCGTTCAGCCGAACGAACGCGTTTTGGACGATTAAGCCTTTTCAATCCGGCGAATCGGGTGTATAATTCTTTTGTTTTTAAAACGCGGAAAGAGTTTCGCCCGCCAATGACGCGCAGGCAGACGCGCCGACGGCGGCGCGAAGATTTCAAACCTCTTTCAAAGGATTGCATGATGACAAAAGACGATATGTTCCGGCTGATCCGGCGCGAAGTCAATGACAATCACGTCGTTTTGTTTATGAAAGGCACCCCCGCCCGTCCGCGTTGCGGCTTTTCGGCGCAGGCGGCGCAAACATTGAACGACGCGGGCATCGCGTACAAAAGCGTCGACGTCCTGTCCGACCCCGCCTTGTTCGACGGAATCCGCCAATTCACCAACTACACCCATTTTCCGCAGATGTTCGTCGACGGACGTTTCGTCGGCAGCAGCGAAGGCATTTCCCGCTTTGTTATGAAAAAAAGCGTCTGACAAAAGCCCCGTTTGTTTGAAACGGGGCTTTTTTTTCGCCGGAAACCCTGATATTTTGGGCGGCGAAAGGAATCCGTCCCATGCGCCGCCGATTCGCGTTTTCGCCGCTTGTTTTGTTTTTCGCGCTTTTCGCCGCGCCGTCCGTCCGCGCGGAAAGCGTCGTTTTGCACGAACTGGCGTGCGAAAACAAACTGGTCGGATTGATCGACGGCGCGCGGGAACGCGTCGACGTGTCGGTTTATTCGATCAACAACAAACGGCTGGTCGCCGCGCTGATCGCCGCGCACGACCGCGGCGTCAAAGTGCGCGTTCTGACCGACCGCGTGCAGGCGGGCGGGTCTTCGTCGAAGATTTGGGAACTGCTGGACGCGGGCGTCGAATTGCGCGTCCATTCCCACAAACGCATCATGCACACCAAAGTCGGCATTTACGACGGCGTTTCGGTGTCCAGCGGATCGTTCAACTGGACGGAACCCGCCGTCAGAAAAAACGAGGAAGTCTGCGACGTTTTCGTCGACGAACCCGACTACGCGCGTCAGCATCAGGTTTTGTTCGACGCCAGATGGGCGGACAATCCGGCGGAAAAATCGGACGAATGGATCGCGAAAAAACGGGCTGAACGCGCTAAAAAAGCCGCCCGCAAAGCGGAAGACAACGCGCCGGAATGATTTTTTCTTTATCTTTTCGTAACAAAGTTTTGTTATTTTTTAGCGGATAAAAGCTTTTAACCAAAGAGGTTCAACGTGCGCACACGGTTTCAATTCGGTTTCAAACAGCTGGTCGCCGCGGCGGCAACGGCGGCGGTCGCCGCGTGTTCGGCGGGATTGCCCGACCC
>DJRZ01000046.1:112380-124672 GCA_002440235.1 Alphaproteobacteria bacterium UBA6347
GCAACGCACCATCGTCACGCCCAAAGCGCCGTCTTCGGTCATCGTGTGCCGTTCGCAGCAATGCGCCCCCGCGCGCACGAACATGACGCGCGAATTTATGTACAACAGCCTGCTGAACCTGTTTGACAACAATCTGGATTCGACCGTGCTGATCTGCGACGCCGATCCGACCACCAGAATGTGTTTCGAAAACTACGTCCAGTTCAACATCAAGGCGGGCGTCACCCCCGCGACGGTCGTCGTCGATTCGGCGAAGATCCTCAGCGTCAAATTGCGCAAAGCCGAACAGATCATCAACGTGTCGCTGGATTACAACATGCACTACAACGCCGTGCGCCCCGCGTGCGTCAGCTCGACGAACGCCCTGTTCGTCAAATCCCCCGACTATGTGCTGATGGAGGACACGGGCTACGTCTGCAAATTCACGACGACGTCCGATTCCATGATTTCCAGCGTGTTCGCGATCGACTACGTCGATTTGGACTACGGCGTCATCGGCGCGAACTATTCGTTCGGCGTCGCGGGTCCCGCCTACGGCGGCGGCACGGGATACATGCTGATGCGTTTCCAGAAAAACGCCTTCCCGTCCGATCCGAAAAAATACGTTCTGCCCAAATATCCCGAAACGCCCAAACAGCCGACCACGGCGACGGGCAAAATCAAAGAGGAGTACGGCGTCAGAACCGACACGCCGAAGCTCGCCCCCGGACAGTACAAAGTCACGCCTCTGCCGTTGAAATAAAGGGGCGGAGAATGATCACCGTCGGAGTGATGACGGGCAATTCGCTGGACGCCGTCGACGCCGTTCTGACCGGATTCGACGGCGGACGAATTTGCGATCTGAACGCCGCCACCCTGCCCTATCCCCCGCGGCTGCGCGACGGATTTTTAACCCTGCGCCGCCAAATCGCCGATCACGGGGGCGACGTCGCCTTTTTGCGCGGAAACGAATTTTTCAACGCCGTTTCAGACGAATACACGCGGCTGGTCGCCCGCGCCGTGGACGCGCTTTTATCCGGATCGGACGTCCGCAAAGCCGACGTCGCCGCGATCGGCTGGCACGGACAGACGCTTGACCACTTTCCGCCGTCCGTCGCCGGAAACCGTCCCCCTTACACATTGCAAACCGCGGACGCGGGACGGCTGGCGGCGTTGACGGGACTGCCCGTGATTTACGATTTCCGTTCCGACGACCTGCTGAACGGGGGCGAAGGCGCGCCGCTCGCCCCGACGCACAACCGCCATATCGCCGCCGATTTGCGCGAAAGAGGCGTCTTTCCCGTCGCGTTCTGCAACGCCGGCAACACGGGCAACATCGCCGTCGTTTCCCGCCGGACAGACGGCGAAGACGCGACGTTCGGCTGGGACGCCGGACCGTTCAACCACTTCGCCGATATGCTGACGCGGCAAAACACCGGCGACGCCTGCGACGTCGACGGCGGACACGGCGCAAACGGGCGCGTCGTTCCGGAATTGCTGGAAAAGCTGTTCGATTCGGTCGCCCGAACGGCGGACGGCGAAAACTTTTTTGAAAAACAGCCGCCGAAATCGTCCGATCCCGCGCGCTACGCCAAAGATTTGAACGGTTTTAGCGCGGAGTACGGTTTTGAAAACACCCTGCGCACGGTCGAATATCTGGCGGCTTACGCGTTTTTCGCGACGCTGTCGTTCATTCCCGAAACGGTCGTTTTCCCCAAAGCGTTCCTGCTGTTCGGCGGCGGGTGGAAAAATCCGCTTTGTTTAAACGATTTCAAAGGGTTGTTCGACGGACAAGGCGTCGTTCTGCCCCGCCACGCCGCCGCTTTTACCCGAACGCGCGACCGTTGCGCCGTCCCGCCCGCGATCGGCTTTTCGACCGAATACGGCTATGACGGAACGTATATGGAGGCGCGGATTTTCGCCGATATGGCGCGATGCCGCATCACGGGCGAACCGTTCAGTTTTCCGCAATCGACGGGCGCAAAGTCGCCGACCGTCGCGGGAATTTACGCTTTGCCGCCCGACGCGCGGGATTGCCTGTTGCCGCGGCTGTTCGACCGATACGGAACACGGGATCTGATTCCGAACCCCGCGCGTCCCGACGTGTTCAGCCGCGCCGCCAAAGATTCAAGCCGTCAGTCAACGCCGTAACTGTACAGCAGGGCCGTGTTTTTTTTCAGCCACACCTCGGCTTTTTCGTAATCGGGACACAGATCGGCGACGACCGCCCAAAACGCCGCGGAATGGTTCATCTGGCTCAGGTGCGCGACCTCGTGCGCGATGACGTAATCGGCGACGAACAGCGGCGCCAGCCCCAGCCGCCACGACAGATTCAAACGCCCGTTTCCGGAACAGCTGCCCCAGCGCGACACGGTGTCCCGCACCGTCAGTCCGGCGACTTTCTTTCCCGTCGCGGCGGCGGTTTCGCGCGCCCGTTTCAACGCGTAGACGGCAAATTCGCTTTTAAAAAAATCCCGCGCCCGACGCGCCAGATGTTCCGCCCGCCCCGACACCCAGACGACGCCGCCGTCCAGCCAGACGCCCCTTCGCGCCGCCGGAGAATGATGTATCACGACGTCCCGTCCCAAAAAAGACAACGACATGCCGTCGCAAAAAACGCGCTTTTCCGGCAGCTTGTCCAGCTGTCCCGCGATCCACGCGGCTTTGGACGCCGCAAAAGCCGCCGCCGCGTTCAAAGACGCCCGTTTCGGCAAAACCAGCTCGGCTTGACGCGTTTTGCGGTCGATTTTCAGACGCACGCGCCCCGCGCGCGGATTGCGGACGACCGCGACGGCGATTTCCCGCCCGTCGTACGGAATCAAAACGGTCGCGCAATCGTTCATAAATCGTCCCATTCAACGATGTAATCCTGAAACTCCTCTTCGGGTTTCGGGGGAACGCACCGCCCCGACGCCGACATGTTCGCCAAACGGACGCTCATCGGCGATCCCGTCACCAGCGGGTGCCACGACGGCAGCGGCTTGCCTTCGTTCAACAGGCGGTAGGCGCACGTTTTCGGCAGCCAGTAATAATATTTCAGCATTTCGGGCGTGATCCGCTTGCATTCCGGAACGTAGCGTTCGCGGTGTTCGTAATGCCGGCACCGGCAGGTCGTCCTGTCCAGCAGTTTGCACGCGATGTTGGTGAACGCCAGCGTACCGTCGTCCTCGAACACGACCTTTTCCAGACAGCATTTGCCGCACCCGTCGCACAGCGATTCCCATTCCGCCGCCGTCATTTCGGACAGCTTTTTCGTTTTCCAAAACGGTTCGTTCGCGCCCATGGTTCGCCCTTTTAAAATAAAAATTAAAACAGCGTTTCAAAGAAAAAGGCATTACTTTCGGTAATGCCTTTTTGGATTATTCTTTATTTTTTCTGTTCCGCATTCCCAGACCGATTTTTTTCGCCAGCCCCGAACGGCGTTCCGCGTAGTTCGGCGCGACCATCGGATATTCGGCGGGCAATCCCCAGCGGGCGCGGTATTCGTCGGGCGTCATGTTGTACGCCGTTTTCAGATGGCGTTTCAGCATTTTCAGCTTTTTGCCGTCTTCCAGACAGATGATGTAATCGGGGAAAACGGATTTTTTAACGGGAACCGCGGGCTGCAAACGTTCGGATTCGGGTTCGGCGGGCGCGTTGACGTTCGCCAGAGCGCGATAGACGTCGGCGATCAGCTTGGGCAGATCCGCCGCCGCCGTTTCGTTGTTGGAAACGTGCGAGGAAACGATTTCCGTCGTGAAAGCCAACAGATCTTCGTTCGTAATAGGTTCAGACATTGGAATCTCCTGATTTGAATGTTACAGGGATATTTATAAAATTATTTTTCCCCGCGTTCAAGTAAAATCGGATTTTATTTACTTCTTTTCCAAAAAGCACGCGTCGCCGTAGGAAAAAAAGCGGTATTCCGCGTCGACGGCGTGTTTATAGGCGGCTTTCATGCAGTCGACGCCCGAAAAGGCGCACACCAGCATGAACAGCGTCGAACAGGGCAGATGAAAATTCGTGAACAAAGCGTCGACCGCCTTGAACGTATAGCCGGGGGTGATGAAAATCGACGTTTCGCGGTCGAACGGGCGAACCGTCCCCGTTTCGTCCGCCGCGCTTTCCAACAGGCGCATCGCCGTCGTGCCGATGGAAACGATCCGGCGTCCGGCGCGTTTCGCGCGCGTGATGATTTCCGCGTTTTCGGGGGAAATGTGACCGTATTCGGCGTGCATGACGTGGTCTTTGGTGTCCGACACTTTGACGGGCAGAAACGTTCCGCCGCCGACGTGCAACGTGATTTTCACGTTTTCAATTCCCATCGAATCGATTTTCGCCAGCAGTTCTTTGGTGAAATGCAGTCCAGCCGTTGGCGCCGCGACCGCGCCGTCGTGTTTGGCGTACACGGTCTGATAGTTGCGCTTGTCGTCCTCGTATCCCGTTTTTTCGCGGTGAATGTAGGGCGGCAGAGGCATCACGCCGTATTTTTCCAGCGCGGCGAACAGATGCGACGGATCGGTCAGAAATTCCAAAACGACCGTCGCGCCGTCCGCGCCCCGCCCCAGCACTTTGGCTTCCAAAGCGTCCGCGTCGGGATCGTTCGGCGGATAAAAGCGAACGACGTCGTTTTCGCGCAACCGGCGCGCGTTTTTAATCAAGGCTTCCCATTGGTTCAGTCCTACCGCCTTGAACAGCGTCGCTTCGATCGCGGCGTCGCCCCTTTTCCCGAACAGGCGGGCGGGAATGACGCGCGTGTCGTTGAACACCAGCAAATCGTCGGGACGCAACAAATCCGGAAAATCGGAAATATGCCCGTCCGTGAACGCGTCGGGCGGGCATACATGCAACAGTTTAGCCGATTCGCGCGGCTCCGCGGGACGGGAAGCGATCCTTTCCCGCGGCAAATCGAAATCGAAATCCGTCACCAGCACGGTTTTAAATCACATGCGCGGGGAAACGACGCCTTCGAACATCGCGTCGAACGTGTCGTAATCTTCCATCACGTCGTGTCCCGTGAAATCCAAAACTTCGTATTTTTCGTTGGCGGTGTTGTAGACGTACAAATCGTCGTCGGCGCGCCCCAGCAAAACGAATCCTTCCAGATCGTCGCTGTAATCGGCGAAATCCTCGTTCGCGGTGACGATGTCGTTCAGAGTGTAGCCGGATTCGGGATCGGACACCTGATCCGTGCTGAAAAATTCAATGCCGTTCCACGCGAACCCGTTGACGTCGCGCAGGAAATCGATATAGCCCTGCGGAACGGGCGGCAGTCCGATTTCCGCCATGTCCTTCTGGCACTGCGCCAGATCTTTGCTGGAAGCGGGGCGGACAATCATGGCGCCCTCGTCTTTGGACAGCTGTTTCAGAATATCTTCGATCATCGTTTTTTCCTAAGCAGTAAAAGTGAACATTGGGACGTATTTTAAAGGATAACGTCCGCCACTTCAACGGTTTTTAGCGACCGCCCCGATTTTGCAGACGCGACGCGACGGCGGCGTTCAGCTTTTCGCGGGATTTCGCGGGACGCTTCCAGACCATGTCGTCGCTCCACGGCAGTTTGACGCGCAGTCCCTTTTCGGTGTTTTGGTTTTTGATCTGCGGGTCGATGACCTTGTGATGCAGTTCGTCGTGCGGGGGGATCGGCACCAGAATCAGGTTTTTAAAATCGTTCGTCCCGCCGCCGTGAATGGGCTTTTTGTGATGGACGTTGAACCCGTTGACGCTGCGCCCCTTGCGCATCAGGTCCAGCCCCGCGTCCGTGACGCCGATCGCGCGCAGTTCCGTTTCGAAATTCGCCGCGATGTATTTCAAAAAATCGGGTTTCACAACTTTGTTGAACTCTTTGCGGCGGGCTTCGCGTTCGGCTTTGGGCGGCGTTTTGTATTCCGCGTCGATCAGGCGGAAACCGTTGATGACGTCGAACGGAAAGACGCCTTTCGCCGCGCCTTCGCGTTTGTCGCCCAGCGAATAGAAACCGGCGGATTCGGATTCGACCGTCCGTCCCTTTTCCGTTTTTCGGTTTTCCTTTTCGGCTCCGCGCCCCGAATGTTTGCGTTTGACGTGAACGTATTTGTCTTCCATATCGACCTGCCCGCGTTAAAAGTTTTCTTGCGGAAAAATTTAGCACACCGCCCGCGGCGATAAAAGAAAATTTTGTCTAAAATTTCGAAAAAGCCGTTTAGCGGCGGGCGTGCAGAGCCTTGTATTTTTCCAGCATGCGCGCGAAAGCGTCCGTCAGCCCCCGCGCGATCGCGGGATCCTCGCCCAGAAAATCCAGACACTGGGCGCACGCTTCCAGCGTCGAAACGCTTTCTTTGCGGGGTTCTTTGCGCAGTTTGCCGTACAGGGAACGTTTTTGCGGCACCAGCAGCAGGCGTTGGGTTTTCAACAGCCACGGGTTGCGCCACCACAGCGCCTTTGCCTGCGACCACGACCCGTCCAGCAGAATGATGCCGTCCAGCCCCTTGACGCGTTCGGCGGTGTCGTCCAGCAGACCGCCTTTGCGACCGACGGCGTACAGCCCCGGCGCGACGGGCGTTTCGTTCTGCGCGCCCAGATACAGCACGCCCCATTTTTTCGGATCGGCGGGGTGTTTCAGAACCGCCGCCAGACTCGGACGCGACAGCGCGATTTCCAGCCGCGCGTTTTTCAGCGCGGACACGATGATGCCCGCCGTTCCCAGTTCCTTGTCCTGTTCCTGCGGGTGTTGCAGAATCAAAACGGCGTGTTTGTTGTCAAACGGCTCCGCGTCCGTGCAGACGCAGAGCTGTTCCGATTTTCCGCACCGTTCGCAGGTGCCTGTCTGTTCGTGTGTCAATGGACGCTCACCGGTATCAGCTTGTTGTCGAAAATCAAAGATATAGCCTGATCTTCGTCGTCCGTACAAGCTAATTCGGTTCCCTGCGCCGCATAAACGAACCACTTTTTGCGGTCGCCGACGATTTTGGTTTTGACATAGGCGACGGAATCGACGCCCAGCCGCGCCAGTTCGTCGGTCGAAATCATGTTTTCACCGGCGTTTGTCGGCATGACGACCTCCTGTTTTCAAAACCGCGTCAGGCGGTTTTCTTTTCGGATTTTTCCTTGTCGAAAGGTTTGTTTTCGATTTTTTTGTCGTGTTCGATTCTGTTTTCCTTTTTGGAAATCTGAATCTTGCGGACTTTGGATTCGGGGGCGCGCTGTTTCAAATCGATGTGCAGCAGCCCGTTGTCCAAATGCGCGCCGACGACCTCGATCCCGTCGGCAAGCACGAACGACCGTTTAAACTGGCGCGACGCGATGCCGCGGTACAGGTATTGGCGCTGTTTGGCGTCTTCGTCTTCGACATGGCGACCGCAGACGGTCAGCTGTTTGTCGTCCAGCTCGATGCTTAAATCGTCTTCGCCGAATCCCGCGACGGCGACCGTGATCTGCAAATGCGACGGATCGATCTGTTCAATGTTGTAAGGCGGGTAGCTTTCGGAATTTTTCGCCGCGTTGTCCAGCAGCCGTTCCAAAGAATCAAAGCCCAGCATAAAGGGCGTGTTCGTCATCAAAGCCATCTTATTTCTCCTGAAAAGCAAACAATCGGCGGAACCGTCGGCGGCTTCCGTCGCCGGAACGCCCCGAACGGGCGCGTCCCGACAAAAAGGAATATAGGTTGCCTTTTCCCGAACGGCAAGAGGAACAACCCGTTTTTTCAACAAAAAGTCGTTTTACGACGCCTCGCGCGCGTGTTCCTCCGCCTCTTCCTTTTCGGCGGATTTCAACAGCGACAGCAGGATTCCGCCGCCCAGCAGAGCGAACGTGACCAGCAGGGACCAGCTGTCCTCGATTTTAAAGAAAAACTCGCCCACGAACACTTTCAGTCCGATCGTCACCAGCAAAATCGCGCAGGCGGGCTGCAAATACGAAAAGCGGTGCATCGCCGCGCACACCATGAAATACAGCGCGCGCAACCCCAAAACGGCGAACATGTCGCTGGAATACACGGCGAACGTTTCGTGCGACACCGACAGCATCGTCGGCACGCTGTCGATCGCGAACAGGGCGTCGCCGAATTCGATCAGCAGCAACGCCAGAAAAAGCGGCGTCGCGTACCACTTCATCTTTCCCGGTTCGGATTGCGACGGTTCGCGGACAAAGAAATGTTCGCCGCGCAGTTCGTTCGTCAGCCGCAGGTAATGGCGGAAAAAACGCAGCATTCTGCTGTCCGACAAGTTGATGGCGGGATCGTCCGAAAACAGCATTTTCAATCCGGAATAAATCAGGAAAACGGCAAAAATCAACAACACCGGATCCCATTGATCAAGGATTTCCGCCCCGATCACGAACATCACGCCGCGCAGGACCGCCGCGCCCAGAATGCCCCAAAACAGCACGCGGTGCTGCAAATTCCGCGGAATCGCCAAATAGGAAAAAACCAGCGAAATCACGAACACGTTGTCGATCGACAGCCCGATTTCGACGACGTATCCCATAAAGTATTCCGCCGCCATGCCTTTTCCGAAATACCACCAGATCCACGCGCCGAACAGACAGGCGATCGACGCGTAAGCCGTGAACAGAATCAGGCTTTTTTTCGCGCTGATTTCCTGCGCCTTTTTTTCCAAAACGCCCAGATCCAGAAACAGGACGGCGGAAAAAACAGCAAAAAACATCAGCCATATCCAAACCGGCTGGTGCAGAACGACCGCGTGCAGAAAATCAAACATACCCTTTGACACTCCGATTAAAAATGATAGCGCAAGCCGAGCAGGACTTTACGCATTTTCACGTCCTGACGCAAGCGTTCCCCGCCGTCCTTTTTCGTTTTCGCGTTTCCCGCGTCCATATAGGAATAGGACACGTCCAGCGTGAAATTCGCGGGCAGTTCGATTCCGACGCCGCCGACCGCCTGCCACGCCAGATGATAGCGGATATCCCCCGCCATGTTCCGACCGTTCAATCTGAAATCCTCCAACGCGTTGCGCGCGACTCCGCCGCCGACTCCGATGTACGGGGTCGCGCCTTTGACGGAAAACAGATCGGCGAGAAGCGTTCCCGTCGCCGCGAAAGATCGGGCGTGCGCGCGCGTGCCGCTTGCCGCCGCGTTTTCAAAAGCCTGCGCCCCGCGAACGCGGACGCGTGTAAAGCTCAGATCGAATTCGGCGCGCAGGAAATCGCCGTATTTCCGACCGAACCCCGTTTGCGCGGCGTACGATTCCTTAACGCCGCCGGCGGTCGAATAGACATAGCCCGCGTCCGCGCGGGTGTAAAACCCGTCGTCCCCCTGACCGGCGAAAGCCGCCGGCGCGGCGCAGAAAAAGAGGACTGCGGAAAGGATTTTCCTGAACATGGCGCGTTTTCCTACTGTTGTTTGCTTTTCAAGGCGGCGCGGTACGGATCGGCGGAGTAAGTCCCCAGCAGACGGACGGATCGGGCGAAAAAGCCCAGTTCCCGCATCGCCCTTTTGAAATCCGCCGATTCGCCGTGCGCGGCGACGTCGACCAGAAATCCCGCCGACATCAAAAACCGTTCGGGGTCAACGTAGCTTTCCAGCCGCAAAAGGTCAATCCCGTTTGTCGCGAATCCGCCCAGACATTTGTATAAAACGGCGGGTTCGTTTTTTACCCAGAACAGAAACGACGTGACGGCGCCGTCCGCGCCGACGTTTTCAGCGGGCGTCCGCGACAAAGCCCAGAAGCGCGTCGTGTTCAAAGAAGAATCCTCTATCCCCGACCGCAGGACGTTCAGCCCGTACAGCCGCGCCGCCGTTTCGGACGCGATCACCGCGACGTCCCCGCGTCCCGTTTCCGACAGTTCGCGCGCCGCCGCCGCGGTGTTGCCCGCCGCTTCGATCTTCGCGCCCAGCCGTTTCAGAAATCCCGCGCACTGCGACAGCGCCTGCGGGTGCGACCGCACGGTTTTGACGGCGGACAGATCGCCGGTCGTTCCCAGCAGGCAATGGCGCACGCGCAAAAAATGCTCGCCCGTCACGAACAGGTCGGTCGTTTTCAGCAGACGGTGCATGTCCGCCACGCGCCCCGCCGCCGAATTTTCGACGGGCAGGACGGCTTGACGCGCCGCGCCCGCGCCGACCGCCGCCAAAGCGTCGTCGAACGTCGGATAAAACGCGATGTCCGCGTCCGGAAACATTTCCAGCGCCGCCTGATGGGAAAAAGCCCCCGGCACCCCTTGGCAGGCGACGCGCGCGCGTGTTGTCATCTGACCTTCCGTTTTCAGTTTTTTCTATCGAAAAAAATATTTTTTGTCAAAACTGTTGAGTCCGTTTTCGATATGATATACTCTTTTTCAAACAAGAAAGGCAAGCGAATTGCCCGAATCGCAGAATTAAAAGGATTTTTTATGGCTGAAAAGGATCTTTCGTCCCCGCGCGCCTACCGTTTCGTCCACGTCAAAAGACCGCGTCCGGCGCAGGGACAGAACCGCCCGACCGAAAAATTCGACTGTTCCGAAGCCGACAGCTTTTTGGGCGTCCCCTTGCGCGAGGTCGAATTCGTCATTCCGCCGAAAGCCGAACGCGAAAAACGCCGCGCCGAATTCGAACGGGGAATCCGCGCCGCTTTCGTCAAACATCTGGCGGAAACGCAAAAGGACGCCCTGTTGCGCGCCGGTCTGACCAGACAGCAGATCCGCGGCATGCGCGACGGATTCACCCCCAACGGTTTCAACACGCATCACAAACACCCGATTTACGGCGGAGGGACGAACGATTTTTCGAATTTGGTGCTGATCCGCCGCGAACCCTATCACGACATGATGCACTACCACGTCATCACGCCGCAGACCGCCGCGATGAAAACGGGCGACCGCAAAACGGTCAAAATCCCCGATCCGCAGACGCCCGTCTACGTGCCGCCGACGCGCTACAAATTCCTGTTGCGCTGGGCGAAGCAGGGCAAAAAAACATACGGCAAACGCAAAAACATCACGCTTGCCGACGTCCGGCGCAAAGCCGCGCAAACGGGCGCCGTCATAATGAAATGCGTGAAAAATCCGCAACAGGGACGATAACGATGACCGACAATTTCGAACACAGAAAACCGACCAAGGCGGAAAAGGAAGCCCGCCGCGTCGAACGCGCCGCGCAACAGGAAATCGAACGGCAAAAACGCGTCGCCGCCCTGCCCGCTTCGGTTCACGGCGCCCCGATGGTCAAAATGGAATACACCGCCGTCGGAACGAAAAAAATCAAAGAAATGCGCCGTTCCTTCACCCCTTTGCGCAAAGCGTTTCTGAAACATCTGGCGCAGACGCAGTCCCCCGTGTTAAAGGCGCTGGGCATGTCGGACAACATGATCGCCGGCATGCTGAAAGGCAACGCCCCGAACGGGTTTAACGTGCATCACAAAAAACCGCTGGGCGGCGGCGGAAAGAACGAATTTTCGAACTTTATCCTGATTCAGAACAATCCCTACCACACCGATTTTCACAAAGCGTCGGACGTTCAAATCTGCAAAATGCAACCCGGCGAAACGAAAACCGTCAAAATCCCGATGCCCGAAGGCAGCATTTTCATTCCCCCCGCGATGAAACAGCGCGTCGCCGAAGCCGTCAAACAGGCGTCCGCCGCCGCGATGATGAAAAAAGCGCGGGACGGTCGCTGAAAAAGTTAGACAAAAAATATTTTTTGTGGCAATATTCTTTCAACAGGTTCGAATCGTCAAACGATTCTTTGCATGAAAGGTTTTGATTATGGTCGACACGGATCGCTACGTTCACGTCAAACGCGAAAAGAAAAAAGGCAAAGGCAAAAACGGCGGAAAGCCCAAACAGACGCAATCCCAGCTGGACGCGCGCAACGGCAAATTCCCCTTTACCGAAATCAACGGCTTTAAATTGAAAGAAGTCGAATGGACGGTTCCCGACCAGCAGACCCGCAAACGCCGCCGCCGCCAGTTCAACGCCGTGCGCGAAGAGTTTTTGAAACACATCGGCAAAACGCAGGAACAGGCTTTGCGCGACATGGGGCTGACCGACAAGCAGGTCGAAATGGTCAAAAAGGGACACGCCCCCAGCGGATACAACGTCCACCACAAACTGCCGATTCACGGCGGCGGACAGAACGTGTTTGAAAACCTGATTCTGATGCCCGTCAAACCGCACGACGAACTGCACCACACGGTGATGGATCCGCAGGTCGCGCAAATGCAGACGGGCGATTCGAAAAAGGTCGTCATTCCGTGGACGGACGACATGGTCTACGTTCCCGCCGAACGCCGGCGCGCCCAGCCGCAAAACGCGGCGGTCGTCGCCAAGGTCGCGGCGAACCGCGGCAGATGAGTTTTTCATTCATACTCCTTGAAAAAGCGGGACTTGTTCCCGCTTTTTTTTGTATTTGTGAAAACCA
>DJRZ01000041.1:0-1113 GCA_002440235.1 Alphaproteobacteria bacterium UBA6347
ACGGGCGAAATGAAATCCATCGCGATTTACCTGTCGGTCAACCAGGTCGACGCCCGCGCGCTGAACATCATCACGGGCACGTTCGTCGAACTGATGTCGAACTTCCTGATCGCGAACCCGCCCAACTTCAAACAAGCCGACGGATCGAAAACGGGTCCGTTCCCGACGCTGTTCGTGCTGGACGAATTTCCGCAAATGCCGAAACTGGGCGCCGTCAAGGACGGTCCCGCCGTCGGGCGCGGTCAAAAAGTGTCTTATCTGCTGATCGGGCAAGACTTGGGGCAAATTTCCGGTCAATACGGCAAGGACGATCTGGAAACCATCATTTCCACGACGGCGGCGAAAATCATTTTGTCGCAGAACAACGAACAAACCGCCCAGCGTTTCGAAAAAATGATCGGGACGAAAACGGTCGAAATCGCGTCGAAATCCAGAACCGAAGGCTGGTCGAAGCAAGCCACGCCGTTTTCGGCGAACGTGTCGCGTTCGCTGAACGCCACCGCCGTCATCGGGGCGTCGCAGATGCTGTCCCTGCCGTCGACCCAGCAAATCGTTTTGATGCAGGGCTATATGAACCGCCCGATCATGGCGGACGCGCCGCGTTGGTTCCTGGACAAGGAAATGACCCGAAAATGCAACATTCCGCCGTCGCCGTACGTTCCGTACTGGGTCGTTGCCCAGCGCGAGGACACGGACGTCAGCGCATTGCAGGGATTGATCGACATCGCCGACGATGACGACGCCGACGACGCGACCGACGAAATGATCAAGGAATACGAGGAAGACCGCGAATACGGCGTCGACGATTTCGACGACGAGGAATTCATGCCCGACGACGACGGCGAATCGGACGGCGAAAGCGCGAAAGGAAAGGACGACGGCGAATACGACGACGAAAATTACGACGATTATATCGACGAAAAGTTCTAACGACCGAATGACATCGGTGACAGGATAGGGTTGTAAATGTGGGATTGGTCGGGTTCTAAAATGCCGCCCCCCGTTCGGACGCGGGGAGAAGCCGCGCAGGAAGCGCAGAATCAGGGTGTGACGCCCCTGCGCCGCGACGCGCGTCCCGTTCCCGTGTACCGCGACGCCCGTTCGTACAGGACT
>DJRZ01000041.1:1163-28715 GCA_002440235.1 Alphaproteobacteria bacterium UBA6347
AACGGCGCCCGCGTCCGCCTATCCCGACCCGCTGGACATGCCCGATCCGCAACAGCCGTTCGCCCCCGCCGCGCCGAATTTCGCGCAACCTTACGCGCCGCACCCCGTCGCGCCGCCGGCGTACCCCCAACCCTACGCCCCGCAGCCTTTCGCGCCCGCGCAACCCGCCTATCCGCCGTCGTATCCCGTTCAGCCGACCTATCCGCCGCAACCCGTCGCGCCGCCCGCGTATTCGCAGCCTTACGCGCCGCAACCCTACGCGCCCGCGCCGCAGCCTTACGCGCCAGCCCCCCAGCCCTACGCGCCCGCGCCGCAGCCTTACGCGCCCCAGCCGCAACCCTACGCGCCCGCGCCGCAGCCCTACGCCCCGCAACCCGCCGTCATGCCCGCGCAGGGCGGCAACGCGCCGGAAGAACGCGCGCTGTGGGAATGGCAGTTCAAGCAAACGGGGCTGGTCAACATGGATTTGATCGAAGCGGATTACGTCCCCCTCGACCCGAACTGGCTGTCCGAACTGCGCAAAGCGTTCAAACGCACGCGCCGCGACTTTTTAAAATACGTCGGCTACCACCACGTCAACGAACTGATGGCGGCGGGCATGAACGAAGACGCCATCAAGCTGGTGAAAAAAGGCAAAGCGCCCGAAAATTTCAACATTCACATTCGCGTCCCGTTCGATTACGGCGGCACGAACAACTTTAACAATCTGGTGCTGATCCAAACGCACCCGTACCACACGGAAATCCACCGGTTCATCGACATGCAGACGCTGTCCCAGCCGAATTTGAAACCGCGCAAGCTTTATCTGCCCGCGCCGAAAGGGAAAGTCTACTTCCCCGGCGAAATCGAAATATCGGGGGGCGGCACCAGCCGTCACGACCGCAGCGTGTACGCCGGATTTTTGGAAAGCACGTTCGAAATGATCCAGCAACGATCCGTTTTGGGACGCTAAGCCATGTTGACGCGCATTTTAAACACTTTGAAAAAAGACGACGCCGTATTTTTCGACCCCGTGGACGAACGGTCGCTGCGTTTTATCAGCTCTTTGCTGTCGTCGCACCGATTTCCGCCCGTTCCCGTCGACTACATCGCGCTGTTGAAGCAAACCGACGGGCTGAGCTGGAACGGGGTTGAGCTGTACGGCACGCGCGCGAACGACCGCGAAGCCGTGGGATACACGCTGCCCGGGCTGATCGAAGCGAATCTGGAATTTCAGCAGGTTGCCCCCATGCGCGGGAAACTGCTGTTGGGACGCGCGGCGGAAGAGTTGTTCGTCTATGACAGTCTGGATCAGAAATACCACATCATCAACCGCATGGATTTCACGGTCAGCTGTACTTTTCCCACGTTTTCCGAAGCGTTGTACCTGTTCGTCGACGAACTGTTTTAACCCCCGCCAGCGGACGGAACCGCCCCGCCGGCTTCATTCTCCGGATCCGACCGTCTTTTCGATTTCCTTCCGTTTGCCGTCCAGCAAAAAGCAGATCATGAAAACCGCGACCAGAACGACGTTCAGCGACGACGGAACGGACGCGTCGAAAACGAACGCCGCGACGTTCAGCACATAGGCGGGAATGACGGACAACGCCGCCAGACGCAGGCGTTCTTCCCACGTCAGCCCCGTTTTCATCGCCCACGTCGTCAAATACGACAGCAAACCGTAAAACACGGCGGCGAAGAAATAATAAACCCACATGAACAATGCGACGAAAACCAGCGTAAGCGGCGGCACGATCCGGCGGCAGACTTTCAATATTTCCTCGCCCAGCGTTTGCAGAACGCCGGAATCGATCGTGACGTTTTTGCCGTCCAGCAAAGCCGCGAACGGCGTCCGCGTCGTTTTTGTCCTGGTGAACACGGTCACGGCGTCGTCGGTGATGTAGACCCCCTGCGCGGGCAGTCCGTCCGTTTTAACGGGATCGCCGGACGTGTCGATCACGAAAAAGCTTTGCCCCTTGTCGTCCACGATCGTTTTTTTGAAATTCTTGGGCGAAACGACGCGCCCGTCTTCGATCACGGTTTCGGGCATGTCGATCGCGGCGACCAGAGCGGAAACGTCCGCGTCGGTAACGCCGAACAACGCCGCGGTCACGCGCGCGGCGACGACGACCGCCGCCAGAACAGCCAGATAAAACAGCGGCTGAAACCCGTAGCCCCTGCCGCCCTTGACATACGACGAAAACAAAGTGCGGTCGTAAAAAGCCTTGTACAGATAGGAAAACATTTGCGCCTCCGCCTTTTGGCAAAAATCGAACGAAAAAAGTTTAGACGCAAACGCTTTCCGATTGCAACAGCTTTTATTCCGCCGGTTCGGCGCGCGACAGCCGTCCCAGATTCACCCACAGATAAACCAGCGTCACCGCGACGCCCGCGAACGCGCCCGCGCCGAACAGCCCCAACAGCGAGTCAAACACGAAATCGAACACGAACACGGGCAGCGCGGAAATCGCCGCCAGCCGCATTCTGGCTTCGAACGGCAGGGACGTTTTTGAAAACAGCGTCGCGGCGTAAGTGAACAAAGCCAGCAGATACGTCAGAAAAACGTATTTGAAAAACAAAACGGGGACGGCGATCGCCAAAACGACCGGCGGCAGGGTGTACGTCATTCCCGCCGCGACCGCGCGCGCGAAATCGGCGACGTTTTGCGCCGTGACGGTGACGTTGTCCGTTTCCAGAAATTCGTTCAGCGGCATCAGATCGACACGATGCCCTTTGACGAACGAAACGCCGTCGGCGGATATGCGGATTTCGTTGGGCGCCGATTCCGTTCTTTCGTCCGCTTTCGCCGCCGTGTCGACGGTCAGCCGCAAACCGCCGCCCAGATCAAAGCCGCGGACAAAGTTTTCGGGGCTGACGATTTTTCCGTTTTTGATTTCGAACGCCGGCAGGTCTTTGACCCGTTCGGCGACGGATTCGGGGGAAAACGAAACAACGGCTATCAAAGCCCCGACCGCGCACGTCAACGCGGACAGAACCGACAGAACGAACAGCGGCGTCAGTCCGACGCCGTGTCCCGACCGGACGAAACAGACGGGCAGGCTTTTGTCGTAAAAGGATTTAAACAGCAGTTTCAGCGGACAATTTTTCATACGGCATTGCGTCATGGCGCGCCTCCTTGAAAGAAAACACGCCCCATTATAGCGCGGACGGCGCGCGAAAAGACCCTGCCCGTTCGGCTAAAACGCACGGAAAACAGGCTGACGCGCAAAAAATGTTGACGCCGCCCGCCGTTTGGATTTATATCAAAAAAGTCGCAAAAAAACGACCCTATCGTCTAATTGGTTAGGACAGCACCCTCTCAAGGTGTCAACACGGGTTCGAGTCCCGTTAGGGTCGCCAAATTCAACCGGCGGGAGCTTCAATCCCGCCGTTTTTGCATTTTGAAAAGCCCCCGCTTGAAACGGGGGCTTTTTCCGTTTTCACAATCCCGTCAGGATTTTGTCTTTCGACCACGAAACGGCGTAACCGTATTCGATTTCGCGTTTTTCGCGCGGCTGCCAGACGCTTTCCCATTTCAGCAGTCCGATCCTGTCGTTCGGATTCGCGACGTAGCCGTCCGTCGTCTTGTCCTTGACGATCTTGACGGACACGTCGCTGTTGCGCGACACGGGCAGCTGTTCGTACACCGCGATTTTCATCGGGCGGTTGTGCAGATTCTGCACGGCGGTTTTGCTCAGCGCCTCTTTCCTGTTTTCGCGGGTGATGACGCCCGCTTCGCTGGTTTCGCCGCCCAAAACCGTGTGGGTCACGCGGATTTTTTCGTCCTGACCGAACGCCAGATGCAGTTTTTCGTTCGGGCGGAGCATGTCCAGATGCGAATTGCCGATGAACGCGCCGTCGCGAAACAGGGCGATGTCGCCCGACAGCAGGGGCAGTTCCCCGTTAAAGACGGTCGTCGCGATCAGATAAGCCGACGCGTCCGCCGCGGGATAGGTTTCCGCGCGGATTTCGGCCTTGGACGGATACGTTCCGATGTTAAACCGGTACTGCGCCCCGTCGGACGGCACGTTCGCCGTCCCCTTGATCGCGAAAACGCCCGAAAATTCCGTTCCGACGGCGTCCGCCGAAGCCGTTTCGGCGTCGAACGAACCGCCGACCGCCGCCGTTTCCGCCTCCATTCCGGCGTCGACGGCGAAGTTCGACATCATCATCATTTTTTTCGACGACGCGGCGGAACGCGCCATCGTCATCGTATCCCCGTACGCGACCGGCTCCGGCTGTTTGGAACGGGCGTCGACCCAAATCGGGGACGGGACGGGCGGCTGCGTCGCCGCGAACGGACGCGCCGTCGACAGCGTCAGCGCGACGTTGTTCCAGTCTTCGCCCGTATGCTGGGAAATAGTGCCGGACTGCACGATGTCGACCGTTTCCCGCGCGGAATCAAGGCGCGCCTCGTACAGCGGATTCCACGACGCGCCGAAAATCCGGTACTGCAAAGCCAGCCGCGCTTTGACGGGCTTGACCGCCTCGACGTTCACGCGCACCTGTTTGTAGCTTTTCCGCCCCGTCGAAATTTCCCGCAGCCGCGCGTTCAAAGCCGAAATCTCGTCCGTCACGGCGCGCGCCTGAATCTGTTTGTCGATCACTTCGCGTCCCAGCGAATCCATGCCGTTTTGAATGACCCGCCAAGCGTTCTGCCACGCTTCGGGCGACACGGCGGCGGCTTTGGCGTCGTTCGATCCCGCGGCGGGCGCGCGCGACAGCGACTGCAAAAACGTTTTGCCCGTTTCGGCGGCGGCGATCTGCGCGTCGATATAGCGGCTTTTGTCGCGCAAAGCGGCTATCTTGTCCCGAATTTCCTTTTCCCGCGCGACGGCGGGGGCGGTCGTGTGGATTTCCTTCGTTTCGACCGATCCGATGACGAAAGCGGCGTCGCCTTTGCCCGACACGCGCAGGGAATCCGTCATCAATCCGGCGGGCAGCCCGTCGAAAACGATCGTGTGTCTGCCGGCGGGCAGTTCCGCCGCCGCCGAACGCGTCACGTCGGCGCGGTCGGGAAACACCGTCACGGCGTCGATTTTCGATTCGGCGGCGATGTCCGCCCCGAACGCCGCGGGACAGGCGAAAGACGCCAGCATGATCAAAAACGTTTTTTTCATATCGAACCTCGCTTATCTGTCAAAATCGGGGGCGGAAAGCAGTCCGCCGTCCTTTACCAGCCTGTTCGCCGTTCTGTTCAGTTTCAAAACGGACTTGTCGCCCAGCGCGCGGCGGTAAATCTCGCCGTAGTTGCCGCGCTGCGACAACGCGCGGTAAATCCACCCCGCGTCCAGCCCCATTCTGTCGGCGACGGCTTTGTTCTGCCCCAGCAGGTTCTGGATTTCGGGATCCGCCGTGTTTTGGAAATCTTCGATGTTCTGCGAAGAAATGCCTTTTTCCTCCGCCTTGACGACGGCGTAGACCAGCCAGCGCAGAATTTTGAACAGCTCTTTGTCGTCGTCGCGGATATAGGGACCCGCCGGATACGTCCGCACGATTTCGGGCAGAACGACCAGATCGACGTCCTCGGGCGCTTTTTTGAAATAATCCGAATGCAGCGTTTCCAGACGCGCCAGAACCAGATCGCACCGTTTCAGGTAAAGCAGTTCTTTCGCGCGCGCCAGCGTCGGCATTTTCATCACGCGCATTTCCAAACGGTGGCGGTGGTTGTACGCGTCGATCTCCCGCGCCAGAAACGGCGTGTTTTCGACGCAGACCTTCGCGCCCCTGTAATCGTTCATCGACGTCGCTTCGGGGTTGTAATGCCCGATGAACGCCAGCGCGTCGTAATAAAACACGGCGGGAAAAGCCGCGTCCGACAGCAGTTCCTGTTCCATCGTCCACGGCGTCGCGGCGTTCAAAACGTCGATCCGTCCGTCGGACAGCAGTTTGAAGCCCTCTTCGCGGTTGACTGGAACGATCTGCACCGCCTCCGCCCTGCCCGTCACGGCGGACGCGATCAGGCGGCAGATTTCGACGTCGATCCCCCGCCATTCCCCGTCGACCTGATAAGCGTAGGCGTTCGCCGCCGTCCGCGCGCCGCAGCGCACGATCCCCGACCGCTTGATCGCGTCCAGCGTCGCCCCCGCGCGCGCCTGAACGCCGGAAAAAGCCCAAAAAACGAAAATCCCGAACAGCAATCGAAACGGCATTTTGATTCCCTTTTGAAAACAACGGTTTTTCACTATACCGCGAAAACGGGAATTAGTATATACTGGATTTTCGAATACACAAAGGAGTCCGCGCCGCGATGAAAACGGTTTTGAAAATCTGCCTGTCCGTCTGCCTTTTCCTGTGCGCCGCCGCGCCGTTCGCGCGCGCCCAAACGCCCGCGCCGAAGCCGACGCCCGAAGAATGGCTGAAAACCAAAGGCATGGAGCTGATCGACATTCTGTCCGTCAAAGACGCCAAAACCCGATTTTTGAAACTGCGCAAAATCGCGCGACAGGTGTTTCATCAAACGGAACTGCCCCGACTGGCGATGGGCAGGCACTGGAACGCGATGACGGAATCCCAACGCGAAGCCCTGCGTTCGATGTTTTTCGATTATTTCGTCGTGACGTACGGATCGGTTTCGCTGGGTTTCGACAAGGTCGACCTGAACGTCACCGACAAGGTTCCGTCGGGCAGGGACATTCTGCTAAAGGTGTCCGCCGCCGTCAGTTTCGCGAACGGCGCGAACCGCCCCGACGGCGGACGCGACGCGGCTTTGGAAATGTTTTTCGCCCTGCGCGAAACGCCCGACGGGTACTATATCCGCGACGCGAAGATCGAAGGGCAGAGCGTGCTGATGTTCCTGCGTTCCAAAATGGATCGGGAAATGCAGGCGGCGCGGTCGGTCGTCGACGATTTTCTGGAATCCATGCGCGTCAGGATCAACAGCCGCTACCGCGCCGCCGAAGATTTGTCCAAAGCCGACGCCGCGAAAAAGCGCGCCGTCCGATGAAAATTATTGACAAAATTTTCAAAAAGAATACAGTATTGCCACTATAAGAATTGCAGGAGGTCGCTATGGCTTTAAGTTTGGAAACCAAAACGGAAACGACGGAAAAAACGTCCAAATCCGCCGCTTTGCTGAATAAATATCTGACGAACGCCGTTTCGATGACGCGTCTGGACACGATCATCGAATCGCATAAAACGCTGTCCGATTACGCCAAACGTTCGGAATGGGAGGGCATCAACCCCGACGACGTCGCCGCCAAACGCAAGGAAGTCGAAAAAGAAATGAAAGGCTTCGGCATCAAGGACAAGCTGGCTTATTACGGCAACGTCAAGGCGGGCGAGCATTCGCGCGAAACGACGACGAAGCTGGGCGTCATCGCCGCCGCCATGGTCGTCGCCGCGACCATCGACCCCGACCTGAGCCATTGCGTCGCCGGCGCGGGCATAGCTTACATCGCGTCCAAAACCGCCGCCGCGACGATCGGCGCGCCGCAGACGCCCAAGGAACTGTTTTCAACCCGCGACTACGTCGATTTGAAACACGCGCAGACCGCGCTGAAAAAGCTGGAAGGCAGTCTGATGAAAAAGGAAAACCAAAAAATGGTTCAGCAGGCGATCGTCAACGGCGCGTATTTCCCCGGTCGCGGCATGTACGGACGCTGATCCGCGATTTCATTCTTTCGAAAGGCTCCGCCGCGCGCGGAGCCTTTTTCGTACCCGCCGAAAAAAAATTATGCCCGCGCCCCTTGACAGCGCGGCGGGGGAATCCTATGTTGTTAGCACTCGAAGGGGCGGAGTGCCAAGCCCGCCCGTTTGAAAGAGTTTTGGTTCACTTTGTAAAAGGGTTGCTATTATGAAATTCAGACCGTTATTCGACCGCATTCTGGTTAAACGCACCGCGGAAGACACGAAAACCGCCGGCGGAATCATCATTCCCGACACCGCGAAGGAAAAGCCGTCCAAAGGCGAAGTCATCGCCGTCGGAACGGGCAGCCGCGACGAACAGGGCAAAACGATCCCCATGACCCTGAAAGTCGGCGATCAGGTTCTGTTCGGAAAATGGTCGGGCACCGAAGTCAAAATCGACGGCGAAGAACTGCTGATTATGAAAGAAGCCGACGTTCTGGGCGTTTTGGAATAACCCCTCGCGCGTTTCGCTCAACTGATTTCAACTTTATTTAAGGAAGGTTTTAAACTATGGCTGCTAAGGAAGTCAAATTTTCCACCGACGCCCGCAACGCGATGTTGCGCGGGGTCGACATTCTGGCTGACACCGTCAAAGTGACGCTGGGTCCGAAAGGTCGCAACGTCGTTCTGTCCAAATCTTTCGGCGCGCCGAAGATCACCAAAGACGGCGTTTCCGTCGCCAAGGAAATCGAACTGGCGAACAAATTTGAAAACATGGGCGCCCAGATCATCAAAGAAGCCGCGTCCAAAACCGCCGACGTCGCCGGCGACGGCACCACGTCCGCCACGGTTCTGGCGCAAGCCATCGTCCGCGAAGGCTGCAAAGCCGTCGCCGCCGGCATGAACCCGATGGATCTGCGCCGCGGCATCGACATGGCTGTCGAAGCCGTCGTCAAAGACGTCAAATCCCGTTCGCGCAAGGTTTCCACGACCGCCGAAGTCGCGCAGGTCGGCACGATTTCCGCCAACGGCGACAGCTCGATCGGCAAATATCTGGCCGACGCGATGGAAAAAGTCGGCAACGAAGGCGTCATCACCGTTGAAGACGCCAAAGGGCTGAACACCGAACTGGAAGTCGTCGAAGGCATGCAGTTCGACCGCGGCTACCTGTCCCCGTATTTCGTGACGAACGCGGAAAAGATGACCTGCGAACTGGAAAATCCGTACATTTTGATTCACGAAGCCAAACTGTCCAACCTGCAGTCCATGCTGCCGGTGTTGGAAGCCGTCGTCCAGACGTCCCGCCCGCTGCTGATCATCGCGGAAGACGTTGAAGGCGAAGCTTTGGCGACGCTGGTCGTCAACAAACTGCGCGGCGGATTGAAAGTCGCCGCCGTCAAAGCCCCCGGCTTCGGCGACCGCCGCAAAGCCATGCTGGAAGACATCGCCATTCTGACCAAAGGTCAGGTGATTTCGTCCGATCTGGGCATCAAACTGGAAGACGTGACGCTGGACATGCTGGGAACGGCGAAAAAAGTGTCCATCACCAAAGACAACACGACGATCGTCGACGGCGCCGGCGCGAAAGACGAAATCTCCGCCCGTTGCGCGCAGATCAAAAAACAGATCGAAACGACGACGTCCGAATACGACAAGGAAAAATTGCAGGAACGCTTGGCGAAGCTGTCCGGCGGTGTCGCGGTGATCAAAGTCGGCGGTGCGTCCGAAGTCGAAGTGAAGGAAAAGAAAGACCGCGTCGACGACGCTTTGCACGCCACGCGCGCCGCGGTCGAAGAAGGCATCGTCACGGGCGGCGGCACCGCGCTGCTGTACGCCGTGAAATGTCTGGACGCGGTCAAACCCGCCAACGACGACCAGCGCGTCGGCGTCGACATCATTCGCCGCGCTTTGCAGGCGCCCGTCCGTCAGATCGCCGCAAACGCGGGTGAAGACGGCGCCGTCATCGCCGGCAAACTGTTGGAAGGCGAAAAGACCAACATCGGCTACAACGCGCAGACCGGCGAATACGTCGACATGTTCGAAGCCGGCATCATTGACCCGACCAAAGTCGTCCGCACGTCTTTGGAAAGCGCTTCGTCGATCGCCGGACTGCTGATCACGACCGAAGCCATGGTCGCCGACAAGCCCGAAGAAAAATGCGCCTGCCACGGCGGCGCCGACGCCGGAATGGGCGGAATGGGCGGCATGGGCGGCATGGGCGGTTTCTGATCGCCTTGCGCGCCTTGAACAAAAGAAAGAGCCTCGAAAGAGGCTCTTTTCTTTTTATTGCAACAAACGCGAAAAATTGGCACAATGCGCGGCATCTTGTTTTATGAAAGGAACTTTGAAATGAAACGCTATTTCGACTATTTGCTGCACGAAATGTTCCCCGCCCTGTTTCGGGGCGTCGCCAAATTCGTCGGCGAAACGCTGATTTTCGTCAGAACGTATTTCTGGGTCATTCTGGTCGTCCTGGCGGTGCTGTACTTCGCCGACATCGGCGGAATGAAAGGCGAAATCAACGGCTGGATTTCCACCGTCAAAGGCTGGTTCAAATAAGAAATGGCGACGGTTCATTTTCTTTGCGGCTTTATGGGGTTCGGCAAATCGACCGTCGCGCGCAAGCTGGCGGCGCGATACAACGCCGTCGTCCTGAACGACGACGAATTTATTTGCGAACTGTTCGGGCGCGACCTGCCGAAAAACGAATTCGACGCCGCGCACGCCAAAGTGACGCAGTTCACCTGGAAACTGGGCGAACGCATCGCGGGAGCGGGCGGCAACGTCATTTTCGACCGCGGTTTCTGGTCGCGCGCCAGCCGCGCCGCCGCCGTCGAACGCATGGGGCATTTTTGCGACAACATTCAGTTCCACCAGATCGAATGCGATTTGGAAACGGCGAAACAACGCGTCCTGAACCGTTCGCGAAACGACGAAAGCGCGCTGATGATCGACGCCGCCACGTTCGACGCTATGGCGAACCGCTACGAACCGATCAGCCCCGACGAAAATCTGAACGTCATTTACTACGACAACAACCTGCCTTTGTTTTAGGAGAAAGTCCGTGTTTCGCATCGGGTGCCACCTGTCCGCCGCCAAAGGATTCGCCGCCATGGCGAAGACCGCCGTTTCGATCGGCGCGAACACGTTTCAATTTTTCACGCGCAACCCCCGCGGCGGCGCGGCGAAAGCGATCGACGAAAAGGACGTCGCCGCCTTTTTAAATCTGGCGCGCGAAAACGGATTCGGCGCCGTTCTGGCGCACGCGCCCTACACGCTGAACGCCTGCGCCGCGAACGACGACACGCGGCGGTTCGCTTTTGAAACCATGGCGGACGATCTGAAACGCATGGAACATCTGCCGGGCAGCTGCTACAACTTTCACCCCGGATCGCACGTCGGACAGGGCGTTGAAACGGGCGTCGCGAAAATCGCCGAAGTGTTGAACGAAATCCTGACAAAGGATCAAACCACCACCGTCCTTTTGGAAACCATGGCGGGCAAAGGAACGGAAATCGGCGGAACGTTCGAGGAACTGCGCGCGATTATCGACCGCGTCGATTTAAACGAAAAGCTGGGCGTGTGTCTGGACACCTGCCACGTCTGGGACGCGGGATACGACATCGCGAACGACCTTGACGGCGTTTTGGAAAAATTCGACCGCGCCGTCGGACTGCGCCGCCTGAAAGCGGTTCACCTGAACGACAGCAAAAACCCGTTCGCGTCGCACAAGGACCGGCATGAAAAACTGGGGCTGGGCAGTATCGGCAAAGACGCGATCCGGCGCGTCGTCAACCACCCGCTGTTGCGCGATTTGCCGTTTTATCTGGAAACGCCCAACGAATTGGACGGATACGCGGCGGAAATCGCTTGGCTGAAATCCGTCCGCGAACGGTGAAAGAGGGGGAAAACTCTCCCCCTCCCCCCCCCTTTAATACGCCGGCAAATCGAAAATCAGCAGATTGCTGCGTTCGTCCAATCCTTTCAGCGTCAGGACGCCCGCCTCTTCCGTAATCGCCAAGCCGTCGCCCGCTTTCAAATAAAGCGAGTTGGCTTCCAGCGCGCCGGTCGCGATCTGCAACCACAGGCGGCGGGACGGACGCATTTGAAACCGCGCGATTCTGTCCGCCGTCAGCAGACATTGAAAGATGTTGATGTCCTGATGAATCCCGACGGATCCGATCCGCCCGTCGCGCGACACGATCAAACGCAGATTGTCCAGCATACCCGCCTGTTCGAATTCCCGCTTTTCGTATTCGGGAGCCAAATTCAAACGGTCAGGCAGAACCCAAATCTGCAAAAAATGCGCCGCGCGCGACAGCGACGGATTGATTTCGCTGTGGATAATCCCCGTTCCCGCCGTGATCCGCTGAACTTCGCCCGCCGAAATCACGCAGGAATTGCCCAGATTGTCCTTGTGTTCCATCTGTCCGCCGATCATGACGGTGACGATTTCCATATTGTCGCGCCGGTGCGCCCCATACCCTTCGCGCGGAGCGACGACGTCGTCGTTGATGACGCGCAGTTCACCGAACCCCGAATGCGCGGGATCGTAATAGTCGGCAAAGGAAAACGTGTGCCGGCTGTCCAGCCAGCTGAGCCGCGTTTTGCCCCTGTCGTTTTTCGGTCTGATTTCCAACATGACGCCCTCCTTTCCGTGAATATAAAAGAAATAAGCGGCGCGGCGGCGCGAAGCAACCTGCCCGATCGTCGCCTATCCGATTTTGAACGCGTCGCGCAGTTTGGCGATCGCCAACAAAACGGCGTCGCGCGCGGCGGCGCTGTCCGCGACCGGATTCAGCATCATAAAGTCGTGTATCGCGCCGTTGAACCGGACCGACGTCACCGGAACGCCCGCTTCGTCCAATTTGCGGGCGAACGCTTCGCCCTCGTCGCGCAAAACGTCGTTTTCCGCCGTGATCACCAAAGCGGGCGGCAACCCCGCCAACCGTCCGATTTCGGCGTTCAAAGGCGACGCGGACGCCGACGCGCGGTCGGCTTCGTTCGGAGCGTACAGTTTCCAAAACCACGCCATCGCTTTTTTGGTCAGCCACGGTCCGTTTTCAAAATCGCGGTAGGATTTTGTCGCCATCGACGCGTCGGTCACGGGATAAATCAACAGTTGGAAACGGATTTCGGGCGTTCCCTCTTTTTTGGCGTTCATCGCCGTCGCGATCGCCATGTTGCCGCCGACGCTGTCCCCCGCGACCGCCAGACGCGACGCGTCCAGCCGCAATTCGCCGGCGCGCGCGACGATATGTTTCAGCGCGGCGGACAGCTCCGCCGTCGTTTGGGGAAAAGCCGATTCCGGCGACGGCGTGTACACGGGGAATACGACCGCCGCGGGTATGCCCGCCGCCAGTTCGCGCACCAGCCTGTCATGGGTCGAATCGTCCCCCATCACCCAGCCGCCGCCGTGAATGTAAAAAACGACCGGCAAAACGGCGTCGATGCCCTTCGGACGGTGGATTTTAACGGGAATCTCCGTTCCTTTGACGGCGGCGTAGACGGTGCGCACGTCCGTTTCGGGCGCGAAAACGGGAAATTTCTGAACGTCCGACAACACCCGCCGCGCCTGTTTCGGCGTCAGTTCGTACAGCGGCTTCGCGCCCGATTTTTCGACGTTTTCGACAAACTCTTTTATTTTCGACATCAAATGCATTGTTTCCTCCTGTCTGTATGCCAAAGAAAAGCATAAGCCGGCGCACGCGGTTTGTCCCGACGGCAATCCGGCTACGGACAAAAGGCGACCGCCCCGCCGCCGGCGCGGTTAATGGCGGAAAGCAGATAAAGAAACGGAGATTTTTAAGCGTTTTTTTCTATTGCGGCGATAAGTTTTCGCATCGTGTTTTCAAAATCTTTTTCGATTTCGCATTCCCAGACGACAACGACTTTCCAGCCTTGCGCGCGGAGCTGTCCGGCGACCTCGTCGAAACGTTGTTTGTTGCGTTCGATTTTGTTTTTCCAAAATTCGACGTTGCTTTTGGGAATACGGGCTTTTCTGCAGTTTTCGTGCCCGTGCCAAAAACAACCGTGAACAAAAACGACGGTTTTGTATTTTTTCAACACGATGTCCGGTTTTCCGGGCAGATTCTTTTGGCACAGGCGGAAACGAAACCCCAGCGAAAAAAGCATTGACCGCACTTTCTTTTCCGGTTTCGTGTCGCGGGATTTGACTTTCGCCATAACGCGCGACCGTTCTTCTTTTGAAAGGGTATCCGTCATTTATTGAAGCGTATTTGCAGATTCAAATTTATAAACAACGATCCTCGATCATTATAAATATATCCGAATTTGTGCCGAGAACAGCTGGGCGTATCAAATTTAGTATTATTAAATAAATATTCTTTAAAAGCGTCTTCGTTATACAAATGATAGCAAACCAATTCGCCGTCGTCGCGCACGACGATATAGCCGCCGTATGCGGACAATCTATCGTTCCATTGCGTTTGCGGAACCATACCGAGCGCAACGATTTTCAAAAAATTTTTAACTTTCGACGTGATTTGATTTTTATTCAAATCAAAACAATCGTTTTTAGCCGCCAATTCGCACAAAGTTTCCATTTTCGAACCCTTGCCGGAATAATAATTCATAAGCATTTGCGCTATGATTTTCGGTAAAACGGTATCAACCGTTCTCAAATTTTCCCTGAAAGTAGAACTGCTCATACCGACAAAAACCAGTTTTCCTCCTGTTTTTGATATGGCGTTCAATCTGTCGCGGATTTTTTTATGTGAATCGATAGAATTTATTTCGTCGACGCTGCCGTTGAAACCGGATATTTTATAAGTAAAATTCGTCCCACCGCCACTTGCGTTTAATAATGTCGACGCTCCGCCGACTTGCGACTTTATGGAAAAACCGCAAGGTTCCGTTTCCGATACGATATCGTTTTCAACCGTAGCCGTCAAATCGGATTTTTCAAACGAAGAAGCTTTTATTTTTGAAAGAAAAAAAACTTGCATCAAATCTTCCGCTTCCGGAATCGGGAAAGTCGTATCGCCGTTTTCTTTGATTTTATCGAAAATTCTTTTTGTTTTAGAAGATAAGCCCATCGTCGAAACGATTTTTTCACAACCGAAACCTCGAATTACGACCTTTTCGTTTTCCTTTAAATCATAAGTTATCAAACGTCGGGGCGCATCTTCGCGAAATATTTTCAGAAACTTATAAAATTTATCGGTAGGACGCAAATCGTTATCAGCCGCCGCAATTTTATTATTCGCGAACAAACTGTATAAAACGTATAATTCTGACCATTCGCCTTTATTCGCGTGCAACATTACGTTCTTTCCCGTATATTTTTGATTATCTCTTTCGCGACGGCTTCCACAGCCGGAACGGCGACGGAATTTCCCAGCTGTTTCATCGCTTGAATTTCAGATACCGGAAATTCAAAACTTTCCGGAAAGCCTTGCATTTTCAGCCCCTCTTTCGAAGTCAGACGGCGGATTTCGCCGTTGACAAGATAGGTGTCCCAATTCCTGCGGTCGCCGACGCCCGAATGTCGCCCTCCGACCCGCAAGGTGTAGCCTATTTTTCTATCAACTCGCCCGCCGAAAACGTCGCTCATGGTCATTGTCAGTTTTGTCGGTTCCGGAAATTTGAAATTTATGTCTTTGTTTTTAAAACCGACCATGTACAGCCTTGGCCGATACTGCGGAACGCCGAAATCGGAGGCGAATATGATTTTGTAAAAAAAAGAATAAGACAAATCTTCTTCAATGATTTTTTTTATTGTCGAAAACGTTTCCCCGTTATTATGATTGAGCAATCCCCGCACATTTTCGATAAAAAACGCTTGCGGTCGTTTTTCCTTCAATATCCGAGCGATGTCAAAAAACAAAGTTCCGCGCGTTTCGTTAAAGCCTTTTTTCAATCCCGCTTGAGAAAAAGGCTGACAAGGAAAACCGCCCGTTAAAACGTCGAAATCGGGAATATCTTTTGCATCGATTTTTGTTATATCTCCGGCAAAACAGCCGTTTTTGAACAAAGACGGTGATATTTTTTTAAAATTGCGTTCGTATGTTTTTCTGGCGAATTCGTCCCATTCCGAAGCAAAAACGCATTTCGCGCCACATTTGTGAAAAGCTAAATGAAAACCTCCGATACCGGCGAATAAATCTATAAAAGTGACCTTTGACACCCGAATCCTCTTTTGCAATCGCTAAAAAGTCCGGAGGAGTTCGGTAAGGAACAGATATTTCAGCCTTTCCCAATTTAACCCTCGTTAGGTTGGGAAAGGTGTTTGGGGCAAAAATACGCGGGAAACTTAAAGGTGTTGATATGAACGAGAAAGATTGCTATGTTTCAAATTAACGAGGGTTTTCTTGGGAAATAAACCTGTAAATCGTGCTTTTTCCGATTTTGTGTTTTTTGGCGATTTCCGCGACGGTTGCGCCGTTTGCCAGTTCCGCGCGGATTTGAGATTCCTTGCCGTCCAGAACGTGACGGCGGTTGACGCTGCCGAACGGTCTGCCCAGTTTTTTGCCGTTCATTTTGCGGCGTTGCAGGGCTTCTTTGGTGCGTTTGCTGATCATTTCCCGTTCCAGTTCGGCGACCAATCCGAAAGCGAACGCCAGAATCTTGCTCTGCACGTTGTCGCCCAGTTCGTAACCGTCTTTGACGGTCAACACTTTCGCGCCGATTTTCATACAATGTCCCAAAATGGAAATAACCATAAACAGCCGCCGCCCCAGCCGCGACAATTCCGAACAGATAATCACGTCCCCTGATTTTATCCGTTTCAGCAGTTTGCCGAGTTTGCGCTTTTCGGGTTCTTTTATCCCCGACACGCCGTCGTCAATGATCCAGTTTTCAATCGGCAATCCGCGCGTCCGCGCCAGCTCCTCAACGCCGATCTTTTGGTTTTCGTAATCCTGCTTGTCCGTCGATACCCGCAAATATCCGTACACCGTCATTTACCCCCCCCTTGGTTGGTTTCAAAAGCCCTTACGGTGGCGCGAAACGAATCGCGGGTAAATGCGCAAAAAAAACAGCCGCGGAAGAATCTTCCGCGGTTGCTTGATTTTTTTGAAAATCCCTTACGCCTGCAAGCGGGTCATTTTCATAAACTTGTCTTCGCGGTCGCGGCGGATTCTGTCGCGATCCATTTTCATCAGATCGTTCAAATGGCGCGCGATCGCTTCGCCGACCGCCTGAATCGTCGCTTCTTTGGCGCGGTGCGCCCCGCCCGCGGGTTCTTCGACGATTTCGTCGATCACGCCCAGTTCTTTCAAATCCTGCGCGGTCAGGTGCAGGGCTTCCGCCGCCTTTTGCGCCTGCGCCCCGTCGCGCCACAAAATCGACGCGCACCCTTCGGGCGAAATGACGGAATAAATCGAATTGGACAGCATCAGCAGACGGTTCGCCGTCGCCAAAGCGATCGCGCCGCCCGATCCGCCTTCGCCGATCACGCAACAAACGACCGGAACGCGCACGCCGAAGCTTTCGCTGATGCAGGACGCGATGGCTTCAGCCTGTCCGCGTTCCTCGCCTTCCAATCCGGGGAAAGCGCCCGCCGTGTCGACGAACGTGATGATCGGCAAGCCGAAACGGTCCGCCATTTTCATCAGGCGGATCGCTTTTCTGTATCCTTCGGGCTTCGCCATGCCGAAACTGTGTTTCAGGCGGGTTTCGATGTCGTGTCCCTTTTCCTGACCGATCACCATGACGGAATGCCCCTGAAACCGTCCCAGACCGCCGACGATGGCGGCGTCTTCGGCGAACAGGCGGTCGCCCGCCAGCAGGTTGAAATCCGTGATCAGCCCGTTGATGTAATCGACGCAGTGCGGACGTTCGGGGTGGCGCGCGACCTGCGTTTTTTGCCACGGAGTCAGCTTCGCGTACAGCTGGTTGATCTGCTTTTCGACCTTTTTCTGCAAACGGCTGATTTCGTCGGCGATGCTGACGCCGTCGTCGGCTCCGCCAAGGTGGCGCAGACCTTCGATCTTGCTTTCCAGTTCGGCGACGGGCTTTTCAAATTCCAGATACTGTTCCTGTTCCATGACGTTCCTGTTTCGGTTAAAATTTAGAAGTCTGTCCTTTCTTAGCACTTTTGCCGGCGCAAGAGAATAAAAATATTCCCCGCCATTTAGAGAAAATTCACCTTCCGCGGCTAAAATGAGCCTCAAATTGTCCAAATTCTTTTAGAATCAGAGGGATAGGAACATGGTCGGCATCATCGTGTTGTTCAGCTTTTCCGTGGCGGCGTCGCTGCTGTGGCTGGGGGGCGTCCTGTTTTACGTCTACGCCAAAATCGGCTTTCCGCAGCTGTTCGGACTGCCCGCGCCCGAACTGACGGCGGTCGCCGCGACGGCTTTCCTGCCCGTCGTTTTCCTGTGGGGCGTCGCGGGTCTGCTGTACAACGCGATGATCCTGCGCAAACAGGGCAACACGATCAACCTGATGCTGGCGCAGACCAGACGTTCCGCCGACCACGCCGAAGTCATGGTGCGCACCCTGATGGAAACGCAGGTGCAGACGCGCAGCGCGACGGTGCTGCGCAACGCCGACCTGTTCATCAACGAACTGAACGACCTGTTGTCCGACATCATCGTGCGGCTGGGGCTGGTTCAGCCGGCGCACACGGAAATCATCTGGCAGCGCGTCGGCGACGGCAACCGCTGGGCGTTCTGCAAAGTCCTGCTGCAAAGCGCGGAACATTCCCCCCGTTTCAAAGACGATCTGGAAAACCAGCTGCGGCGCGACGAAATCCTGTCCAGCGCGGTGCGCACGTTCTGCTACCGTTTCGAACAGATGTTCACCATGCTGGAACGCCACGATTTCGAACACTATCTGACCAAGATTTTCGAAGAGGGATCGCTGGGGCGCGTCTATTCGCGTCTGGCTGACGCCTGCCGCGGCGTCGACGCCGAAAAGGCGGTCGCCGCCGGTCCCGCATGCGACGATTTCGACGTCGCTTTTCCCGAAACGCAAGAAGCCGCGGAGGACGATTTCGAACCGTCCGGCGCGGACGCGCCCGCCGAACCGGCTGAACCCGCCGCCGTTTCCGCGTCCGATTCGACGTCCCCGTTCGGATTTTTGCGTCCGACGCGGTGAATTTCGCTTTCTTTTTGCCGCGAAAAAAGTATAAATGAAGCGTCCTTTTTAACAACGGGAGGCGGCTGATGATTGATTTCGATTTTTCCATTCCGACAAAAGTCCTGTTCGGCGTCGGCAAGCTGGACGAACTGAAACGCGAAGACCTGTTCGGCAAACTGGCTCTGGTCGTCGTTTCCGCCGAAGACGCGGCGCGCGGCGCGGGCGTTCTCGACCGCGTTCTGGCGGCGCTGAAACACCAGAACATCGAATACATGATTTTCGACAAGGTGCGCCCGAACCCGTCCAAATCCCACGTGATGGAAGCCGCGCAGCTCGCCCGCGACAACTTTTGCGACGTCGTGGTCGGCGTCGGCGGCGCCAGCGTCGTCGATTCCGCCAAGGCGATCGCCCTGATGGCGCGCAACCCCGGCGATTTGTGGGATTACGTCGTCACGGGATCCGGCAAGGGACGCCCCGTCAAAAACAAGGCTCTGCCGATCGTCGCCGTGATGACGACGGCGGGAACGGGATCGGAAATCGATCCGTGGCTGGACGTCACAAACGAAGAAACGCGCGAAAAAATCGGTTTCGGCGTGCCGTCGACGTTTCCGCGCCTGTCGGTCGTCGACCCCGAACTGACCGTCAGCGTGCCGCCTTTTTTGACGGCGATTCAGGGATTCGACGCCTTTTTCCACGCGGCGGAGGGGTTCATCGCCGAAATCGCCACCCCGATCAGCGAAGCGTTTTCCCTGCAAACGATCCGTCTGATCTGCAAAAACCTGCCCAAAGCCGTGCGCGACGGATCGGACATCGAAGCGCGCACCAACATCGCCTTGGCGGGACTGCTGTCCGGCATGGTGCAGTCGACGTCCAGCTGCACGTCGCAGCATTCCATGGAACACGCGATGTCCGCCTTTCACCCCGAACTGCCGCACGGCGCGGGGCTGCTGATGATTTCGGACGCCTATTTCTCGTTTTTCGCGAAATACGTTCCCGACCGTTTCATCAAAATGGCGCATATGATGGGCGAAGTCACCGACGGACTGAGCGAGGACGAAAAACCGATGACGTTCGTCCGCGCGCTGCGAAAGCTGAAAAAGGAATGCGGCGTCGACAACCTGAAAATGTCCGACTACGGCATCAAACCCGATGAAATGGAAACGTTGGCGCGCGGCGCGCACAAGATGATGAGCAACCTGTTCGCGATGGACCGCTACACCCTGTCGTTGCAGGAAAACATCGACATTTTCAAAGCGGCTTACCGCTGAAAAATCTTTAAATTCTGTTGACTTTCGGGACGTTTTGGACAAAAATCGAACAGATTTTTGAACAAGGAGTTTGCCATGACCGAACAAATGCCACGCTGGGATTTAAGCGATTTGTACCCTGCGCCGGATTCGCCCGAATTGAAAAAGGACTTGGCGTCCGTTTCGGCGGGCGCGCTGCGCTTTGAAACGCATTACAAGGGCAAACTGGCGGAATCGACGCCCGACGAATTCGGCAAGTCGATCGAGGAATACGAACGCCTGAACGAAACGCTGGGGCGGCTGGACGCGTATTCCTACATGATGCATTCGACCAACATGAACGATCCCGAAATTTCGACGTTCTATCAAAACGTGTGCGAAAAATCGAACGACGTTTCCGGCAAAATGCTGTTTTTCGAATTGGAGCTGAACAGCCTGACCGATGAACGGCTGGCGGAAAAAATGACGTCCGAAACCGCGCGGAAATACGAACCGTGGCTGAAAAACGTCCGCGCGGGACGCGACCACATGCTGCCCGAAAACATGGAAAGACTGCTGCACGACAAATCGATGAGCAGCGCGACCGCCTGGAACCGCCTGTTCGACGAAACGATGGCGAGCCTGCGTTTCAACGTCGGCGGCAAGGAACTGACAGAACCCGAAGCGATGGCGAAAATGTCCGACCCCGACATGGCGACGCGGCACGAGGCGTGCGCCGAAATCAACCGCGTGATGAAAGACAACATGTCCACGTTCGCGCTGATCACCAACACTTTGGCGAAAGACAAGCAGATCGAGGACGAATGGCGCGGCTACAAACGTCCGATTTCCGCCCGCAACATCGAAAATCAGGTCGAAGACGAAGTCGTTGATGCTCTGGTCGATTCGGTCGTGGACAGCCACGCGGACATCTCCCACCGCTGTTACGCGCTGAAAGCCGGCTGGCTGGGCGTGGACAAGCTGGACTATTCCGACCGCAACGCGCCGGTTCCCGACCTGCCGGAAAAGAAATACTCGTGGGACGACGCTAAAAACATCGTTTTGTCCGCTTATAACGAATTTTCGCCCGACATGGCGGCGATCGGCAAAAAATTCTTTGACAACAACTGGATCGACGTCGCCCCGAAAGAAGGCAAGGAGGGCGGCGCCTACGCCCACCCGACCGTTCCGTCCGCGCACCCGTACCTGATGCTGAACTTTATGGGAACGGCGGGCGACGTGATGACGCTGGCGCACGAACTGGGACACGGCGTCCACCAGTATCTGGCGCGCGAACAGGGGTATCTGAAATCGAACACGCCGATCACGCTGGCGGAAACGGCGTCGATCTTCGGCGAAATGATGACTTTCAAGTATATGCTGAAACACGAAAAGGATCCGAAGCAGCGTTTCGCGATGCTGGCGGAAAAAACGGGATCGATGATCAATTCGTCCGTGCGTCAGATCGCTTTCCACCGCTTTGAAACCGAAGTCCACACCGCGCGCCGCAAAGAAGGGGAGCTGTCCCCCGAACGGCTGAACGGCATTTGGACGAAAACGCAGAACGACGCGCTGGGTCCGTCGGTCGCGAACGACGACAAATCGAACGCGATGTGGTCGACGATTCCGCACTTGATTCACACGCCGTTCTATGTGTACGGCTACGCGTTCGGCGACTGTCTGGTCAATTCGCTGTACAAAGTGTACGAAGACGGCAAAGTCGCCGATTTCCCGAAAAAATACATGGAAATGCTGTCAAAGGGCGGTTCGGAACGCCACCAACAGATGTTGAAGCCTTTCGGTCTGGACGCTTCGAAACCCGATTTTTGGAAAAAGGGACTGAGCGTCGTCAAGGGATTCGTCGACGAATTGGAGGTTTTGACCGACCAGCTGGGCATGAACAGAAACAAAAGCAAAACCGGCGCCGTCGCGAAACCCGCGCAGACGGCGGTCGCCCGCCGCGCGGCGACGGAACGGTAGGCGGACGGGGCGGCTTTTTCAAAGCCGCCTTTCCGTTATTTGCAAAAACTCTTTTTTTCCGACCGGAATCAATGCTACATTGACGCCCGTGAAACACGAAAGGGTCGGAACATGAAAATTCTGGTCGGATTAAGCGGCGGGGTCGATTCCGCCGTCGCGGCGTATTTGTTGAAACAAGCGGGACACGACGTCGTCGGCGCGACCATGTCCATTTGGGACAAGGGGCGCGTCGTTTCCGCGCTGTCGTCGCGCGGGGACGCCTGCTTTTCCCCGCACGAGGAAAAAGACATCGCCGCCGCCGAAACCGTATGCGGCATTTTGAAAATCCCCTATCACGTCGTGGACTGCACCGAAATCTACAAAAAAACCGTGCTGGAAAACTTCAAGCGCGAATACATGTCCGGACGCACGCCGAACCCGTGCGTGTGGTGCAACGCGAAAATCAAATTCCAAGCCCTGCCCGAAGCCGCGGCGAAACAGGGCATCGATTTCGACAAATTCGCGACGGGGCATTACGCCCGCGTCGCCCGCGACGAATCGACGGGGCTTTACACCCTGTCGCGCGGCGTCGACCCGAAAAAAGACCAGTCGTATTTTCTGTACCGTCTGGAACAAAGCCGGCTGGCGCGCATTCTGCTGCCGCTGGGGGACAAGACGAAAGCCGAAATCCGCGAAATCGCCAAACGGGCGGGACTGCCCGTCAGCGACAAACCCGACAGTCAGGATTTTTATTCGGGCGACATCAACGACATTCTGCAAGCCGAACCGAAACCCGGAAACTTCGTCACGACGGACGGCAAAGTGCTGGGGCGTCACAACGGATTTTGGAACTACACGGTCGGACAGCGCAAGGGGTTGGGCATCAGCGCGGAAAAGCCGCTGTACGTTCTGGGGTTCGACAAGGAAAAGAACGACGTCATCGTCGGGTTCGAAGACCAGAACGTCTGCCGCGGGCTGACCGCGGCGACGCTGAGCCTGACGGCGGGCAAACCGTTCGAAAGCTTTGAACGTCTGACGGCGAAAATCCGTTCGTCCCAACAGCCGACGCCGGTCGCCGTCGCGCAAACGGGCGGCGACGAAATCAAGGTCGATTTCGAACTGAACCAGCGCGGCGTCGCCCCCGGTCAGTCCGTCGTTTTGTACGCGGGCGATCTGGTCGCGGGCGGCGGCATCATCAAATCCGTGTTCTGAAATCAAACACGTCAAAATCTGTCGCACTTTGATCGGGAAGCGCAAAAAAGCGTTGTCTTTTTCCGTTTCCGGCGCGATCCTTGATTTAAACGGTATTTATATCAAGGAGAACGCTTATGACCGAATCGTCCGACGCTTTGGAAAAAGAGCTTTTGGAAGAAAAAGCTTTTCGCGAACTAATCGCCTCCATGCGCGCCAACCGCGATAAAAAGCCCGCGAAAAAGGGTGCATATGCCAAAAAAGTTCTGACGCGGTCGTCTGGATTTTGGCTTTTTTTGTTTTTCGTCTATTTGTTTTACTCCGTCGTCGGAACGATAGCGTTTTTCATCGATCATTTTGACAAACGCGACGCGTGGCAGATCGTCGCGGCGTATTTCACCGCTTTCCTTTTCTTAAAAAGATATCTGCGTCCCCGCGTCGGTACCGTTTCCTGTTCCAAAGACGAAGAAGGCGCCTATTTTGACGGATACTGGGTGGACGACACGCCGATCGAAGTGGACGACACGCCGATCGAGCCTTCGCGGCCCGTCGAAAAACCAGATTTTTTTGACAAGCTTGTGTTTTACGAAGGCTGCCTGCTATTTGGAGGAATGTTTTTATACGCCGTATACACCAGCATCGTTAATGTTGAGCGCGTGATTGAATTTCTGGTAGCCTTACCTATGTTCGGATCGATATGGTTTATCAGCATTTTCATATCTTTCGCCGGATCGGGCTGTGCATCGGACTCCTTAAGCGCGCAAGCCGAACTGCGCGATTTCAACAACGGGGATTAACCGGAAATTTCCGGCGGCTGTTCTCTTTTTCCAACAATACGACATATTTTGTCGCACTCGGGTGCTATTCCTGCCCATGAAAAACGCAAGGAGGCGAAATCATGTCGGATTTGTTTGAAAAACGCAAAAGAATGGAATATCTGCTCAACACGCTGAGCAACAAAACCTTTGTCCGCGAACATTTCAACGGGGTTTGCGGCTGGCTGAGCGACAAGGGGAATCTTTATCTGCCCGCGTTCAAAATTCCCGAAACGCAAAGCGGCGGCGACGATTTCCCGTTCGGAAAGCGCCGTTTCGCGAAAGATGAAATGTCCGCCGTAATCGCCGGCTACACCGCGGCTTTGCGCGACAAAGTCCGTTCCGCGCGCCGGCGCGTCCCCGGTCTGTTCGAACGCAATCTGATTTTCGTTCAGCGGCTGCTGGGATTGTCCGATTCCGAAAAGGAATATCTGGGATTGCTGGTTCGGTTGGAATGCGACGACGAAACCGGCAACATCATGTCCGAAATGGATTCGCCCCGCTGCCGCGTCAATCTGTCCGAAGCCGCCATCATGGCGGGCGTCAGCCGCGACAAAGCCGCGCGAATGAGCCGCCGCGATTCGGTTTTGGCTCGGCTGGGGCTGATCGACGTCGACTGCCGCGGCGCGCCCGAAGCGTCCGACATCGCCAAAACGTTTTACAATACGCCTTTCGAATCCGCGGACGACGTGCGCCGATTTCTGATCGGAACGCCGGTAAAGGCGACGCTGGACATGACCGACTTCGCCCATCTGCCGCAAGCGGAAATCCTGAAAAAGCTGCTGGCTTCGTCGCTGAGCGGTCGCGCGGTCGGAATCAACATTTTGCTGTACGGCGAACCGGGGACGGGAAAGACGGAATTTGCCAAAACGCTGGCGCACAGCGTTTCCGCCCCGCTGTATTCGCTGGGCGAAAACGGAAATTCCGCCGTTGAACGCGAATACGACAGCCGTTTTTACCAGCTGGCGCGCGCGCAAAAAATTTTGGGCGGCGACAGCGGCGCCGTTTTAATGGTGGACGAAGCCGACGACATTCTGAACGGCGACGCCCTTTCCTTTTCCGGACGCCGCGAACCGGTGTCCGCTCCGAAACTGCGCGTCAACCGCATGCTGGAAAACAACATTCTGCCGACGATCTGGATTTCGAACAACATTCGCGACATGGACAAGGCTTTTCTGCGCCGGTTCACGTTCGCCGTGAACTTCAAACGTCCGCCGAAAAAAGCCGTCGCCGAAATCTGGCGCAAAAATCTGCGCGAAAACGGACTGCCGGACGACGAAAAAACGGCTGAAAACTTCGTCGGCAAATATTCGATTTCGCCGTCGTTCATCGCGACCGCCGTGAAAAGCGCGCGGCTGATCAACGGCGGCGTCGCCGAAGTCGAACAGACGCTGGACGCGTTGCAGGAAGCCTACAACAACGGACGCGTCGAAAAAAACGTCGAAAAAAAGCCAGAAACGGATTTCAATCCCGCGCTTTTAAACACGGACACGGATCTGACGCGGCTGGCGGCGGGAATCGAACGGCTGGGCAGGACGGATTTTTCGATGTGCCTGTACGGCGTTTCCGGAACGGGAAAATCGGCGTTCGCGGCGTATCTGGCGCGCCGTCTGGATCTGCCCGTCGTCAAAAAACGGTGTTCGGATCTGCTCAGCCCCTATGTCGGCGAAGCGGAAATCAACATCGCCCGCGCGTTCGCCGAAGCCCGCGACAAAGAGGCTTTGCTGATTTTCGACGAAGCCGACAGCTTTTTGCAGGACAGAAACGGCGCGGCGCGCTCGTGGGAGATTTCGCTGGTCAACGAAATGCTGACTCAAATGGAAAGCCACGACTTTCCGTTCGTCTGCACGACCAATTTGATGGACAGGATCGACAAAGCCGCCCTGCGCCGCTTTACGTTCAAAGTTCAATACGACTGCCTGACGGAGGACCAGCGCGCGCTGTGCTTTGAACATTTTTTCGGCATCAAAGGCGCCGATTTGCGGCACCTGCCGTCCCTGACCCCCGGCGATTTCGCCGTCGTCAGGGAAAAAGCCGCGTTTTTCGACTGCCTGAACGACAAGGCGCGCCTGATCGGCATGCTGGAAACCGAACAGAAAAACAAAGCCCCCATCAAACATAAAATCGGTTTTTGACGCGGCGCGCGGGGCTGTTTCAACAAAAAAACAGCCCCCGTTTTTTATCCGGAGGCTGAAAGAAATGGTAGGCGATTACGGATTCGAACCGCAGACATCTTGCGTGTAAAGCAAGCGCTCTAACCAGCTGAGCTAATCGCCCGTTTTACGATAAAAGCCGCAGTTTTCTGCGGCTTTTTATGGTAGAGCTGAGGGGGAAACTCTGAAAAATCATTTTTTTCAAGCAGTTAGTCCGACCATCAGATGTACCACCAACCTGTACCAAAAGTCGATAGCAGAATAATACCAACATCACATATCATCAGTCAAGATTTTTTTAAAAATTCACCCCCTCTGCCTTTGTTAATAAAATCGATAAAAATTCCTTCCTGCATACTGTCTTTGATTGCTTGGTAGTATGCAAGCTGATTACCATAAGCCATTGTTTCGACATGAAAACGCTGAAAAGCAAGATTGAAGTTTGACAAAATCAATGATTGCCAAAACCACTCCATTCACCCGTTTCCGACGGCACCTCATAATGAAAGACACAACTGCGTATCAGCAGATAGTCTTCCGCCGTTTTTAATCATTCAAACAAATCCGCCATCAACCAGCTGACCAGATCTGCGAGAAAAGCCCAAAACAGCCCTCTGGTACGCCAATCAGCGCATCATGTGTTCGGAGAATGTGAAAGCATACCGGAAATCACGCTTACAGATAAGAGCTTGGATTTGGCAAAAGCAGAAATTATCGGGATTCGCAATATTTTATATGCCCAAACAAAGCAATTTGAAATCGCGCGCTGATTTCACAAACGCTCAAAAAGCTTCAAACGTTGGATGATGGTAAAATATCGTCAAAAACTCATTCTAAATCAACTGGTTAATAGCATTCAAATTTAACGTTCGTTTGTTTTTCATATATCAAACCTTGATTATAATTGCAACATCTTTAAACAAAAATCCATTTTTCTGCCGTTTCACGCGACTGGCGGTTCTGTCCGAAACTCTCGAATCTGACGAAGCACAGTTTTGAACAAAAACTGCATTTTAAATGAGGGGAAAAGGCGGGACGGCATGAACACGGCGTTTATTCAGGATTGTGCCGATGTTGAAATTATCGAACGCCAGCGCGCGGCGATCGCCGATTACGCTCTCGAACACGGCGTAGCAATCGACAACTGGGTGAACGCCGGCGAGTTTGTCCCCGATTCTTTAACCGCGGGCGACGTGTTGATGGTTGAAAAGACGTTCCGTCTGGCGAAAGACGTGCGTTTAATCGCCCTTTTGCTGGAAAAACTGTTGAAATCCGGCGTTTCCGTTTGTTCATGCGCGGACGGTTTGCGCTTCGACGGCGGTTGCGCGTCGTCGGCGGCGACGGCGCGTTTGTTCGGCGCGGTCGCCCAAATCGCGGAAGAACTGCATTCCCGGCTGACGAAAGAGGGATTGCAAAGCGTGCGGCGGGCGGGGCAAGTTTTGGGACGTCCGCACGGCGGGCGCAACAAACGGCTGAAGCTGACGGAACGGACGGAAGAAATCGCGGATCTGCTGGCAAACGGCTGGTCGCGCAACAAAATCGCGCAACGCCTGCATGTTCATCCGGCGACGGTGAACAGCTTTATTCAAAAAAATCCGCAGTTGAGAGAAC
>DJRZ01000035.1:0-7076 GCA_002440235.1 Alphaproteobacteria bacterium UBA6347
GCGTTTTGGGAAGCCGCCGCCGTGCCGCTGTTCCTGATGGTCGCCGTGTGGGGGGCGGAAAAGCGCGTCTTTACGGCGTACAAGTTTTTCTTTTCCGATCTGGCGGGCGCGCTGTGCCTGATGCCCGCGCTGTGCTATTTGGAAAACAGGGCGGAAACGTCCGATTTTGCGGGCGTCGCGCGGATCGCTTTGTCCGCGCGGGAACAGGCGGGGCTGGCGGTCGCTTTCATCGCCGCGCTGGCGTTCAAGGCGCCGCTGTTTCCGTTTCACGCGTGGCTGGGCGAAACGCAGGCGGAATCGCCCGCTCCGACGGGGATTTTGCTGTGCGGCGCGTTTTCAAAACTGACGTTCTACGCGTTTTTCCGGCTGGTTCTGCCCGTGACGGGCGCCGTTTTGCAGCCCGCCGCGCCGTATCTGATCTGCTGGGCGGCTTTTTCCGCGCTGTACGGGGCTTTGGTCGCGCTGAAACAGACGGAGATCAAAAAAATAGCGGGGTTCGCCCATTTGACGCAGGTCGGCTTTTTGACCGCAGGGGTGTTCTGTCTGTCCGTCGTCGCGCTGAAAAGCCTGCTGTTCCTGTGCGCGGCGCAGGGGCTGTCGCTGACGGCGTACCTGATGGCGGCGGGCGCGCTTTACGCGCGGTTCAAAGCGGCGCAAATCCGCAATCCGACGGGCGTGATGTCGCTGTTCCCGTATCTGGGGACGACCTTTTTCCTGTCGTGTCTGGCGGTGCTCGCCGTGCCGCCGCTGATGCCGTTCACGGGGCAGGTGCTGATTTTCTCCGCCGTTTTTTCGCGTTCCGCCGCCGCGGGGGCGATGCTGTTGTTTTCGGTCGCGCTGCTGTGCGCCGCGTTTTTCAGGCTGTTCACCCGTTTGATGTTCGGCGAGGCGGATATCGCGCCCGCCGTTGCGGACATGAGCTGGCGCGAAAAAACGGCGACGGTGCTGTTCGGGGCGGTGTTTGCGGCACTGTCCGTCGTGCCCGATTGGGTGTTTTCTTTGGCGCAAAAAGCCGTCGGAGGGTAGAAAAAGATGTTGACGATAAAGCCGCTGTTGCCTTTTCTGCCGGAAATTCTGGTGCTGTTCTTTACGGTCGCGTCGCTGATCGCGGGGGTGTGCGTCGTTCCCGCCAAAGCCCGAAAAACGGCGGAAAGAACGGTGTGTTTCGGATTTTGGACGGCTTTGGGCGCGCTGGCGTTCCTTCCCGTTTCGACGGGCGGCGCGCCGCTGTTCGTTCAGGACGCGTTCGCCGTTTCCGTAAAGCGGCTGATCGCGGCGGGCGCGCTGATAACGGCGGCGTTCGGGGCGGACTGGCTGGGATATAAAAAATATTCGCGTTTCGAATTCGCGCCGCTGTTGGGATTTTGCGTTTTCGGCATGATGCTGACCGTGTCGGCGCGGTCTTTTTTGACGCAGTTTCTGGGGATCGAGGCGGCGTCGTTCCCGCTGTTGTTCCTGACCGCCTACAAACGCCGCGGCGAACGGTCGACGCGCGCGGGGACGAAGTTCGCCGTGACGGAATTCGCCGGAACGGGGCTTTACCTGTTCGGCGTCAGCGTGATTTTCGCGTGTTTCGGCACGGCTGATTTCGAACTGCTGGCGGCGGCGGACAAAACCCGAATCCTGCCCGCCGTTTTGTGGGGGCTGAGCTTTATCGTCGCGGGACTGGCGGTAAAGATCGGGCTGGCGCCGTTCCATTTGTGGGCGCCCGACGTGTACGAGGGCGCGCCCGCCCCCGTCACCGCCGTTTTCGCCGTTCTGGCTCGGCTGTGCTTCGCCGCCGCGCTGGCGCGGATCGTCGCCGGACCGTTCGCGGATTTGGAAGCCTGCCGCCGGTACGTTTTGGGCGTCATGGGGGTGCTGTCGGTCTTTATCGGCGGATTCGGCGCGGTCGTTCAAACGAACGTCAAGCGTTTGCTGGCGTACACCGTCGTCGTTCAGAACGGTTTTCTGGCGCAGGCTTTGGTCGCCGCCGATTTGGATCTGACGGCGCGCGTCATGTTCGCCGATTTCGCGCTGCTGGCGGGACTGTCGGCGATCATGCTGTCGATGCGCGTCGGCGACGATTTAAGCGAGGAATTGCGCGTTTTATCCGGACAGGGGCGTGTCAAGCCCGTGCGCGGCGCGCTGTTTTCCGCCGTTTTTCTGGGGCTGGCGGGCGTGCCGCCCTTCATCGGTTTCGAATCTAGGATCGCTTTGTTCAAAGCGGCGGCGGATCAGCCCGTTTTCGCCGTTTTGTCGGCGGCGGGCGGCGCGCTGGTCATGTATGTGTACTTGAAACTGATCCGCCAAATGTATATGGTGTCGGCGAAAGAGGAATTGTCCGCCGCGCCCGCGGCGTTGAAAACCGTCATTGTTTTGTCCGCGGCGGCGTCCGTCTTCGCCGCGGCGGGAGGCTGGAAATGATTTTGCCGCAAGGCTGGAAACTGATCGAAAAAACGGAAACGGACAGCACGAATCTGGACGTGAAAAAACTGCCCGCGGGGTCGGATAAAACCGCCGTCGTCGCCGATGTTCAATCGGGCGGGCGCGGTCGGCTGGGGCGTCCGTGGGTATCGCCCCGCGGAAACCTGTACATATCCCTGTGTTTGGAAAAAATCCCGCTGGCGATGGCGGGCATGTACAGCTTTCTGACCGCCATTTCGCTGGCGCAGGCGATGGAACGGCTGTGCCCCGGCATCGACGTCAAATGCAAATGGCCGAACGACCTGCTGGTCGGCGGCAAGAAAATTTCGGGCATTCTGTTGGAAACGGACGGCGTCGACAGGCTGATCGCGGGCGTCGGCGTCAACATCGTTTCCTTTCCCGAAACGGGCATGCTGTATCGGGCGACGTCGTTGAAAAACGAAGGGTTCGACGTCGCGCGCGACGAAATGGCGCAAGCTTTTTTGCTGTGTTTCGACTACTGGGACAACCGGCTGAAAACCGAAGGCGCCGCGCCTTTGCTGGACGCGTGGCGGGAAAGAGCCCGCGGCATCGGCGGTCCGATCAGCGTCAACCTGCCCGAAGGAACGGTTCGGGGAACTTTTTACGGGCTTGATAAAGACGGGTGTCTTCTGTTAAATAAAGACGGTGAAATCATAAGAATAACAGCCGGAGACGTTTTCTTCGGCGATCGTAAATAGAATTGGAAAGCGTTATTATGTCCGACGAAAAAACGGTTGAATACATCGACGTCCCCGATAAAGGTCTGTTTCTGGTGCCTTTGGGCGGGGTCGGCGAAATCGGTATGAACTTTTACCTGTACGCCTGCGACGGCGACTGGCTGGCGGTCGATTGCGGCGTCGGTTTTCCGGGCGACCGTCTGCCGGGGATCGACATGCTCTATCCCGATCCGGCGTTCGCCGAAAAAATCGCCCCGCGGCTGAAAGGGCTGGTGATCACCCACGCGCACGAAGACCACATCGGCGCCGTCGCGACGTTCTGGTCCGTTTTGCGCTGTCCCGTCTATGTGTCGGCTTTCGCCGCGGAAATGCTGGAAACCCGGCTGGACGAGGCGGGACTGCTGGGGCGCGTTCCCGTCCATGTGTTCGAATCGGGCGACATGCTGGAACTGGACCCGTTTGAAATCGAACTGGTCGAAATCAACCATTCGATTCCCGAAGCGTCGTCCCTGCTGATCAAAACGCCGCGCGGCAACGTGTTCCACACGGGCGACTGGCGTTTCGACGAGGATCCCGTCGTCGGCAAACCCGTCGATTACAAGGCTTTGTCCGCCCTGAAAAAGGAAAAAGTGCTGGCTTTGGTCGGCGATTCCACAAACGTGTTCGTCGAAGGCGACATTCCCAGCGAAACGCGGGTCAAGGAATCGCTGACGGAATTATTCGCGAAATACAAGGGCAAACGCCTGATCGTGACGTGTTTCGCGTCGAACGTCGGGCGCATCGAAAGCATCGCCGAAGCCGCCGAGAAAAACGGGCGCACGGTGTGTCTGCTGGGGCGGTCGCTCTGGCGGGTCGAAGGCGCGGGGCGCGCGGCGGGGTATTTCCGCGGCGTCAACGTGTTCCTGACGGACGAGGAAGCCGCCGAACGCGATCCGTCCGAAGTTCTGTACCTTTGCACGGGGTGTCAGGGCGAACCGAAAGCGGCGCTGTCGAACATTTCCTACGGCACGGGGGCGGTCAAACCCGTCAAGGGCGACGTCGTCGTGTTTTCGTCGCGCGTGATCCCCGGCAACGAACAGGCGATCGCGAACATTCAAAACCGCTTTATCGCCAAAGGGATCGAGGTCGTCACCGCCAAAGACGCGCTGGTGCACGTTTCGGGGCATTCGGGGCGCAAGGATATGGCGAAAATGTACGAATTCGTCAAACCGAAAATCGCCGTTCCCGTCCACGGCGAGGCGGCGCACCTGTTCGAACACGCGGAACTGGCGCGCGCATGCGGAATCAAGGAAACCGTCATCATCAAAGACGGCGACGTTCTGCGGCTGGACGGCGAAGCCCCCGAAATCGTCGGCGAAGTGAAAACGGGCGTTTTGGCGCGCGATAAAAAACACATCATTCCTTTAAACGCGGGCGTCATCAAACAACGCCGCCACATGATCGAAGACGGCATGGTCGTCGCGACGGTCGTTTTGAATAAAAAGGGCGCTGTTCTGGGCGACGTGCAGTTTTCCGCCGCGGGGCTGATCGAAACGGGCGATCCCGCTTTTGAAAAAATGAATCTGGGCGTCAAATCCGCGCTGGAATTGTTGTCCGCGGACAAACGCAAGGACGATCAAGCCATCGCCGACACGGTGAAATCCGCCGTGCGCAAGGTCGTGATGGAAACGCACGGACGGCGTCCGATGGTGGATACGCATCTGGTGCGGGTATGACGGAAAAGGGCGGAAAATGGGAAAATTCTTGATTTTCTGCCTGACGGTTTTATCGACGGCGGCGCGGGCGCAAAGCGTCGCCGTTTCCGTTTTCCCCGACGATTGCGCGCGGCTGACGCGGGGCGCGGATTACGTCGCGGGCGTTTCGACGACGGGGGCGCCCGTCGTTCCCGCCGATTTGAACGCCGTTCCCGTTCCGAACGTTGACGCTTTGACCGTTTATCTGGATTTGAAGCGGGACGTTTCCGTTTTCGAACGGGGACTGCGCGTCGGATTTCCACCCGTCGCGCGGGTCGAATTTAAAAACGGCGGCGTTTTTGTCAACGGCGTCAAGGTTTCTGAAAACGGACTGAAAGCTTTGGAAAAATCGTGCCGGACACAAGGCGAAGGACGGGCGTTTTAGACAAAAAACGGTTGACAATCGTCCGTTTGGTGTTATCCTTTTTTGCATGATTGCATTTTCAGGGGTGTGCCATGTCCGGATCGGTTGCCGAATTTATGGAAAAAGACGTTCAAAAATACGCTTGCGGCGAAAAGGCGCGGCAGGCGAAAAAGGTTTTGACCGCGGCGTTCACCGCTTCCGATTCCAGAAAACAAAAAGAGGAATCCGCCGAATTTGAACGTCTGATCGGTCGGGTGATGGAAACGGACAAGGGGCGCGACACCCTGACCGAATTGTCCGAACTGGGCTATACGTTCGCGTTTGAAACGGGAGATTACGGCGGTTTTTGCGAACCGACCAGTAAAAAAATCGTCGTCAATCCGACGTTCGGCGACGCCTATGCCATGCAGACGATTGTTCACGAGGGACAGCACGCGATCCAATGCGCGCGCGACCCCGAAAACACGCCGAATGCCGAACAGATGACCGTCGCATCGTTGTTGCGCCGCGAACGCGCGATGGAGGCGGACGCCTGCGCCCACGAATCCGCGTTTATCTATCAGTGCCGCGATATCCTGCCCGAAGTATATGCCGAAGCCGAAAAGAACGATATGCCGATGTTCCGCGCTTTCGTCGCCGAAATGGACAAGTCGGGCGATGAAAAGAAAGCCATGCAGGCAAGTTTTCAGGCATGGTACGGCTATGATTACTTCCGTGATTTTTACGATGATGTGTATCGCAGGGAAATCGCGTTTTACGCCGGCGAAGGCAAGAAAAGCGGTCGCAAGGATATGTTTTGCAAAACCGTTCCCGCCAAAGATGTCGCGGATGCCTGCCTGTACAAAGGGAAGCCTTACGTTTCCGCTGATATGCTGATGACGGATCAGGCCTTTTCCGTTTTGAAAAAGGACAAGGCGGCGTATATGAAAATCGCGGCGGATTACGCCAAAACGGTCGGCGTAAAAGCCGATGAATCCGTTTGGGCGATGGCGGAACGCGACAAAACGGGCAAAATCACCCGCTCCGCGCAGCGCAAAGCGAACACGGCGGTCGCGGAGGCTTTGAATCAAAGCAAAGGACGCTGAAATGTTGGATTCGGTGAAAAAATTTTTGCAAGAACCCGTAAAAAAATACGCGTGCGGGGAAAAGGCGCGACAGACATTGCAAAACACGTTCACCGCGTCGTCCGCGGAAAAAGCCGCCGATGAAAAGCGGCTGTTGGGCGGCATTTTGGAAACGCTGAATAAAACGGACAGCGGGCGCGAAACGTTGGAAGCCCTGTCGGATCTGGGCTACAGAATCAAATTTCAGAATTTGGGCAAGCAGTTCGGCGGATATTGCAATTACGACGACCGTGTTATCGTGCTGAATCCGACGCGTTCCGAAAACTTTTTGGCGGTTGCCGTCGTGCATGAGGGACGGCACGGAATTCAGTTCGCTTCGGAAAAGGAAAACGCGCCGATTTTTGAACAGACGCGCGTCGCCGATATGTACAGAATGCGCAAAGCGATCGAAGCGGACGCCTGCGCGCATCAATCGGCGTTCGCTTACGAATGCAAAGACATCGCCCCTGAAGTCTATGCCGAGCAGAAGCGGGATTATCCGATGCTGACGGCGTATGAAACGGAACTGGAAAAGACGGGCGATAAAAAGAAAGCCATGCAGGCGGCATTCAAATCGTGGTACGATTTTCCGTACTATCGCGACCTGTACGATGAATACTACAAGGACAACGGCGTTAAAGCCATGGCGGAAATCGGCAAACGGCAAAAAGATCCGACGTTCTTTTCCAAAGACTATCCCGTCAAGGACGTTGTCGATTTGTGCCTGTATCGGGGAAAGCCGTACATGACGGCGGACTATTTGAATTCGGAC
>DJRZ01000035.1:7120-27960 GCA_002440235.1 Alphaproteobacteria bacterium UBA6347
CCTGACCGCCGAAGCCAAAAAGGAAATCAAAGCCGTTTTGGCGGATTACGCGAAATCCGTCGCGGGGGCAAAACGGGATACCTCCGTCGACAAAATGGCGACGCGCGACAAGGACGGAAAAATCCTCGAACCCGCGAAAATGCGGTCGAACGCCGCCGTCTTGGCGAAAGCCGCGCGGGGCAGGGGGGACTGAATGACGGAACAAAGATCCGATTTCGAATGCCTGTCGAAACTGAACATGTCGCTGTTCGCGATGAATGGTTCCGACCGTGAAAACTTTGGCGAATTGTTGCGGACGGTCTATGACGCCCCGAAAGGCCGCGAAGTGATGAACGAGGTCGCGTTCAAAGGCTATACGTTCCTGTACGACGCGATGCCCGGATTGAACGGCGCGTGCGATTTTGAACAAAAAACGGTCAGGTTGGATTCCTTTCACCGCCAAGCCGAACTCGCCCCCGTTTTGATTCACGAATGCACGCACGCTTTGCAGGTTGACCGCCTGTGCGAAAAAACGGGCGCGAAAGAGGCCGACACTGTCATCAACGCGTTGAACGCCCGCGATTTCATCAAGCTGAACCGCGCGTTCGAAGCCGACGCGTCCGCGCACCAAGCCGCCTACGCCTATCAGATGAAAGACAAAGACCCCGCCATGTTTGAAAAGGAAATGGAATCGCCGATGACGCGCGCCTACGCCGCCGAAATGGAAAAATCCGGCGACGAATCCAAGGCGATGCGGGCGAGTTTTCAGGCATGGTACGGATACAAAAAATATCGGGACGCCTATGAAAAACAGTTTCAGCCGCAGATTTTGCGCAACGCGGCGAAACGCGAACGGACGGGCGAAAAAACGGTTTCCCTTTCCAATCGGGACATTGCCGGTTTCTGCCGTTTTCAGGGCAAGCCCTATGTTTCGCCGGAATTTTTCGACCGCGCCGAAAGCTTGTCCGTGTCGCGCGAAATGAAAGACGCGCTGACCGCGACGGGGGACAAAACGGTCGCCGCTTTGCCCGTGCGCGGGGAAAAGCCCGCCCTTTCCCCCGCTGTGTCAAAAGCGGTCGCGATGGCGCGCGGACGGTGATTTTTTCAAACTGACGACGCGGCGGGGAAAAGGGATGTCGATGCCGTTTTCCCCGAACGCCTTGTGCAGGCGGATCATCAAACCGCTTTGCACGTCCGCGCGTTGCAGAACGTTTTCAACGCAGCAGTTCAGCTTGATCCCGACGGCGTTGTCGTCAAACGACGCGACGACGGCGGACGGGGGCGGCGTTTTTAAAACGCGCGGGTCTTTGCCGGCCTCTTGCACAGCCAGTTTCAACACTTTGTCCAAATTCGCGCCGTAATCGACGCCGACGGACACCGTCAGCCGTCCCGTCGCGTCGGGGCGGGTGCGAATCACCGGTTCGCCCGACAGAATGTCCGCGTTCGGAATGACGATCAGCGATTTGTCGAACGATTCGACCTCGGTCGACCGAAGGCTGATTTTTTTGACGATGCCTTCCTTGTCGCCCAAAACGATCCAGTCGCCGACGGAAAACGGGTGTTCGAACAGCAGCAGAACGCCCGAAACGAAGTTGTTAGCGATGTTTTGCAGTCCGAAACCCAGCCCGACCGACAGCGCGCCGACAAAGATGCCCAGACTTTTGAAATTCACGCCCCAGACGGACAGGGCGATCAGCGCGGCGGCGCACAGGGCGGCGTACCGTCCCGCGGCGGAAACGGACGCGGCGGTGCCGACGTCCAGACGCAGGCGTTCGCTCAGTTTCGACCAGACCGCGCCGCCCAGTTTGCGCGCGGCGTACAGAAACGCCAGAAAGATCAGCAGGGCGCGGACGGTTTTGCGGACGGGAAAATCGAACGACGCGACATAGGCGCGGAAATCCGTCCGCAGCGTTTCGTCCGAAAAACAGTACGCCAGAAACAGAACGACGATCAAAACCGGCGTCAGGCGTTCGGCGGCGGTGAAAAATTTTTTCGGCATGGCTTTTCCTTTCAAGAAAAGAATGCCCGATTTGAAAACGTCCGACCAGACGGATAAAAGGCTATACCCGATCCAAAAACGATTGCAGGATAAACGCCGCCGCGCCGGCGTCCAGTTTTTGTTTGCGTTTCTTGCGGCTCATGTCGTAGGCGTCGATCATAACGCGTTCGACGGCGGCGGAGGAATAGCGTTCGTCCTGAAAATAAACGGGTTTGCCGAAATGTTCCGCGATCTTTTCCGTCTGTTCCAGCGTGTAGCGCGCCTGCGTTCCGATTTGTCCGTCCGTTTGCAGGGGCAGACCGGAAACGAAACCGCCGACGTCGCGCCCTTTCAACAGCTTTTCCAATTCGTCAAGGTCGTATCGAAAGCTTTTGCGGAAAACGGTTTTCAGCGCCGTCGCCGTCAGCCACAGCGTGTCCGACACCGCGACGCCGATCGTTTTCGTCCCCATGTCCAGCCCGACCAGCGACGTGCCGCGCGGAACCGCGTCCAGAAACGCGGGCAGGGTTAAAAAATCGGGTTTCGAAATGGTTTCGGGCTTGCCGTTCGTCATCGTAAATGCTACTTTCACTGACAGTTTTTGTTTTTTAACAATACAGGAGCAAGTGAGCCTATGTCAATCGACAGGGATATGGTCAAAAGACTGGGGATTTTGTCGCGTCTGCGCATTCCCGAAGAAAACATGGACGAAATGGTCGGGGAACTGACCAAGATTCTGGGCTGGGTCGATCAGCTCAAAGACGTCGACACCGACGGTGTCCTGCCGATGAATTCGGTCGTCGAGGACATGCCGCTGCGCGAACGCGCGGACGAAATCACCGACGGCGGAATCCGCGATGAAATTCTGGCGAACGCCCCCGAAGAAATGGACGGCTATTTCCTTGTCCCCAAAGTTGTGGAGTAAATCATGACCGACTTAGTTGAATTGACAGTCGCCGAAGCTTTGGACGGCTTGGCGAAAAAAGAATTTACCGCCGTCGAATTGACGCAGGCGCATTTAAAGGAAATGGAACGGGCGCGCGAATTGAACGCCTATGTTCTGGAAACGCCCGAAATCGCGTTGGAACGCGCCGCGAAATCCGACAAACGCCGCGCCGAAGGCAAAGCCGGCAAAATGGACGGCATTCCCGTCGGCATGAAGGACCTGTATTGCACCAAAGGCGTGCGCACGACGGCGTGCTCGCATATCCTCGATGGCTTCGTTCCGCCCTACGAATCCACGGTTTCCCAGAAACTGGAGGACGCGGGGTCGGTGATGCTGGGTAAAACCAACATGGACGAATTCGCGATGGGCACGGCGAACCTGACCAGTTATTACGGCGCGGTGCGCAATCCGTACAAGGATAAAACGAATCCCGACAAATTCCTGATCCCCGGCGGGTCGTCCGGCGGTTCCGCGGCGGCTGTCGCGGCGGGGCTGTGCATGGCGGCGACGGGGTCGGACACGGGCGGTTCGATCCGCACGCCGGCGTCGTTCTGCGGCATCGTCGGGTGCAAACCGACCTACGGTCGCTGCTCGCGCTGGGGCATGGTGGCGTTCGCGTCTTCGCTGGATCAGGCGGGGACGATGACCCGCACCGTGCGCGACACCGCGATCATGCTGGGCGCGATGGCGGGATTCGATCCGAAGGATTCCACGTCGATGGACGTTCCCGTTCCCGATTATGAAAAGGCTTTGACCGGCGACGTCAAAGGGTTGCGGATCGGCATTCCCCGCGAATACAACCCCGACAAGGGGCTGAACGCCGACGTGCGCCACGTTTGGGAAAAAACGGCGCAAAAACTGCGCGAAGCGGGCGCGGAAATCGTCGACATCTCCCTGCCGTCCACGCAGTACGCCTTGCCGACCTATTACCTGATCGCGCCGGCGGAAGCGTCGTCGAACCTCGCCCGTTACGACGGGGTGAAGTACGGTTTGCGCGTCGACGGCAAATCGCTGGACGAAATGTACACGAACACCCGCACTGCCGGTTTCGGCAAGGAAGTCAAGCGCCGCATCATGATCGGCACCTGCATTCTGCTGGAGGGTTATTACGAAACCTGCTATCTGAAAGCGCAGAAGGTTCGCCGTCTGCTGTGCCGCGAATTCGCCGAAGCCTATGAAAAGGTCGACGTCATTCTGGCGCCCGCCGCGCCGGAAACCGCGTTCGGCAAAGACGACGACAGCACGAGCGATCCTTTGAAAATGCAGCTGTACGACGTGTTCACCGTTCCGTCGTCGCTGGCGGGTCTGCCGTCCGTCTGCGTTCCCGCCGGAACGTCCGAAGTCAACGGCTTGCCCATCGGGTTGCAGGTCATCGGCAACAGTTTTCAGGAAGAAACGATTTTGCGGGTCGCGGGCGCGATCGAATCCATGTCCGGCATGCCGGTTCGCCCCCTGCGCGTAGGAGGAAAATAAGATGTCTTATATCATTAAAGGTGAAACGGGCGACTGGGAAATCGTCGTCGGGCTGGAAGTCCACTGCGAAGTCATTTCCAAAGCCAAGCTGTTTTCCGGCGCGGCGACCGCTTTCGGCGCCGAACCGAACACGCAGGTCAGCTTCGTCGACGCGGGATTCCCCGGAATGCTGCCCGTCATCAACCACGAATGTGTGGAACAGGCGGTGCGCACGGGTTTCGGGCTGAACGCGACGATTAACAAAAAATCCATCTTCGCCCGCAAAAACTACTATTACGCGGATTTGCCCAACGGCTATCAGATTTCGCAGTCCGACCACCCGATCATTTCCGACGGGTATATCGACGTCGATTTGGAAAACGGCGAAACGCGCCGCATCGGCATCGAACGTCTGCATCTGGAACAGGACGCGGGCAAGCTGATTCACGACCAGCACCCCAGCAAATCGTTCGTCGATTTGAACCGCGCGGGCGTCGCGCTGATGGAAATCGTGTCCCGTCCCGACATTCGCTCGCCCGAAGAAGCGGGGGCTTACCTGCGCAAACTGCGTTCGATCGTGCGCTACATCGGGTCTTGCGACGGCAATATGGACGAAGGGTCAATGCGTTGCGACGCGAACGTTTCCGTGCGCCGCCCCGGCGAACCGTTCGGCACGCGCGCCGAAATCAAAAACGTCAACTCGATCCGTTTCGTGATGCAGGCGATCGAATACGAAGCCATGCGTCAGGTCGAACTGATCGAAAGCGGCGGTCGCGTCGTTCAGGAAACGCGCAAATTCGATTCCGTCAAGGGCGAAACGAAGTCCATGCGGTCGAAAGAAACGGCGGTCGATTACCGTTATTTCTACGATCCCGACCTGATTCCGCTGATTTTAAGCGACAAAATGATCAAACGTCTGCGCCGCGAAATGCCGGAATTGCCGGACGCGAAGAAAAAACGCTTTACCGAGGAATACGGTTTGCCCGCCTACGACGCCGGACAGCTGGTCGCGGAAAAGGACATCGCCGCGTATTTCGAAGCCGCGGCGAAAGGGCACGACGCGAAAAAAGTCGCCAACTACATCATGGGCGATCTGTTCGCCGTTTTGAACAAACTGGGCAAATCCATTTCCGACAGCCCCGTGAAGCCCGAAAATCTGGGACGCATGGTCGATTTGATCAACGACGGCACGATTTCTTCGCGCATTGCGAAGGACGTGTTCGCCTTTATGGTCGAAGAAGGCAAATCCCCCGACGAAATCGTCGCTGAAAAGGGATTGAAGCAGGTAACGGACACGTCCGCGATCGAAAAAATGATCGACGACGTGATCGCCGCCAATCCCGACAAGGTCGCCGAATACAAGGGCGGCAAGAAAAAACTGCTGGGCTGGTTCGTCGGTCAGACGATGCGCGCGTCGCAGGGCAAGGCGAACCCCGCCATGCTGAACCAGCTGGTGAAACAGAAACTGGACGCGTAACGCCGCAAACGGTCCGCGCGGGCGCGAAACCCGCGCGGATAAAACGGAAAGGAAAAGGCGATGGCTGAAAAAGAGGGATTGTACGACGTCGTGCAGAACAAGGACGGCGAACTGCTGTTTTGCATTCGGGCGCGCACGGGCAACCCCGACCACCCGCGTTTTTTCTTTGACGGCGTGGAAACGGGATTGCTGATGCGCGACGGAAAACGCGCCATTTTGCTGGAATACCTGTCGCCGCTGGCGCTGGCTTCGCTGCAAAAGGAAGACAAGGTTCTGGTCGCCGAAATTTTGGACGACGAACTGGAACACGAATACTACGCGCCGGTCAGCAAAGTGCGCAAGTTGCCGGTTTAAAATGGCTTTTGATAAAATTGAAACGGGCGGGAACGGCGATGTTTCCGCCTTTCGCGTTTCGGGCAAAAAACTTGCGAAGCGGGGAAAACGCGCGGATACGCCATGGCGGGCGTTTTGGCGCACGAACTGCATCATTTTGAACAGCACCGGCGAATGGAATGGGTGAATCTGCCCGTGAACACGGCGGAGCAGATTTTCGTCGAACGCATCGGCGAAGCCGCCGCGGACACTGCGTGTTATCAGTATTTATATGATGTCAAAGACAATCCCGATGCCAAAGAAGCGGTCGAAAACGCCCGCAGTCCTTGGGCGCTGGGCGGTCGGCAATATTTCAACGCCAAAGCGGCGGGAAAATCCGAAGGGGAATGTGTCCTCGACGCAATGGGCGGGTATGCTTCCTCGGTGTCCAATGCGGAAAGCTATGCGAAAAATTATCACAGGGGACTGTTTTGGCTTCAGCAGAATAACATAGATTATTGGGTCGATGAAAAGTGCCTTTCCGATGCGGCGCGGACGGGGGAAAAGGTTGACGAGGTTTCCTGTTTCAAACGGCTGACGACGGGGCTGATGTCCGAATTGCCCGCCGTTGAAAAAGCAAAAACCGAGCCAAAAACGCCGCGGGACATCAATGCGGACTGTCTGGCGGCGGGCGACGACGGCACGGCTTTGCGTCTGCTGTGGCAAAAGGAAAACAATGCTTTCCGCGCGAAAGTGTCCGGATTGTACGGTCAATTCAAGCAAAACGAAGCTGCCGCCCGCGACGACGTTAAAAACAAAAAGGAAGCGGAACGCGGTAAAAACGCGGCGCTCGGTGCTTTGGAAAACGTGGGGCGAACCGCCGGTTTGATGCGGAGCGTCGTCGACGATTGGGCGGCGATTGATCCCGCCGGATTTGACAAAAACGGCTGTCCGCCGCGCGGCAAGAGGCGGACAAGGCTTTCGCCGACAGGACGGACGCGGAACGCAAGCCCGACCGGTTGAAACGGGCGTTGAACGCCGAATGTCAAAAGTTGCGCGACGCGATGTCCAAGGATTTCGAAATCAAAACCGGAAAAATGCCGCGCGCGCGGCAAACGCGGGACGACGCGGCGGAACAAGCAAACGAACCGAAATCGCGGGGCGATGCGTCTTTGCAAAGCAGGCTTGCGGCGAATAAAACGGGGCTGATGCGAAAGTTGCAAAACCAAAGGGCGCGGCGACCGGACGAGCGGGCGGCGCGAAACGCGGGCGAATCCCGATAAAAAACAAAGGGGAACGTTTTTTTCGTCTTCGCGTTTCCGGACAAAAAACTTGTACGGGGCTGTGAAAAAAGATATTCTGTAAAAAAAGGAGTGCTCATGTCCGGTATGCTTGATTCAAAATTTCAAAACCCGTCGCCGCAGGCGCGGTCCGCGGCGGCTGTCCGCGTTGTCAGCGATGAAAACGACGCGAACAGGCATCGCGTCTTTTTCGGCAAAGGCGCGGACGATTATTTCAACGTGGCGGGAACGTCCGAAGACGCCGAATTTTTGGCGGGGACGATGGAATGTCTGGCGAAAAGTCCGAAAGCGTTGGAAAAAATCAGATCCGTTCCCGCCGCGGAACGCCCGACGCTGAAAAGCCAGATGCTGTCGAACGGGTGGGGCGGATTCTTTTGCGCCGGCGACAATTCCGTCATTATGGGAAAAAATTGCGGAAACGGTTTCGGATCGGCGGGACTGTTTATGCACGAGTTTCACCATTTCAAGCAAAGCCGCGTCGGGAATTGGATGAACGTGCCGACCAATCTGCCCGACCAAATGCTGGTGGAACGCATGGGCGAAGCCGCCGCGGAAGTGGCGAATTTCCAATTTTTTAACGACGTCCGGCATTTGCCGGAAGCCAAAGCCGATTTCGACGTGATGACGGCGCATCGCCCCGGATTCAAGGACTACATTCAGGCGGTCGACGCCGGCAAGGACGAATCCGAATGCGTCTTAGCCGGCATGCGCGGATACGCCGCCAACCATTATCTGGCGGACAAATACGCGAAACAGTATCACACGATGCCGTTCAGTCTGGAAAAGGACAATAAAAATCTGATGGATTTCAAACCGTCCGAACACGACGGCATTGCGCAGATGATGAACGAAATGCAGATTCAAGCCCTGTTTCCGTCGGGGAACGACGTTGACGAAACCGCTTATTTCAAAATGGTGACGGTCGGGCTGATGTCCGAACTGCCGCCGGACGACAAGATCAAGCGGGAAATGCGATCGGACGATTTCGCCTATATCAGCGATTCAACCTACAAACTGATGAAATCCGCGCAGGATCAATGCGAAGCTTGCGGTTCGCTGACGGCGAAGCTGTCGCCGGAGGGCAGAGCCGTTCTGGCGCCGCACGGGCTGTACCATGACGGCGCGGCGTATGAAAAATCGATCACGCCTCCGCCGCCCCCGCCGATGAACGGGAACGGCGTTCAAATGCCGCCGCCGATCGACGGCAAAGTGTCGCCTCCGCCGCCCGTGGACGAAAACGGCAAGCCCTTGCCGCCGCCGATGCCGTCTTTGCAGGCGAAACTGGCGGCGATGGCGCCGAAACAGGGACTGATGTCGCGGTTGCGGGCGCAAACGCGGGAAAAACCGGTCGCGCCGGCGAAAAACGCGGTCGCGCGCGAGATGAAGCGAAAAGGAAACTCCAGATGACGAAATTAAGCGACAAGTCTTTGGTTAAACGGTTTGCCAAGGGGGCGGCGGTCACGGTCGATTTGGGCGGCACGCCCGAAAATTCGAAAGTGAACGAAAAACTGCGCGCGTCCATTTTGCGCGATCCGGAAAAGAAAATGTCCGAAGCCGAACGCGTGTCGTCCCATTTGTCCGAAGCGATGCTGCACCGTTAAGGCGCGGCGGCGACAAAAACGGCGGCAAACGTTTTTTTTAAGTTGACGGCGGGCGAAACTTTCGCTAGAACAGAAATCGCGCCGGAGGGCGGGCAGGACGGTAATGCAGCGGATTGCTAATCCGTACACGGGGTTAAAGCCGTGAGTGGGTTCGACTCCCACGCCCTCCGCCATTTTGCAAAATCTCCCGTTGTTTTCAACGGGGGATTTTTGTTTTTGCAGATTGTCGATTTTTGAATCGAGTGAAGCCGCAGAGCCGTGTCCAGCGTTATTTCAAATATCGCGCGGTTGCGCAGGTTGTTGTTTTCACTAAAATCGCCAAAAAAGATTTCCCGTAAGTTTTCAGGCAGACGGGGTGGAAAATAACCATTTTTGCAATATGGAAGAAAATTTTTCAAAGCTATTCCGCTCTTGCGCCGCAACGGCTTGATAATATACTGTATTGTATTCGGGAGGGATTTCATTGACACCGGAAGAACAGGCGCGGCAAATCATTGACGACCGGTTGATAAAATCGGGCTGGATCATTCAAGACAGGGCGGATTTCGACCGCACCGCCGCCGTCGGCGTCGCCGTGCGCGAATTTATGATGCGCGATGGAACGGAGGCGGACTATCTGCTGTTTGTCAACGGCAAAGCCGCCGGCGTGATCGAGGCCAAAAAATCCGGCGTACCGCTCAGCGGCGTTGAAAACCAGTCAGCCGCATACGCCGCCGCTTTGCCCGATTATGTGAAAAAGGCGGCTGATTTCCTGCCGTTTGTTTACGAGGCGACGGATACGGAAACATGGTTCACGGATTACCGCGACCATACCCCGCGCGCCCGCCGCGTGTTTTCCTTTCACCGCCCCGAAACGCTGGCGGCGGAACTGGCGCAGGGAACGACTTTGCGCAACCGTTTGCAAACCATGCCGCCGCTGAATAAAATCGGTTTGCGTCAATGCCAGATCGAAGCGATCACGGGACTGGAAGCGTCTTTGGCGAAAGGACAGCCGCGATCGCTGATTCAAATGGCGACGGGCGCGGGCAAGACTTTTACCGCCTGCAACTTTGTTTATCGCCTGATCAAGCACGCCAAAGCCAAACGCGTTTTGTTTCTGGTCGATCGCAACAATTTGGGCGCGCAGACAAAGAAAGAGTTTTCAAATTTTTATCTGAATGATGAAAACCGCCCTTTTACGGACGCTTACATCGTTCAGCATATGCAGCACAACACGGTTGACAAGGACGCGAAAGTCGTCATCACGACCATTCAGCGGCTGTATTCCATGCTGCGCGGCGAAGCGGATTACGATTCGGCGAACGAAGACGTTTCCGCCTACGAATTGGGGGCTTTGGGCAAGCCCGCAACTATCGAATACAACCGCGATTTGCCGCCGGAGTTTTTCGATTTCATCGTCACGGACGAATGTCACCGCAGTATTTACGGCGATTGGCGGCAGGTGCTGGAATATTTCGACGCGTTCACCGTCGGATTGACCGCCACGCCGTCAAAGCTGACTTTGGGCTATTTCAATCAAAACATCGTCGCCGAATATCCTTATGAAAGGTCGGTCATCGACGGCGTGAACGTTGATTACGAGGTTTTGCGCATCCGCACAAAAATAACGGAACGGGGCGGGATAATCACGCATGACTTTCCCGTTCTGCAACGGGATAAGAAAACGCGCAGGGAAACATACGGGCAGATTGACGACGATATCGCATACACTCCGAACCAGCTTGACCGTTCCGTTATGGCGCCGAACCAGATTCGCGCGGTCATTCAATGCTACAAGGATACTTTGTGGACGGAGCTGTTTCCGAACCGCGCCCCGACTTGGGTGCCGAAAACGCTGATTTTCGCCAAGGACGACAACCACGCCGAGGAAATCGTCCGCATCACCCGCGAAGTGTTCGGCAAAGACAACTCGTTTTGCAAAAAGATCACTTATAACGTGTCGGGTGAAAAGCCGTCGGACTTGATCAACGAATTTCGGACATCGCCGGCTTTGCGCATCGCGGTCACGGTAGATATGATTGCGACGGGAACGGATATCAAACCGCTGGAAGTCTTGATTTTCATGCGCGACGTGCATTCGGAACTGTATTACGAGCAAATGAAAGGCCGCGGCGTGCGTTCCGTGTCCGACACGGATTTGCAATCGGTCACACCGAACGCGCGGGCGAAAACGCACTTTTTCTTGATTGACGCCGTCGGCGTGACGGAATCGAACAAGTCCGCTTCGCAACCTTTGGAACGCAAACGCGCCGTCCCGCTGAAAAAGCTGGCGGAACAGCTGGCGCAGGGCAAAGACGACGACGACACGCTTGATTCCGTCGCCGTGCGGTTGGTAAAGATTCAATCCCGACTGGAACGCGCGGATGTCGAACGGGTCAAGGCGGCGGCAAACGGCAAGGATTTGGTGCAAATAGCGCGGGAAATGACCGCCGCGGCGGACGCGGATTTTCAGGCGGGCAAGACGGACGCGGAAATCGAAGCGGCGAAGCAGGAAGCGGTCAAACCCTTTAATTCGCCCGCTTTCCGTCAAACATTGCTGGATTTGGCGTCGAAGTCCGTTTTGTATATCGACTTCGCCCCCGATGAAGTGCTGACCGCGCCCGTCGTCGGCACGCAAAGGGCGCAGGACACGGTGAAAAACTTCCGCGATTTCATCGAAGCGAACAAGGACGAAATCACCGCGCTGCAAATCATTTTCAACCGATCGCACGCGCAAAAAACACTGACCTTTGAAGCGATAAAAGACCTGTCGGACAAAATGGCGGCGGCGCGTCCCCCGCTGGATTTGGCGGGCGTCTGGAACGCCTATGCCGACATTGAACGGGACAAGGTCAAACGCGTGACCAATCCCGCGCGGTTGCTGACGAATTTGGTGCAGCTGGTGCGCTTCGCGATCGGCGCGGACGAAACGCTGAACGAGTTTGACACGGCGGCGGAACAAAGATTTAATCTGTGGCTGGGGCGGCAAAAGAAACGGGGCGTCGAATTTACGGCGGAACAAACGCAATGGCTGCAAATGATTAAAACGCAAATCATCGAAAACGCCGCCATTTCAACCGCGGACGTGCAGGAAATCTTCGCCGACCGCGGCGGTCTGTTCAAAGCCAGACAAGTCTTCGGCAATCAGCTGAACGACATTCTGACCGATCTGTCGGCAACATTGATGGGGTAAGATATGAAAATTGAAAATAAAAAAGATTTAGCCAATTATTTTATTGAAAATGGTTTCGATATAGAACTTCCTGATTTTAATGAAAATATTTTTGATTTTAATCTATATTATAAAAAATATGAGCAATCTATTATTGCCCCCGTAGCCCATATTTGTATTGAGTATCAGCAGACTATCTATAAAATATTCTGCATTATTAAATATGGTACAGATGATATCAGAAAATTATCAAAAGAAGAAAAAGACAGATTAGAAGTCGTTTTTTCTGTAAAGAAGGGATCTTCTAATATATTAAATATACTACCTGATTTTAAAGATTTAATAGAGACTCTCCCTCCAAATTATAAATGCTTCTTAATTGCATTATTAATTATAGCGACAACTGGATATTTTTCCTTAACAGCCCTTTTAAAATATAAAGAAAAAATCAAAATGAAAGAGCTTGATTTAAAAGAAAAAGAACTTGATTTAGAAGCCCAAAAAAATAAAAATATGCACGAAACAATACGTTTATTAATAGAAAAGTTATTAGAATTAAAGGATTTTTACCCGTTTTTATCAAACGCTTTAAACGAATTATATTTTTATCAAAAATCAACCATATCAAACATAATTGATATGAAAGAAGACGTTATTTTTAATTCAGAACAAGAAAAAATACCATTACTAAAAAAATATAGAAAAGATATATCCGCGTTAGAAAGACAAGAAGAAAAAATTACAAAACAATTAACTGATAAATTCCAATTAATTTCAATTAACGCCACGACACCTTACTTTGTAAAATTAAAAAATGACACTTATGGATATTTAGATGTTTATTATGATTCTAAAAGTATGCCTCAAAAACAAGCGAAGCAATGTGGTAAATGCATAGTCCAACAAAAGAATGTATATATAGAGGCAACTTTAAATGTTGTCATAAGAAAAAATAAAATAAAAAAAGCATTCCTCTCAAAAATTATAAAGGTATCTGAAAAAAATGACTAATCTTCCTGAAAATTGGTGTATCTGCTGTCTATCAGAAATAGCATCCCTCATCAGAGGGGTATCATATGATAAATCTGATTTAGGAATAGAAGATAGTACACATATATGTCTTTTGCGTGCAAACAATATTCAAGACGGAAATATCATCTATGATGACGTTCAACATGTTTCTTCTTCTGTAATTGACTCGCTCCAAAATATGAAAAAATTTGATATTTTGATAGCGATGTCAAGCGGAAGTAAAAATCTTGTTGGAAAGACGGCTCAATATTTACGTAATGAACGAGATATAACCTTTGGGGCTTTTTGTTCTGTTGTTCGACCTGATAAAAATATCAATCCGATTTTTCTTGGAAAATTTTTTCAAACAAACACTTATAGAAAAATCGTATCTGGCATATCAAAAGGCGTAAATATCAACAATCTAAAAAATTCACATATCAATAACCTATCTATTCCCTTTCCCCCGTTGGCGGAGCAGGGGCGGATTGTGGCGAAGATTGAAGAGTTATTCGCCGGCATTGACGCGGGGGTTGAAAACCTGAAATCCGTAAAAAATCAAATCGCCCTTTACCGCCAATCCGTTTTGAAAAGCGCATTTGATTTTGATGCATCTACTTTTTCAGTTTTAAAGAATTTAATTGATAAGGTTAGATACGGAACGTCTAAAAAATGTTCTACGGAAGAAAATGTAAATTCAATGCCCGTATATCGAATTCCCAATATCGATTTTAAAAAAGGGGTACTCGATAAAACAGACTTGAAATTTGCGTCTTTTGACGATTCTGAAAAGTCTTCTCTAATGCTTAAAAGTGGTGATATTCTTATCATTCGTTCCAATGGTAGCCTTAATTTAGTTGGACGAGCGGCTCTGGTGTACAATACAGATACAAACGGGTTGTATGCAGGGTATCTGATGCGATTGCGCATAAAAGATACTGAAAAACTGTTGCCGAAATTCCTTTTGCATTTCTTAAATTCCGGCAAGGCTCGCGCATATATAGAGGAAAAAGCAAAATCAACAAGCGGCGTGAATAATATCAATTCAGAAGAAATTTCCGATCTTCAAATTCCCGTTCCCACTCTTGCGGAGCAGGAAAAAATCGTTGCGGAAATCGAAAGCCGTTTTGAACGGGCGGACGCGCTGGAAACGGCGGTTGACCGCGCCCTAAACGACGCCGAAAAATTAAAGCAAGCTGTTTTGAAAAAAGCGTTTTCGGGCAAACTCGTCCCCCAAAATCCCGACGACGAACCGGCGTCCGTCCTGCTTGATCGCATCCGCGCCGCCCGCGCGTCCGAACTTTCCGCCAAAAAAGGAAAAAGAAAATGAGTGAAAATATAATTCTTTTCAAAACCGACGACGGGCAAATCAAACTGGATGTAAAGTTTGAAGATGAAACTGTTTGGCTGACGCAGGCGCAAATGGTCAAACTGTATCAATCCAGCAAGGCGAATGTCAGCGAACACATCAAACATATTTTTGCCGACGGCGAATTATCCGAAAATTCAGTTGTTCGGAAATTCCGAACAACTGCCGCTGACGGTAAAAACTATGAAACGACATTCTATAATCTGGATATGATTATTTCTTTAGGATACCGCATTAAATCCTTAACTGCGACAAAGTTCCGCATTTGGGCTACCCAGCGGCTGAAAGAATATATCATCAAGGGCTTTACGTTGGACGACGACCGTTTGAAAGAATTGGGCGGCGGCGGATACTGGAAAGAGCTGATCGAAAGAATCCGCGATATTCGCGCGTCCGAAAAAGTGTTCTACCGTCAGGTTCTGGATATTTACGCGACCAGTATCGACTATGATCCGCGCGCCGATGTTTCCATCAAATTTTTCAAAAAAGTGCAAAACAAAATCCATTTTGCCGTTTCGGGGCAAACAGCGGCGGAAGTCATTTATTCCCGCGCCGATGCCGAAAAGGAGTTTATGGGTTTAACGAGTTTCAAAGGCGACCGTCCGCATTTGGCTGACGCTTTGATTGCTAAAAACTATCTGAATGAAAAAGAACTGCACGCAATGCGGCAAATCGTTTCGGGATATTTGGATTTCGCCGAACGTCAGGCGGAACGTGAACAGCCTATGACGATGAAAGACTGGGCAAACCACTTGGATCGCATTTTAACGATGAGCGGCGAACAACTGTTGCAGGATGCCGGCTCCGTTTCTCATCAACAGGCTGTCGAAAAAGCGACCGGTGAATACAAAAAATATCAGGAAAAAACTTTAAGCACGGTTGAACGCGACTTTTTATCCGCTTTAAAAGCGTTGCCGAAAAAATAAACGTCAAAAAGGAAGAAAATGAGTACTCCCTCTTTTTCCCGCTCTCTTGACTTTTAACTTTAATGTTTTAAAATATGAAAACCATAAAGTTAAAAGCGGATGCTATGGACATATTGAACGACATCGCCGAAAAACGTGAAAAGCTGGCGGATTTGTTGAAAAACAAAGACAACCGCGCCGTTTTGCACAACTGGTTGAAAACCGAGCTGGCATATACATCCAACGCTATCGAGGGCAACACGCTGACCCGCGAAGAAACGACTTTGGTGATTGAAGAGGGCATTACCGCCGGTTCAAAGCCGTTGAAACATTATCAAGAGGCGCGCAACCACGCCGCCGCTTACGATTTCGTTTTGGCAACGGCGAAAGCGCGAACCCCCGCGACCGAAAGCACCGTCCTTGCCCTGCACAAAATCATTTTGTCGGGCATAGACGACACGAACGCCGGATTTTACCGCGCCGTCAAAGTGCGGATTTCCGGTTCGGCCACCATTCTGCCCAATCCGGTCAAAGTTCCCGATTTAATGGCGGCGTTTGACGCTTGGCTGAAAAACGACGCGACCGCCGAACCGTTGAAAGCGATAGAGGCGCACTACCGCCTTGTTTCCATTCACCCGTTTGTGGACGGCAACGGGCGCACGGCGCGATTGTTGATGAATTTGATGCTGCTGGAAAGCGGATATTCCCCGATCATCATTCGTCCCCGCGACCGCAAGCGATATCTGTCCGCGTTGGAAAAATACAAAACGACCGAAAACGGCGACGCATACAGGGCTTTTATGCTGGAATCGCTGTCGCGGTCGCTGTCCGCGGCGATAGATTTGCTGGACACTTCCAAACCCGACGTGTCGGGGCAAAAGCTGATGAAGATCGGCGATTTTGCCAAGCTGTGCGGCGTTCCCGCTTCCTCCGTCCGTTACTGGGTCAAGGTCGGCAGGCTGTCCCCCGCCGCGCGGACGGATTCCGATTACGCGCTGTTTTCTGAAAACCAGATTGCGGACGTGCAAGCTTTGAACAAAGGAAAAAACAAATGAACGAATCGACTTTAATCGCCAAAGTGTGGAACTTCGCGACCGTGCTGCGCGACGCGGGGTTGACGTACACGGATTATGTGTCGCAGCTGACTTACCTGCTGTTTTTGAAAATGGACGACGAGCGCGTTGGCGTTTTGGGCGAACAATCGGCTTTGCCCGACGGGTGCCGATGGCGCGATTTGCTGCCTTTGACAGGATCGGAATTGGAAGCGAAATACCGGCAGGTCTTGGAAACTTTGTCGGCGCAAAGCGGCATTATCGGCACGATTTACGCCAAAGCGCAAAACAAGATTTCCTCCCCCGCCCATTTGGCGCGGCTGATTTCCCTGATCAACGAAGAAGTCTGGCTGGGCATGGACGTCGATGTCAAAGGCGCGATTTACGAAGGATTGCTGCAAAAAAACGCGACGGAATCCAAGGCAGGCGCGGGACAATACTTCACGCCCCGCCCGCTGATTAAAGCCATAGTCGAAGTGATGAAGCCTATGCCCGACATGACAATCGTCGATCCGGCTTGCGGCACGGGCGGATTTTTGCTGGCGGCTTACGATTACATGAAAACGCAGGTCGCCAACAAGCAGGCTTTGCGGGCTTTGCGCGAAGAAAAGTTTTACGGCACGGACATCACGCCGCTGGTCGTCAGCCTGTGCGCGATGAACCTTTACCTGCACGGCATCGGCGGCGGCGAACGATGCCCCGTCAAACAGGGCGATTCGCTGATGAGCGCGGGCGAAACCCGTTACGACATGGTGTTGACCAATCCGCCTTTCGGCAAAAAAAGCGGGCTGAAAGTCCTGAACGCCGACGGGTCGGTCGATGTGGAAAAAGAGGATTACCAGCGTCCCGACTTTATCGCGACGACATCGAACAAGCAGATCAACTTTTTACAGCACATCATGACGATTTTGAAAATCGGCGGCAAAGCGGCTGTCGTCGTTCCCGACAATGTTCTGTTCGAAGGCGGCGCGGGCGAAAAAGTCCGTCAACGCCTGTTGCGCGAATTCAATCTGCACACCGTTTTACGCCTGCCGACGGGCATATTCTACGCGCAGGGCGTCAAGGCGAACGTCCTGTTTTTTGACAAGATGACGCCGCTGGAACACGGATACAGAACGGGCGACGTGTGGTTTTACGATTTGCGTACGAACATGAACTTCACGCTGGTCACAAACACGCTGAGCGACGCGGATTTGATTGACTTTGTTCAATGTTACGACAACCGCGAAGAAACGGAACGCTTTAAAAAATTCAGCTGCGAGGAAATCTTGGCGCGCGATAAAACCAGTCTGGACATCACTTGGATAAAGGACGCGTCGCTGACCGATTTGGAAAATCTGCCCGAACCGGATGTGTTGGCGCAATCCATCGTCGCCGGTTTGAGGGATGCTTTGTCCGCGTTCGGCGATGTCGAAGCCGAATTGAAAAAGTGATTTGATTGATCCGGAATAGGACAAGATCGGATTGTTTGAAGTCCGTCGCCTTGGCATGATTTTTGTGACTTGACACTTATATTCAGACCAAGCGGGATATTGTGGGATTTACGGGGATATAGCTGGATAACTGCGGATTCAAAGAGAGAATGAGTATGTGAAAGATTCTTTCGGCGTGTACCGCGAAGAAGCGTACGACGTCGAATGGAAATTCAGCACGAAAGCCGCGCCCGAGGCGGAAAACTTCGTTTTCCATCCTGATCAGGAAACGATTAAAAACAAAGACGGTTCGCTGATCGTAAAATTTCGCGCGGGCGGCACGCTGGAAATGGCGTGGCATTTGTGCACTTGGGGAAAAGAAGTCAAAGTCGTCAAACCTCGCGACTTTTGGAAACGCGTCGAACTGGCGGAACAAAACCGCTGGAGCTAAATTTTTGCTTGGCATAACATCGTAAAACGGTTATCCTAATTTTATTAGGAGAGAAAAATGGTGAAATCAGTTGAAAATTTGCTGGAAAAATTCAAGCAGAATGCAATAGATGAATTTAAAGAGCTTAAAAAAGATAACGAATATCCAATGCCCGTTAATTGTCCGGTGAGCCTATTCGGAACAATAGAAAACGGATTTAAAGAAACGGCATATACTAGGGCTTTGGCTTATTTGTTGGATCATAATGAAACGCACGGTTTTGGAAAATATGTTTTTGACGCGTTTTGTGAGAAAATACCGTTTCAGGCTAAATCTGCTGAATATGACGTAAATGCTGAATTATGGAATCAGGATAAGAATGATCGTTATGATATTCGCATCGGCGGGAAACGAACAAAAGGGACTGCAAATACAGATTTTTTGATTGCTGTTGAAGCAAAGATAAATTCAAGCTTCGGAAAAGACCAATTAACGCGTTATGATAAAGATTTAGAAAACAAGTCAAAGAATTTGATGAAAATTTGTTTGACAAAAGAAAAACTTGATAAAGATAATTTGCCGAAAGGGTGGAAGTCTTGGACATGGAAAGATGTTGCTACTCTTTTGTGGAAAGCTATAAAAGGGAAAAAAGATAAAGCGGGCTATGAATATGTGCGTTATTATATCTCGTCTATCTATCAGGATATTTATCAGAATAATATAAAATATTCTGATATTTATGATTTCATAGATAACAAAAAATATGATAAATATTTAATTGGCAAACTTCAAGAATATAAAATCGATTTGGAAACTTTAATCAAATATCCGAATACATGTACGGCGATTTACAGGCAAACGGAAGATGGAAAACCTTTTGATAAATCTTATCTCACGAGATGCAAAGAATTGGTTCATATTGAAAATAATATATTTAAAGCATTGTACGATAAAGCATCATTTAAAGTTAGCCCTTTAGACTTGTGGAAAAGTCACTGGCATAAAGAAGAAAAATTTGATATGGAAATAGGACTTTCCGGAAAAATGGATCAAGATTATAATGAAAAGATGGTGCTTTCATTAGATGCCTATACACATAGTAAGGCGGATTTACCCGCATTGAAACGTGTTTTTGAAAAAGAAAATTTACCTCCTAATAAATCTTGGTGGGACAAAGGGATTCTTCTTTTTGAGGAACCTGTTCAAACATCTGAATATTTTTCAGAAACAAAGGTCAATGAACTAAAAGAAAAATTGAAATATTTTTATAAAAAAATTAAGTCAGAAAAAGATTTTAAATAAATTTAATTTTTCTGGCGGTGGAGCTGACAAAATATAAACGCTCTCTGCACTTTGTTTTGCAGGCGTTGAAATTGTTGAAAGAAGTGGGAGCGGACATCAATCATACAGACAAAAAAGGGAACTCCGTCCTGTCGGTTGCGCAAAAAATCGGCAATACCGAAGCGATTCAAATTTTGTCGAAATAAAAACCGTTCTTTCAGGGGAAGGAATAATTAAAATCTGGTTGTTTGAAAGGATATCTTTATCGACGGAAAATCGGCGACGCGAATACATACTTTGCAAAGTGCGTTTTTTTGTAATAGATCGAAAGCCGTCTGTATTGCCGTTAATGGATTTCCCGATGAAAATGCTAATACGGGCGATATGACGGGGAAGATGTATCTGTTTGATTTTTTTTAACAAAAAGACAAAAGATTGGCATATTGTCGCATTAAAAAAAGCTCTGATCGATTTCAGGGCTTTTTTTGTTTGCGCGCCGCCGGTCGTCAGGCGTCAAAAAAGGGGGCCTGAAAAAGCCCCCTTTTCCGTGTCCGTTTTCTTACAATTTGGAACAGCCGTAACCGATCAGTTTGCCGCTGGAATCGACTTTGCAGACGTAGCCGCTGGTCACGGTCGTGCAGCTGACGTTGTAGCAACAGCCGCCCGAAGCGGCCCACGCGTTGTAGGCGGCGTCCGATCCCAGGAAGCACACCCGTCCCGACGTGTAGTTGCCGGCGGGGGACGGACCGCATTTGTCGCAGGACGACGATCCCGAATCCGAAGACGGCGTGTAGCAGGCGGACATGGACGTCGATCCCGTCGACGCTGTGGTTTGTCCGGACGGACAACTGACGCAGGTCGCCGCGTCCGTTCCCGTGCCGTAAGTGCCTTTGGGGCACGGCGTGCAGGAACCGTCCGACGTGTTCACGTACGTTCCCGCCGTACACGGCTGGCGTTCGGCTTCGCAACGGCATTCGTTCGCGTACGCCACGGGTTTGTAGCCCGTATCGCATGTTTTCGCGGCGCAGACGCCGACGCATTCGCCGCGGTCTTTGACATAGTACGAATCGCAGCTGAAAACGTCCGATCCGTCGCACGACGCGTGTTCGGGACAGATCGTGCAAATGCCGTTGTCCAACAGCCAGCCGTTGTCGCATTTGCGGCATTTTCCCGTCGTTTTGTC